>JAERSU010000172.1 GCA_016845445.1 Oceanospirillaceae bacterium | reverse complement strand
GTTGTTCCTCGTGAGGTAAAAATACCACCCGGAAGTGGTTGTGATCGTTAAGGTTAAAGCCCGAGCCTTGTACCACTAGCACCTTCTGCTGGGACAACAAGCCAAAAGCAAACTTTTCATCGTTATCAATAGGGTATACCTC
Organism: Oceanospirillaceae bacterium; assembly: GCA_016845445.1. GTDB lineage: Bacteria > Pseudomonadota > Gammaproteobacteria > Pseudomonadales > Balneatricaceae > Njordibacter. Next base: position 13,624 of record JAERSU010000172.1, on the reverse strand, counting down.
AGGATCTAGACGAGGGAACAGATAGAGCGCCCCTTTAGGTTTATAGCAGCTTACCCCGGGTAAGGCCGTTAACATCTGGTGAGCAAGGTCCCGTTGGCGAACCAGACGGCCATCTGCGGTTATTAACTCATTGATACTTTGGTAACCACCCAGTGCGGTTTGGATAGCATGCATGGACGGTACATTGGCGCACAAACGCATGCTGGCCAGCATGTCGAGGCCCTGAATGTAATCCTTGGCGCGGTGCTTGGCACCAGAAAGCACCATCCAGCCGGAACGGAAGCCTGCGGCACGATAGGTTTTTGACAGGCCGTTAAAGCTAACAAAGAGCACATCATCAGCTAGGCTTGCCAAAGGAATGGCTTTGGTTTCATCGTAGACGATCTTGTCATAAATCTCATCGGCGTAGATGATGAGGTTGTGTTTACGAGCAAGCTCAACAATGGCTTCCAAGGTTTCCTTGCTGTACACCGCACCGGTAGGGTTGTTGGGGTTAATCACCACAATGCCCTTGGTTTGAGGGCTGATTTTGCTTTCTATGTCTTCTAAATCAGGCTGCCAATCGTTGCTTTCATCACAACGATAATGCACTGGACTGCCACCAGAAAGGGCCACAGCAGCGGTCCACAGTGGGTAATCGGGCGATGGAATGAGGATTTCATCGCCGGAATTAAGTAGCGCTTGCATGGCCATGACAATCATTTCACTGACACCATTACCAATGTAAATATCTTCTATGGTGACATTGGCAATGCGCTTGCGTTGGCATTCATGCATGACCGCTTTGCGTGCTGCAAATAGGCCTTTGGAATCACAATAACCCTGTGCATTCGGTAGATTGTGGATAACGTCCTGCATAATCTCTTCGGGCGCATCAAAGCCGAAAGGGGCAGGGTTACCAATGTTGAGTTTGATGATGCGGCTGCCTTCGTCTTCCAGACGCTTGGCTTCGTCCAGCACGGGGCCACGGATGTCATAACAGACATTGTTTAGCTTGTTGGATTTGCGCACTTGGGACATGCAAGTCTTCCCCTAATCGTGATAATAAAAGCTAATCATACGTACAAGAAAAAATTAATCAATTTCTAAATGAGACATGTTTATGCAAAAAACGTAATATTCGTTATGATGTTGGTTAATTTTACTTATGAAAAGGTTCAGCAAGTGACTAAAAAGACAGTAGATGTAACTTCCATGCAGGAACAAGACTGGCAGCAACTGCTGTCGCCCGAGGCTTTTCATGTGTGTCGTCAGAAAGGTACAGAAAGGCCCTTTAGCGGACGCTATGATCAACATTTTGCAACGGGTGTTTATGGGTGCCACTGCTGTGGCAAGCCTTTGTTTAGCAGCGCCAGCAAGTTTAATGCCGGCTGTGGTTGGCCAAGCTTTGACAGCAAACTAGGGGAGATTGACGAGCATCAGGATTATAGCCATGGCATGATTCGTATGGAAGTGACATGTAGCCATTGCCAAGCTCATTTAGGTCATGTGTTTGATGATGGCCCAACGGCCACGGGCTTGCGTTATTGCATTAATTCCGTGGCCTTGGATTTTGAAGCGGATTAGGTTAGGGATTTTGCAGCATAAATTTAGCTAGATTCATATCCGAGAAAGCACGGTCTAATGTGTCGCTAAGTAACTTATTGATAACATCGGCATTTTTTCCTTCATCGGGAGCCTGACCAAATTGGTGGCTACCTTGGGTGCGATAGTTGCCTTCATGAATGCTGCCATTAATATTGGTGGTGACCTTGACCATGGCTTCAACGTCGACATGATAGATAAGGCTCTTTACATGGCTGTCGTAGGTGAGGGCTTCTATACTGATGGTGATGTCGGCTGGGGTGGCTGAGCTGGTATTGCTAAAGCCCAATTGCTGTAGAGCGTGCTCGGCGGTTATTTGCACAGCTGCGGCTAGGTCATTGTTGATGGTGATGGTGCTGGTTTCGCTGTAGACACCACCACGGCTACCAAGCGTACGGCTAGGTAACTTATCGATCACGGTGACGTTAACTCCGCGGCCTTGCCCGTAAGCGGGACCAGAAACCGTGGCTTGTGGGGTGATATTGACGACTTGAGGGCTTAAAGCACAGCCGCTAAGAAGGGCAAGGCTGGCCAGTGTGGCGATAAGTAGGCGGGACATAGATGCTCCTCGTGCAGGTTGAATTACAGTTGCTATGGTTTGAGTCTACCAAATAGTAAAGGTTCCGCAAGGTAAACTGCGCCAACTTGTTGATAGTTAAAAAAACAGCCATTTTTGGCCCTGTTATTGGATAGCTGGTTGCTTTTTAATCAATTACTAAAAAGTTGAAAAAAAACGGTTTTTTTTCTTTTAAAGGTTTGACAAGGCGGTGAAAATCATTAAAATGCGCAGCACTTGAATGCAACGCAGCAAGCTGCTGAGCAAACAAGGACTGCGGAGCGGTAGTTCAGCTGGTTAGAATACCGGCCTGTCACGCCGGGGGTCGCGGGTTCGAATCCCGTCCGTTCCGCCACTTTTTTCAGGTTCCCTTGAACTGGCCTGAAAACTGAACCTACGTACACTGGGTGATTAGCTCAGCTGGGAGAGCATCTGCCTTACAAGCAGAGGGTCGGCGGTTCGATCCCGTCATCACCCACCACGTGTACCAAGTCAAGATAGCGGAGCGGTAGTTCAGCTGGTTAGAATACCGGCCTGTCACGCCGGGGGTCGCGGGTTCGAATCCCGTCCGTTCCGCCATTTCTTGAAAGATGCCGCTTAATTGCGGTTTTTTTGTGCCTAAAATAAGTACACGATGAGAAGCCGCGAAGCGGGTCGACAAACGCGTCCAAGCGTTTGTACCGCCGCCAGGCGCCCGTAGGGGCATAACGCCGAAGGCAGCGGCGTTATGAGTACATCCCGGTAGTGAAGCCATTTCTTGCAACGAAGCGCTTAGATGCGCTTTTTTTACGTCTGTAGAAAAGTAAACATTTTGTAAATTCTTCTGTTTTTTTCCATTTCCTGCGTATAGTTATAGATGTGACTAATCAGCGGGAGTCTCTATGCCACAAGCTGCCTTACGCTTAGCTTTACATCTTGCCCTACTAGTTGTTCTGGTGTGGATGGTGCAGGAGGCTGTTGCTGGTGCTGATCTGGTGACTGAGCTGCGCGATGCTAGCGGCCGCTGGAGTCTTTATTTGTTGTTGCTAAGCCTTTGTTTTACCCCTGTGACGCGTTTACGGCCTGCATGGCGGGTCTACATACCCTTGCGGCGTGTTACGGGTCTATGGGCCTTTGCTTTCGCCTGTGTGCATGTGCTGGTGTGGATCAGTCTTGAATTTGCCTTTGATTGGCGGGGCATGTGGCAAGAGATTGTGGGTAATCTATTTATTTGGCTGGGCATCATAAGCTTTGCTTTATTGAAAGTATTGGCTGCAAGCTCTAATAGAAAGGCTCAGCGCTGGCGCGGTTATCAGTACTGGCGCTTCATACATACCTTGATTTATCCGGCACTTGGTATGGCGCTGGGGCATTATTTTATGGCGCAAAAACTACCTGAATGGCAGCCAATGTTATTAATCAGTGTGTTTATTGTGCTGCTGGTGTGGAGGTGGCGTTATGCGGATTAAATCATCAGAAATTACCCCAGAACAGGTATTTCGTCAGCGTCGACGTATGATTGCTTTAGGTATTGGGAGCTTGGCCATACCAGCAGTGCATTATGCTTTTGCCGCTGACAATAGCGCTGCAGACGTAAGTGCTATGCCTCAAGCCAGTATCGATCAAGATAACCAAGCCACAGGACTGACACCCACAAAACTAGATATTATCAATAGCTACAACAACTACTATGAGTTTGGCTTTTCTAAAACCGCACCTTCAGAAGCGCCAAAAACCTTAATTACCTCACCATGGAGTGTACAAATAGGCGGTGAGGGCGCGGATAATCCTGGTACTTATGACATCGCTGACATCCACGGGGAGCACGATATAGAAAACCACATCTACCGTTTTCGTTGTGTCGAAGCCTGGTCCATGGTTATTCCGTGGAATGGCGTTGCTTTAGCCAAGGTAATCCAAGCGGCTAAACCCAATAGTAGTGCCAAGTACGTGCGCTTTGAAACCTTGCATGATGAACAGCAAATGCCCAATGCCAACTGGGCAGGTGGCCCCTATATCGAAGGTTTAACCATGGCTGAAGCCATGCACCCATTAAGCCTGCTGGCCACGGGTATTTATGACCAACCTCTGGAGCAGCAAACAGGTGCACCCATAAGGCTGGTTGTGCCGTGGAAATATGGCTTTAAATACGCCAAATCCATTGTCCGCATTGATTTAGTTGAGGAGATGCCACGTAATACCTGGTGGCGCCAAAACCCAAGGGAATACGGGTTTTACGCTAATGTGAACCCAGCCTTTGATCACCCACGCTGGTCCCAGGCTACGGAACGCGTTATTGGCAAATTTGGTCGTCAAGATACCCTGCTATTTAATGGTTATGCAGATGAGGTGGCGCATCTGTACCCTGATCTGCATGATCGGCGCTATTTTTTCTAAGTTTTTTGCACTTAACAATGGAATTTAAAGCGCAGTAATCTAAGCTTTCAGAACCTTATAAACAATTTTTCGATACCTTGATCGTATGGAGTTATAGAGTTATCATCAAATGATAACTTTGGGATGGCGTAATGATAGATCATGGATTAGATGCATTACTGTCTCTGGATGGCGAAGTATTTCCAATGGACAATGGTTTTTGGACTAAGTTCGAAGTTTGGCAGGTCTCTCCTAGCACAGAAATACCTCATGGAATTCGATATTCGTTGACGTTGCATGATGCTCATAATCTTCGCATATATGGAATTGATAATGCACATGCTATTAAACCAACAAGAAAAAAATACGGTGCTAAGAAATATACTTGGGATCATATGCATAAGCGGAATTTAGTATTTAATTACGAATTTGAGTCTGCAGGTCAATTAATAGTGGATTTTTGGCAAGGGGTTGAAGAGGCAATCGAGGAGTTGGTAAGGTGAGTAACTCAGTTCTAAAAATTGGTATTATCTCGAAAGAAGACTATATCAAGCGCACAGTAGCTATCGCAAAAGGGCAGTATAAAGTGAGGGAAGATGAACCTAAAGTTTGGTTTGAATCTATTAAATCCGTTGCCCAAGTATTAAGTAGCGAAAATCAACAGTTGTTAAAGCTAATTGCCAAATACCAACCTCATTCCCTTACTGAGCTTGAAAAGCTTAGTCATCGTAAGAAGGCCAATCTTTCTAGAACCTTACATACCTTGGCAAAATACAATATCGTTGAACTACCCAAAGTGAATGGAGCGATAGCACCAGTGGTCAAGGCAACGGATTTTCAAGTTGAATTTGGTTTAAATACTAATTATGCCAATGGTTAATAACATTATTAGCTATGGAACGTGATTTGCTAATCGTGCTGTGCTGCAATCCAATGGCTCATGGGTTTGGGCTCACCATAGAAGTAGCCTTGGGCTTTGGTAACCCCCGCTGCTTTTAACGCCTCTGCCTGTTCCTGCTCTTCAATACCTTCGGCGATGATGTCAAAGTCTAATTCCGTGGACATACCCACCAGGGCACGCACTATGGAAGTTGAACGAGGGTTTTGCTGCAGGTCAATAATGAAGCTACGGTCTATTTTTACAAAATCAGCAGGAATGTCACGGATACGGTCCATATTGGAGTGCTCCATGCCAAAATCATCCAAGGCGATGCGAATGCCTTGCTCACGCAGATAGTTGACGTTTTGCAATACTAGCTGCTGGTTATGAATCTGCGCAGTTTCCGGTAATTCAATGATCAACTTATTGGCATCGGCACCGGCGTTTTTCATTTGATTAACAATGTCGGTAACGTAACGCGAGGTGTGGAAGAAGGTGCTGTCAGCGTTGATGGATAGATAATAGTTTTTATCCAGTTGCTGAAGTTTCTGCATGATGGGCAGCACCTGCTGTTTGCTGATCTTTTTAAACAGGGCATAAACTGGGCGAGATAGCACTGTTTCAATAAAATCCTTAGGTGCCAGCACACTGCCATCGGGCCGCTCCCAGCGCATGAGGGCTTCGAAGCCTAAAATGCGGCCTGACTCTATGTCACAGATGGGTTGCAGGTAATAAACAAATTCGTTGTTTTCCAAGCCGCTTATGATGGCATCCAGTTTGGGCGCTTTGCGTTCCTGATTCCAGTTGTCGATAAAGGCCTGGTCTGCCACACGGATGCAGTTCTTGCCAGCTTCTTTGGCTTGGTAGAGGGCCGCGTCAGCCTGACTCATGACGTCTTTTAGCTGGTCATCTATGCCCAAGTTAGCAATGCCGATGCTGATACTGCGGGATATTTCCACGTTGTGGAGATGAATGACTGTTTTGGCAATTTGTAGACGTATGCCGTCGGCAAATTTCACCGCTTCTTCCATATCACGGCCATGCAAGGCGATGCAAAATTCTTCACCTCCTAAGCGGGCGGCAAAGCTGAGCTCATCGCAGGCGTGATGGAATATTTTGGCACAGGATTTTAGTAATAAATCACCGGCATGGTGGCCATAAATATCATTCACGCTTTTAAAATTATCAAGGTCGATCATCAACAAAGAGAAGGGCCGATTGCGTACCCCGTCCGCCATCTGATTGGCAAAAAAGCGTCTGGATTTCAGGTTGGTAAGTTCATCAATTTCCACGAGATGCTTATAGGTCTGCTTTTGCAATTCGAGGGATTTGGTGAGGTTAAACAGCTTGGCATTCTTCTGTTCTAGGTCTTTGTTGGCTTGCGTGATTTCTTCACTTTGTAGTTCTAATTTGGAGCGTAAACTATCGACTTCTGGCGATACCATGGTTAGGCCGATCTTGCCGGATTGTGACAGGAACAAGGTAAAGGGTTTGCCTTGTTGAGCAGCGTAAACAAAACCATCCCGTACCAGTGCCGTCATACCCACACAGAAAACAATGGTGGCGTAGATGGCAAAGTCGGATTGTTGGATAAACATGCCGCCATCCATGGCTAGGTTAAAGGGTGCAAGGCTGGCAGCCGAAACGGTGGCTAGGGCTACAGCCGGTGTACCGTAGAGATATATGGTGATCACCAATGCCACGATAGGTAGTAGGTAATTACCCGGAAAAAGGTAGAGTAGGCCCAGATGGATACTTGGCCATAGCAACATGCCTAGGTAGCGCTGGCGCATGGCAGTACTGAGAAAGTGAGGTACCTGCATAAACAATAAAACGGCAAACATGACTTGCCCAGTAATGGTGAACTCCAGCAAATGCAGGTGCCTGAGCACGTCACTAAAGCTTTCTAGGTGCAGCAGGAAATCATTGCCATAACGCAATACATGTAACACCAGCATGCTGATAATGTAGGCTAGGAAAGCCGGAACGACGGCCGGGAAAAACTTGTAAACATAACCATCGAAGTCTTTTGGACTCCACAATTTGGTCATGAATTTGGGGATATACCCCATGCAAAATCCACCCATAAGGGTGAATAAATCCACCAGTAAGCTGTTGTCATCAAGGCCCAATAACTGGCTCGCGATTATTTGAAATAGGGCAATGCAAGGCAGGGTGTAGCGCCACTGTCTTCTCGGTAGCATGTATACCAAGGCGCCAATGGTGGCAAGTTTTACACTGGAGGTATTGACACTGGTGTGGCTGGTAACCAGCCAGTAATAGGCATTAGCCAGGCTAATTGCCACCAGGGCAATGGCTATTTGACCCAGTGGCAATCTAGGTTTGGCTAAGGCGTTACTGGCTTTCATCTAGTAATTATAGATTAAGCACTGATTAAGGCATTAATCTTGGCTACTGGGCTAACATCGGCATCATAGTCGACACCGTCAATACCAAAGCCGAAGAGGCGTAAGAACTCTTCTTTATAGCCTTTCATATCACTAATTTGATCCAGGTTGTCATCATTGATTTGCGCCCATAGATCTTCCACCTTACGCTGTACGTGAGGTTCAATTTCTTTGTAGTCAGCGCGTAAACGACCTTCCTCATCCATGTAGGGCTTGTCGCCACACAGACTTTCTCGGAACAATAAGTCGAGTTGCTCAATACAACCTTCATGGGTGCCTTCTTCTTTCATGACCTTAAACAGCAGGCCTAGGTATAGAGGCATAACAGGAATGGCCGCACTGGCTTGGGTAACGACGGCCTTTAATACGGATACGCGCGCATCGCCGTCATGCTTGGCCATGGTGTTGCGGATATCCAGTACCTTCTTATCCAAGTCTTTCTTGGCGGCACCAATGGTGCCATCCCAGTAGATATCACGGGTTACTTTTTCACCCACGTAGGTAAAGGCAGTGGTTTGGCAACCTGGGGCTAGTACGCCAGCGGCATCCAAGGCATCGATCCACATCTGCCAGTCTTCACCACCCATTACCGCCACGGTATTGTCGATTTCATCTTGATTGGCCGCTTCGATGCTGAACTCTTTAATAATGCCCTTGTCGGTGTCTACACCTTGTTGTACCACATCTTTGCCGATTGGCTTAAGGGTAGAGGTGTGTACTTCGCCAGTCTTTGGGTGCTGGCGGCGCGGGGAGGCCAGGCTATACACCACCATGTCTACCTGACCAAGATCGGCTTTGATAGTGTCAATGGTGAGCTGTTTTACTTCATCAGAGAAGGCATCACCGTTGATACTTTTGGCATACAAACCTTCTGCTTCAGCGAACTTATGGAAAGCGGCGGAGTTGTACCAGCCAGCGGTACCGGGTTTTTTCTCAGTGCCTTCTTTTTCAAAGAACAAGCCAAGGGTGTCAGCGCCACCACCAAAGGCTGCGGTGATGCGCGAAGCTAGGCCGTAGCCGGTGGATGCACCAATAACCAATACTTTCTTGGGGCCATTGTTTAATGGGCCATTGTTTTTGACATAGTCGATTTGGCTCTTAACGTTGGCTTCACATCCCGTTGGATGAGTAGTGATACACATAAAGCCACGTACGCGAGGTTTAATAACCATAGTTGTTCCTTGTTATTCAATTAGGCCGAATTACACCGTTTATTATAGCGTTATATAGGGATTTTTACAGTCCGTGTGGTTTGCTAAAAACATTGAAATTTATGGTTTTTTGCATTGACCAGCCAGAATATATCTATATAATACGCAGCTCACTGATACCGCTCTGGCGGTAATGGTCCCTAAAGTGGGTGATTAGCTCAGCTGGGAGAGCATCTGCCTTACAAGCAGAGGGTCGGCGGTTCGATCCCGTCATCACCCACCACTTCTTTTCTTGCCAAAATTGTTACTACACTTGCCCATCGTGTGCCAACTCGATGTGTATATGCGTGTCTATACTAGGCTTAGCGCACAGACACTATTATTCAATGCAGTGCAATAAAACCTCTAACCCTGCAAAACAGCCAGTCTAGACTACAATTAATCTGATATAGATTCTTCGCACATTAATTTAGCCTTGTTAGAGGGTTTATTAGTGTTTTTATATCAGCTGTCAGGTGTTGAATTCAGGTGCAAAGCCCGCGTCAATTAATCAGTGTGTATATTTCAACGGTGCTATTGTTACTGCTGGCATTGTTGTTGATTGTTCTGCAACAGTCTACTTTAGGATTTACGTTAGTAGCCAGTGAAGACGATAAGCTGGTTATTGATAGAGTTGATCCTCTATTACACATGCAAGGTCTTCGTTCTGGAGATGAACTGATTGCTATAGCCATACCTGATGGCATTGACATGCCTTTATATCGTCGCTTATTTCCAGCCAATACCTTACAGCGTCGAGACGATTATGAGTTAAAACGTGATTACTATATTGATCAAACCCGGTTATACCGTCATTGGCACCAAGTAGGAGCACAACTGGTAACGGCTAATCAGCATAGAATCACCATGCAGCCACTTGGCGTTGACTTAATAACGGTTAATTTTTTAATGCCATTGTTGTTTGGCTGTGCGGGTTGGTTGTTGGGTTTGGTGTTGTGGGTGTGGCACCCGCAAAAACCAGAGGCACACTGTTTGATGCTTAGTGGCTTAGGTTTTTTTATCCTAGCGGTTACCTCTGGATTGAGCGAACTGCAAGGCGTGTTGTTTCATCCACTGCTACACTGGTGCCTGCATTGGTTATTTATTCTCGGTCATTTTCTATTTCTAGTATTTGGGATTAGCGTCTTGCTATATTTTCCCCGGCGTCTTTACTATGCCAAGGTGTTGCGTAATGGCTTGATAGTAGTAGGCTTGATGTTAATAGGTAACGCTTTTGCTAGTAACTGGCTTACTGGAGTGAACTTTTCCCAACAACTATTGTTCGTTGCCGATCTACAACTATACCGGGGCATATTGTTGGCCTTTGTGTTGCTGTTAGCCACCATTGTTTATCAGTGGCTAAAAAGTGCTGCTCAACCTTTAGCTCGCATGCAGACCTATTGGGTGATTAGCGCCTGGTTACTGGGGCCAACTATCTATCTTGTGTTGTACATGGGGCCAATGTACTTCAACTTGCAACCTTTGCTTACTAGAGCCTGGACCTGGCCAGTTATTTTTATCAGTTACGCCCTCATGTTCGTACTGATTGGCCGATTCAGGTTACTCAATAATGAAACCTATTTAGCCCACACCTGGCAATGGTGCTTAGCCACACTGATGTTTTTGGTTGTCGATATGGTGCTTGTTTACCTGCTGCAGGCAACGCCACAAGTCGCCATATTAATTGTTGTGGTAGGTTTAATCTGGGGATATTTACCCCTGCGCTACCTGCTTGTGCAAAGAGAGCAAAAAAAACGCAACCAACATTATGCGGCCTTGCTGCATGAGGGCGTAGAACAACTGTTTGCGCAAACCCAGCTTGATAGCACGCAACTTTCTCAACGCTGGCAGCGGCTTTTGTGTCAGTTATTTAACCCCATAGCAGTGCATGAACTCAGCCATCAACAACACACTACCGTGGATAGAGAAGGGCAGGTGTTACTGATAGCTGCAAGCGATGGCCTGCCAGGCCTGCAATTGGAATATGCTGAGCAAGGTACAAGGTTATTCTATCCCCATGATCAGGAGCTGGTGATTACCTTGCAGTTTTTACACAAGCAAATTGTGGAATTTCGCCAAGCCTTTGGTGCAGGTAGGGAGCAAGAACGGCAACGCATTCGCCGGGATTTGCACGATCACATGGGGCATCAGTTATTGTCGTTAATCTATGCTGTAAAGGACGATAAATCACGCCAATTAGCGCAATCTTTAATGGTGCAACTTAAGCAAATAATCCGCTCGTTGAAGCCCCAGCCAACGACGATGGGGATATTGGCGATTAACTTAAAGGAAATGGCTGAGCTATTTGCTCAGCACGCCGGTATCGAAATAGATTGGCGGGACACCATAAAGTCTACACATACCACAATTGGCCCATTGATTTACATTAACCTACTCAACATCACCCGAGAGCTGCTATCAAATGCCGTGCGCCATGCCCAGGCAACCAACATTGTCATGCAACTAAGCGCCACCCCCACCCACTTAACGTTGATCGTTGCCGACGATGGCCAAGGATTTTTGCCTGAACAGGTGCAAGCGGGCAATGGTTTATTACACATTAATCAACGTGTTGCAGAATTGGATGGCCATCTGTTGTGGCACCAACAGGCCGGTTCGCAAGCCACCATCAGCATACCTTTGGAATGTTAATATGACCTTATCTTGTCATAATAAACTTATAAAACGCGTTCTGATTGTGGAAGATCATTGGGATGCAGCCCAGGTGTTATTAGAGGTGGTTCAACAACAGTATCCCCAAGCGACAATCAATCATGCAGCCAGTTTAAATCAGGCAGAAGTGCTGCTTGCAGAAAGGACTTTTAATATGGCTTTGATTGATATAGGCCTACCCGATGGATCTGGCTTGGATTTAATACGCCAAATGGTCAATCAGCAACGCTGTCCAATTATCATCGTAACCACCATATTTGACGAAGAGTATTATTTGTTTGAAGCGTTAAAAGCAGGAGCCAGTGGATACCTGTTAAAAGGCCATTCAAAAAAGGAACTAGCAAATTTCCTAGACGATGCCTTACAGGGCCGGCCACCGCTATCAGCCAGCATCGCGCAATCGGTACTAGCCTATTTTCGCACCGCAGATCTACCTGGAACTACCAAGGACTCAATTGAGAAAAATCCGCTCACTAGACGAGAGCTGCAAATTCTAACATTCATTGCTAAAGGGCAAAATGTTAAACAGACAGCAGAGATACTGCATATTAGTTCGCACACAGTATCTGACCATGTGAAAAATATTTATAGAAAATTAAATCTACATAACCGGGCAGAAGCCACAGCAGCGGCTGTCTCCCTTCACCTGATATAGCTGGTTCCTTGTGAGTTATTGTGAGATTGAAGGTTGAAAAAAAGATTGTCAGTTTTCAATGTAATACCCCTTGTTTAGGGGATGTTGTACTTAAACCACAGATTATATAGTGATAGTGCCGATGTTATTCGGCAGTGTTGGCCTGGGTCACCTTAGCATCTGCAAAGGAATGCAGGTATGCAATGTACGCTGTTATGGATAACGGTCTTAGGTAGGCTCAGTGCCAGCACAACGTCGGCAAGCTTTGGTTGATGGTTTATATTTTCAAATATGATAAAAGTAATCAAAAGATAACTAGTGATACTACCGAAAGGAGAACTGGATATGCGTATTCTCACTATCAAGATACTTTGCTTAGTTGGGTTGATGGGTTTTCTTGTCGGCTGTAAACAAGCTCCATTGCAACCACCAGAAGGACACAACGCTTTATTAGTTGGTCAAATAATCTACCAGGCTCATGGAATCACTGGTAAGACAGCATTTATGAATGGTAACAAATCAAGTGGTATCAAGGTTTTATATCGTATTGATGAGGGACCTATTAAAACCACAACAACGGGAAAAGAAGGTTTATTTTACCTATTAGGTCGTGCCAACCAAGAAGTTGAGATCGTGAAATTACAGGTTATTAAAAAGCATTCTAATTTGCAGCAAACCTATTCCTACACAGTTAACCGTAAAGCCACATTGCTGGCGGCCAAAGTTATAAATATTGGTACATTCAACTGGACAATTGAGAATAGTAATTGGGATTTTGAAGAGCAAAGAGACCGCAACATGATGTTGCGTCAGTTGTATTTAAGTAATTTTGAAAATGATCCTTGGGGAGAGGCTACTTGGCTTACCAATTGAGCCCTAAGACAAACCTAGTCCTGATGGCGAAAATCTTGGCTTCATGCGCTGTATATACATTAACTGATTTTGCTTTAGAAATTCCTTAAACGGGCATTAGGAGACTAATGATGGAGAAATTTAGCAGATCCAATAACACAACTGACTCCATACCAAGGGAAACTTGGGGCCGGCTTTTTAGTCGATTGATGCGCATAGTACTGACAACAGTGGTAAGTCTCTGTCTGATCATTGGTGCTTTTCTTACTTACGACTCCAAGTTTTGGCGTTACTACCAATATCAGAAGAAAGAAGGTTTTTATTTTGAGAAATATCGCACAGCGGAAGAGGCTGAAAAGGCACTGCTTAAAATCTATCCATTGGGATCGGAAGTGAGTACGTTTTTTCTTCTGGCAAATAGAGAAGGCTTTGGTGAACCTGTTGGTAGTATGCAGAATAAATCTAGACGTATATTAATTTATTTTCAAAACC
>JAERSU010000171.1 GCA_016845445.1 Oceanospirillaceae bacterium | reverse complement strand
CAAGTATGCTATGGCACTCCGGCCACTGCTGTTGTAACTGCTCACAGGCAAAACCTCCTGCCGCACACATGAGTGCATAACCAGGTACTTTGCCATCTGCAATGGTTAAACGATCTAGCTCACGAGTTTGCCCTGCAGTGTATAAATCCAAGGCCATAGTAGAATTCCACAAAATAAACTTTGTTTAACTATACCATTAGAATACTGAATCTATTTGGGCAAAATCAAAAGGCACAAAAAAAGCAGCCCTTAGGCTGCTTTTTAACGTATCTTTAAAGTGGACTATTATGCACCGAAAGAGTGACGCTTAACGATTGTCTCCACGCGATCAGGGCCTGTGGAAATGATGTCGACAGGTGCACCAATCAGCTCTTCAATGCGAGCGATATAATTCAGTGCTGTTTGCGGCAACTGATCTTCACTTTGGGCACCCAAAGTGGATTCGCTCCAACCTGGCATGCTTTCATAAACCGGAGTTACGGCTGCAAAACCTTCACTATCGCTTGGGCAAGGTACAGAGTTACCTTGGGCATCCACGTAGTCAACGCAGAGTTTGATTTCATCCATACCATCTAGCACGTCTAACTTAGTCAGGCAGATACCAGATACTGAGTTGATCTGAATGGCATGCTTTAAAGCAACAGCATCAAACCAACCACAACGACGTGGGCGGCCTGTGGTGGCACCAAATTCGTGGCCTCGAGTAGCCAAGCCTAAACCAACGTCATCAAACAGTTCCGTTGGGAAGGGACCTGAACCCACACGGGTGGTGTAAGCCTTAGTAATACCCAGGATGTAATCCAAGTACAGAGGACCAAAACCGGAACCCGTGGCCGTACCACCAGCAGTGGTGTTGGAAGAGGTTACAAATGGATAGGTACCATGGTCGATATCAAGCAAGGTGCCTTGCGCACCTTCAAACATGATATTTTCCCCGGCCCGACGCAGGTCATGCAGCTTGGCAGTCACATCACACAGTAGCGGCTTAACCACTTCTGCTTGCGCAAGGGCTTCTTGCAATACTGTGTCAAAGTCCAGTGGCTTGGCACGGTAGTAGTTTTCTAGCACGAAGTTATGGTACTTCATGATTTCCTTTAGCTTCTCGGCAAAACGCTGTTCATCTAGCAGATCCCCCAGACGCAAGCCGCGACGCGCAACCTTGTCTTCGTAGGCGGGGCCAATGCCACGACCTGTGGTGCCAATCTTGGCATCACCACGGGCTACTTCACGAGCGTTATCCAGAGCAATATGGTAAGGCAGAATCAATGGACAAGCAGTGGAGATACGCAGACGCTCGCTAACAGGTACATCACGTTCTTCTAGCTGTTTGATCTCTTTCAACAAAGCATCCATAGCCACAACCACACCGTTACCAATGTAGCAGGTTACGTTATCACGCAGGATACCTGATGGTATCAGGTGAAGAACAGTCTTTTCACCGCCAATTACCAGTGTATGACCAGCATTGTGGCCACCCTGGAAACGCACAACAGCATTCGCCTGATCGGTCAGCAAATCAACAATTTTGCCCTTGCCTTCGTCACCCCATTGGGTGCCCAGCACTACGACATTTTTTCCCATAATAATATGCTCGGAATATTTCGTTAAGAAAGATTAATCAAGATGCCAAGCAGCATCACGCCAGTTTAACTGACGCGCACCCTTAGCGGATTCTTCTGCATCCAGGATGGTAACCACACGGTAACCCTGATTGCGTAATTGGGTTTGTTTTTGCCACAGAGCCTGACATTGCTCTGGGCTTAAGCCTGACTGGCTTGGTACCAGCACGCTTTGCGCTTGACTGGCTTCAACGGCGGACAGCTCAGCTAGAATCTTTAAATCGGCACTAAAGCCAGTGGCTGGGCGAGCACGACCAAACACCTTGCCAATGTCATCATAGCGGCCGCCCTTGGCGATGGGCTGACCAAATACTGGCGTTAACGCAGCAAACACCACCCCAGTGTGGTATTCATAGCCGCGCAGCTCGGCCAGATCAAAGTACAAGGTGACATTTGGGAAACGCAGCTCTACGGCCTGTGCTAAATCTTGCAAATAGGCTACTGCAGCAAGCACTTCGTCACCAGCATCAGCAAACACCTCAGCAGCACGATCAAGCACACTAATACCACCATACAAGCGCGCCAATTCATGCAGCATCTGCTGCTGTTTAGCCGAGATAGCCAACTGGGCCACAAAAGCATCAATGTCAGCAACCGACTTGGTACGTAGCAAGGCAAACAGTTGTTGCTGTTGCTCGGCAGTTAACAGCATGCTGTCCAGCAGGCCCTTGTAAATCCCCACGTGACCAAGATCCAAGGTCAAGGGCGCATCAACACCGACATGAGTAATACTCTCTAGCATCAAGCTGATGATTTCCAGGTCACTATCAAGACCTTCGTGACCATACAACTCAGCGCCGACTTGCAGCGGGCTGCGAGAAGCCAGAGGGTTCGAAGGTGAGGTATGTAATACGGTATTGGAATAACACAGGCGGTTTACACCCTGGGCTCCTAGGCTATGGGCATCAATACGCGCTACCTGCGGGGTAATATCGGCACGGATACCCATGGTACGGCCGGTAAGCTGGTCAATGACCTTAAAGGTTTCCACATCCAAGTCATTGCCTGTACCGGTCAGCAAGGACTCAATAAATTCAATTAGCGGAGGCATAACCATGTCATAGCCCCAGCTATGATGCAGATCCAAAAGCTTTCTGCGCAGGCTTTCGATGCGACCGGCTTCCGGCGGCAATACTTCCTTTACACCATCTGGTAACAACCAGCGATTTGCACCACTCATGGATCTATCTATGCTCCTGGTGTGTCAACTATCTGTGTGGCGACACACCCAAAAAAGGTTCACTTCAAACACAAAAAAACCGGGCATCACATCAGTCCCAATGACCATGCTTCCCGGTTGACCAATTGTACGCTTTTAGGGGCAAAATAACCACTTTTTTCCTACGATTTTGGTCTTAATAAACACAAAAAACCCGCCTAAGCGGGTTCTTTCGCGTACGCCCTAACCGCCCCATTTGGGGGCCATCTGGCATATTGTAGGTCGGCCTTTAGGCCGACATGTCGGGCTGAAGCTCGACCTACAGAAAAAGGTGAATTAAGCTTCGCGCTTAGCCAACTTTTCCTTGATACGTGCAGCCTTACCAGACAGTTCACGCAAGTAGTACAGCTTGGCCTGACGAACGTCACCACGACGTTTTACAGTGATGCTGTCAACCTGGGCACTAAAAGTCTGGAAAGTACGCTCTACGCCCACACCGTGGGAGATCTTACGCACAGTGAAGGCAGAGTTCAGGCCACGGTTACGCTTACCGATAACCACACCTTCGTACGCCTGTAGACGCTCGCGGTTGCCTTCCTTTACTTTAACCTGCACGGTCACTGTGTCACCAGGACCAAATTCAGGTACTTCTTTAGTCATTTGTTCAGCTTCAATTTGCTGAATGATGCTGTTTTTGCTGCTCATGGCTCGCTCCTATTCTTCAACCGCCGACGCCTGCGCCGTGCGGATAAATTCTGCTAAAGATTTTTCCTGCTCATCGGATAGCGTTATGTGTTCCAGTAGTTCTGGCCTTCTCTGCCAGGTTCGCCCCAGTTGCTGTTGCATACGCCAGTTGGCGATGGCCTTATGATCACCACTTAACAGCACCTTAGGTACCGTCATCCCCTCCACCTCTTCAGGCCGGGTATAGTGCGGGCAATCAAGCAACCCCTGTGCGAAAGAGTCTTCCTGAGCAGAATCTGCGTGACCCAATACCCCTGGTAGCATACGTGCAACTGCATCAACAAAAACCATGGCTGGTAGTTCACCACCACTGAGAACAAAATCTCCCAAGGACCATTCTTCATCAATGTCGGTAGTTAATAGTCGTTCATCGATACCTTCGTAACGACCGGCTACCAAAACCAAACTTTCTTGTTTGGCCAGTTCTAGCACTCCCGCTTGGTCCAACTTGCGTCCTTGGGGTGACAAATAAATCACCTTAGGGTTTGGCAAGTCCGCCTTGGCTGCAGCTATGGCATCGCGTAAAGGCTGCACCTTCATCAACATGCCTGGGCCACCGCCGTAAGGTCGATCATCAACCGTGCGATGCTTATCATGGGTAAAGTCGCGCGGGTTCACCCCGGTTACCTGCAACAGCCCTTGTTGGACTGCCCTTCCTGTGACACCAAAATCCGTAATGGCTTTTAGCATGTCCGGGAAGAGGGTAACGACGCCTACTTTCACCTACTTTTCCTAAAAGTCCGGGTCCCAATCAACCCGAATAACGCCTCCTAAGAGGTCAATCTTTGTGATCACCTGATCTGGCAACCAAGGTATCAAACGCTCTTCGGTGTCGATACTGTCTTGGTTTCCCTGCACTACTAACACATCGTTTGAGCCAGTAGCTATCAGGTGGTCGACCTTACCTAGCTTTACGCCAGAGTCGGTCTCTACATTCATTCCTGTCAGTTGTGACCAGTAGTATTCGCCATCTTCTAAATCAGGCAGTTGACTCTGATCTACCGCAATTTCAGCACCCGCATATAGCTTGGCCTGATCACGGTCATTACAACCTTCCAGTTGGGCTATGAGTCCTTTACCGTGGTGTTTGCCTTGTTTAAGCTTTACTTCCTGCCACTGGCCATTCAAATGAATTTGCCATGGCTGATAAGCAAAGATGTTATCCATAGGTTCGGTGTTGGAATACACCTTTACCCAGCCCTTGATACCGTAAACGGTAGTTATGCGACCTAAGCTTACGCGTGAGTCCTGGGCCATACAAACAATCCTAAGTTGGGACTAGTTGCCGCTATTACTGAGCTGCTTTACGAGCAGCTTTAATCAAACCGGCTACACGGTCAGTTGGCTGAGCGCCTTTGCTCATCCAGTAATCAACTCGCTCTAAATCGATACGAGTAACTTCTTCCTGACCACGAGCAACAGGGTTGAAGAAACCCACACGCTCGATAAAGCGACCATCGCGTGGACGACGCTGATCAGCTACGGTTAAATGATAAAATGGACGCTTCTTGGAGCCTCCACGAGCTAAACGAATGGTTACCATGCGTTAGATCCCTTTATGTCGTGTGAGCTTTAAAATCACTCACTGTTTTTCATTGTGAGGGCACACCATTGTGCCGTCACGCAAGCGGGACAGTCCCCGCGAGGGCGCACATTATAAAGGAATTTGTAGAGAAAGGAAAGTGTACACATAAGGGTCTGACCCCTTGGCGTCAGAACCTAGTGAAATAAGATTCTACTTCTTCTTACCGAAGGGAAAACCACCGCCCATACCGGGCAAACCACCACCTGGCATGCCACCCATGCCACCCATGCCCGGGGGCATACCGCCTGGCATACCACCACCCATACCCGGTGGCATGTTACCCTGCATGCCGCGCATCATGTTTTTCATGTTGCCTTTTTTTCCGGTCATCTTCTTCATCATCTTTTGCATCTGCTTATGCTGCTTCAGCAACCGATTAACATCCTGTATCTGGGTACCTGAACCTGCCGCGATTCGACGCTTGCGGGAACCATTAATGCTATCCGGTAAGTAACGTTCTCTTGGCGTCATGGAATTGATGATCGCTTCCATCTGCACAAAGCTCTTTTCTGCCCCCGCAGCCTGCGCTGCCTGAGCCATACCACCCATGCCTGGTAACTTATCCAACAGGCCTGCCATGCCACCCATGTTTTTCATCTGCTGTAACTGATCACGGAAGTCTTCTAAATCAAAGCCCTTGCCTTTTTTCAGCTTTTTAGCCAGCTTTTCAGCCTTGTCTTTGTCAACCTTATGTTCGACTTCTTCGATCAGGGATAAGACATCACCCATACCCAAGATACGCGAGGCGACACGGTCAGGATGGAAGGGTTCCAAGGCTTCTACCTTTTCGCCTACACCCAAAAACTTGATTGGCTTGCCAGTAATGTGACGCACGGACAGGGCCGCACCACCTCGGGCATCGCCATCGGTCTTACTTAATACCACACCGGTTAGCGGCAGCGCTTCATTAAAGGCCTTAGCCGTATTGGCGGCATCTTGACCGGTCATGGCATCCACCACAAACAAGGTTTCCACAGGCTGCACACTTGCATGCAGTGCCTTTACCTCGCCCATCATGGCTTCATCAACGTGTAAACGACCAGCGGTATCGACAATAACCACATCGATGTGCTGTTGCTTGGCATGCTGAATCGCACCTTCAGCGATACTCACCGGGGTTTGCATGACAGTACTAGGGAAGAAGTTAGCACCCACTTCACTAGCCAGTGTTTCCAACTGCTTAATCGCAGCTGGGCGATACACGTCAACACTCACCAAAAGCACGGTTTTTTTGCGCTTTTCCTGCAGATACTTGGCTAATTTAGCTGTGGAGGTGGTTTTACCCGCACCCTGCAAACCCGCCATCAAAATCACTGCTGGTGGTTGCGCTGCTAGGTTCAAATCTTCATTAGCCGAACCCATGACCGCTTCCAGCTCCTGCTGGACGATCTTCACAAATACCTGGCCAGGGCTTAGGCTCTTACTTACCTCAGTACCGACGGCGCGTTCTTTTACCTGTTCAATAAAGGCCTTTACTACTGGCAAAGCAACGTCAGCTTCCAGCAATGCCATGCGCACTTCACGCAGGGTGCCTTTAATATTGTCTTCCGTTAGGCGTGCCTGGCCGCGAATACTTTTAAGCGTTTTGCCAAGGCGTTCCGTTAAATTTTCAAACATGGGTATCTCTTTGCCACAGGTGTTTCTTTATCAGCGACCAATTATAACCGGAAACGGCCCGCTTGGGCAGTTCCCTTGCTGGCCTTAAGCCATTACAATGGAGGTTATAGTAAGCATTTCCAATCGAATTTTGAAATAGGCACCGGCATCCATGATATTCGCTATTAGCAGCCTTATTGCTATTGTTGGCTACCTGTTTGGCGGCTGGCGACAGCGTCAACGCATGTACAACAAGCCGGCCAATGGACGTAGCCGCCCTACCAGCGTTGGCGTCATTGCTTGGGGCGCCCATGCCCTGACCTTATTTCTGCATCTTTTTACCCAACAAGGCCTGCTGCTAGATTTGGGCAGCGCAGTATCTCTAACTGCTTGGTGCATTACCGGCCTAGTGTTGTATACGAGTTTTCGCAAACCAACGGCAGATCTGCTCATTATAATCATGCCACTTTCTGCCCTGGGCTTGGCGTTTGGTATTTTTACTCCACCCACGGCGGCACCTTTAGCGTTAGCGCCACAACTACTGGCCCATATACTGTTTTCCTTCTTGGCCTACTCCATGTTCGCCATTGCCGCCCTGTTGGCGGTTATCCTGGCCTATCAAAACACCATTTTAAAAAGCCACCACAGTTCAGCCCTATTACGCGCCCTGCCCCCTTTGCAAGCCATGGAGAGCTTGTTGTTTGAACTGCTAGCGCTGGGCTTAATCATGTTGACCGTTGCCCTGACCAGCGGTTTTGTCTATTTAGATGACATGCTGGCACAACAGGTGGTACACAAAACCGTCCTTTCCATGTGCGCTTGGGCTATCTTTGCCACACTATTAGTTGGCCATTATCGCTTTGGCTGGCGTGGTCGCACTGCCATTCGCTGGACCCTAGTCGGTTTCTCTTTATTGTTGATCGCCTACTTTGGTTCTAAACTAGTTATTGAGTACCTACTGTAAATCATGAGCGAGATACCCCTAGGCTACCTGTTTGGCAGCCTGATTTTTCTGATTTTTTTATCAGCTTTCTTTTCCAGCTCGGAAACAGGGATGATGTCCCTGAATCGCTACCGCCTGCGCCATCTGGTTAAACAGAAACATCGTGGGGCCATGCGCGCCGCCAGCCTACTACAACGCCCCGATCGCCTCATCGGGGTAATCTTAATCGGTAACAACTTTGTTAATATCTTAGCATCGGCCATTGCCACCATGATCGCCTTGCGCCTACTTGGCGATGCCGGTGTAGCGGTAGCCACTGCGGTTCTCACCCTGGTGATTTTGATTTTTGCTGAAGTAACACCAAAAACCGTCGCCTCGTTAAAGCCAGAGCAGATTGCCTTCCCGGCTTCCTTCATATTAAAGCCATTGCTCTCCATTCTGTATCCATTTGTGTGGATCGTGAATACCATCTGTAATGGCCTGCTACGTTTGCTTGGCTTCAACGTCACGGCACAAAACAATGATCACCTAAGTACCGAAGAACTGCGCACCATTGTGAACGAAGCAGGCGCCTTGATCCCCCGTCGCAATCAATCCATGCTACTCAGTATTCTGGATCTTGAAAGTGTGACCGTTGAAGATGTCATGATTCCGCGCAATGAAATTGTCGGTATTGATATTAATGACAGCATCGAGAACATCCTGCAAACCATTAGCAGCAGCCCACACACTCGCCTGCCTCTTTATCAAGAAGAGTTAAACAATATCGTTGGGGTGATCCATGTACGCCAAATTCTGCCACTCTTGCAGATGGCCAATCCGTCCAAAGAAGACCTGCTCAATCTGTCCCGCGAACCCTACTTCATTCCAGAAAGCACGGTGCTCAACATGCAGCTACTCAACTTCCAAAAAGCCCGTCACTGGATGGCTTTGGTGGTGGACGAGTATGGCGACGTACAAGGCCTAACCACCCTAGAAGACATACTCGAAGAAATCGTTGGTGACATGGCCGAAGAGCAGGATGCAGAAAACGAAGACATCCACCCACAGGAAGATGGCTCCTTCTTTGTTGACGGTACGGCCACCATTCGTGATATCAATCGCGCCTTGAGTTGGGACCTACCTGTTGATGGCCCAAAAACCCTAAATGGCTTGATCACCGAAAGTCTGGAAGAGATTCCGCAAAACAATGTCTGTTTGCAACTCGGCCCCTACCTGATTGAAACCGTGCAGATCAGTGACAACTTTATTAAAACCGCCCGCATGCGCAAGCAGGCTATGCCGGACCTAGAAGAAGATTAACTACTTGGCAACAGCGGTCACGAAAGGGGAGGCGGCTTCTCTAGCTGCCACCTTTTTTAGAATCTCACGCCGACCGTTATTATCTAAGCGCATCCAATCACGAATTTCATCGCCGCTACGATAGCAGCCCTGGCAGATATTATTGTCATCCAGATAACAGACATTGACACAGGGTGATTTAATGGGTTGTTCGGTCGACATAGGGGTTTATCAAGGCCTAGTGGTTAACGGAAAGTCGGCATCATACACATGGTTGAGGAACTCTGCCAGCACAAATGCCGTCATCCCCCAAATAGTGAAATCGCCATATTGAAAAGTGGGCACCTGAAAATGCCCAGGCAGCATTTCTACCGGACGCATATAAGGCGTGTCATTTAAGAAAAACTCCACTGGGACAGCAAAAACATGATCCAATTCCCCTGGATCTGGCGTTAATTCCTCAATCACTGTTGCCGGCACCACACCCACTATCGGCGTCACCACAAAGCCGTGGCGAGAATACACCTGCCCCATTGGGCCGACTATGGTTACCTGCTGTGGATTAAGGGCCACCTCTTCTTCTGCCTCCCTGAGGGCCGTCGCCACCTCATCGGCGTCTGTATCATCCACCTTGCCACCAGGAAAAGCCACCTGCCCTTGATGAGTAGGCATATGCATGGCACGCTGAGTCAAGATTACTCGCGGCTCTGTTTCGTCCGTAAGGGCTAAAAGCACTGCGGCTGGCTGCTGGCCTGACATGGATAAGCGACGTTTGGGCAAACTGGCTAACTTGGTCGAGAGAAATTCATACATAGGTCTAATTTTTCCGCCTTTTGCGGAAATGAGGTATCTCCTTTAATCGCTTTATTCTACAATATTTACGACTATTTTTCTTTGCTGGATATTCATATGAAATACTGCAGCCTTTGCCGTGCTGATATTGTTGTTGTCATTCCCGACGGTGACAACCGTGAGCGCTATACGTGCACTTCCTGCGCCACCATCTTCTATGAAAATCCGCGCATCATTGCCGGTAGCATCCCAGTATTGGGGGACAAGGTCCTACTCTGCAAACGCTCCATTGAACCACGTTTAGGTTACTGGACCTTGCCGGCTGGCTTTATGGAAAATGGCGAAACCACCCAAGCAGGCGCTTGGCGGGAAACCATGGAAGAATCCCTGGCCGATGTAAAGGTTGGGGAGCTGTTTAGTATCTGCAATGTGCCACGCATTAATCAGGTACACATGTTCTATTTGGCACAGATGCCCAACGACACCTTTGGCCCCACCTCCGAAAGCAGTGCAGTAGCCCTCTACGATGAAGCGGATATACCTTGGGATGACATTGCCTTTGGTACCGTAAAGCAAACCTTAAAGCGCTTCTTTG
>JAERSU010000170.1 GCA_016845445.1 Oceanospirillaceae bacterium | reverse complement strand
GGTAAAACCCATCGTTGATATGTTTGATATGGCCCTCGGTGGCAAGGGCCTGTATGCGCAAAAGCCATTCTGTAAGGCCCATATTAGTCCTGTCATATCGCCATTAAAATACGGCAATGATGCCGTGGAAGTGGCCTTAGCCTGTATGCAGCATGGTGTACCAATGAGTAACATTGTTGCTGCCATGACGGGGGCAACCTCACCGGCCCCCTTGGCCGGCACTTTAGCAAGCACCTTGGCAGAAACCCTTGCGGCGTTGGTGATGATTAATGTGTTTGAGCCGGGCTACCCGATGATCTTTTCTAACTGGCCCTTTGTCATTGATCTACGCACGGGCGCTTTTCGCGGTGGCAGCGGTGAAATGGCCCTGTTAAATGCGGCTTCGGCGCAGTTGTCTAATAGCCTAGGCCTGCCATCAGGTGCCGCTTCAAGCATGACCGACGCCAAGCTGCCTGATGCTCAGATGGGTATAGAAAAAGCCATGACAGCCCTTTCCTGTGGTTTGGCAGGTGGTAATATGGTGTATGAGTCTTCGGGTATGATGGCAAGCTTGCTAGGCGCGTCTTTTGAAGCCTTTGTTATTGATGATGAGATGCTTAGTCAGGTGCACCGTTGTATCCGCGGCATTGAGGTGAATGATGACACCTTGGGCTTTGACAGCATTATGGCAGCAGTAACGGGTAGCGGTCACTTTATCGACCAGCCTGACACCATGGAGTCGATGGAAAGGGATTATTTCTACCCCAAGATCGCCGATCGCGATGAGCCGGCTGTGTGGCAGGAAAAGGGTGCCACAGACCATTGGCAGCGAGCTAGGGAGCGAGTAGAGCAGTTATTGCAACATCATCCTCATTATCTTGACGATGAAACCGATAAAGCCATACGTGCAGCCTATCCAATTAGGGTATAATTAGTCTTTTTTTACCCTTAACCAAGCGCGGCGGTGGTTTAGCAATGAGTGACGACATTAACTACAAGAACAATCCCCTGCACGGCCTTGGTTTGAAAGCCATGGTCACGGAAATTGTGGATCACTATGGCTTCGAAATCCTCTACGCCTACTTGCAGATCAATAGCTTTAAAACCAAGCCTAGTATCGACTCCAGTGTGAAGTTTCTGAAAAAGACCGACTGGGCGCGTGAAAAGGTAGAAGCCTTCTATCTGTACAAGTTTAAAAACTTGCCTAAAGCGAAGGGCAAAAACTTTAACTTACCTCCTAGGGAACGCATTATTCCCGATCATCAGCAGCCAGGTGAACCTGCTGATTTAAGCTTGGCAGATGCCGAAGCCATGCACCAGGCTCGCCAAGCCAAGGCGGCGGAGTTTGATCGTAATAAGCGTAAGCCTAAAGCTAGATCGAAAGGGCCCTATCAATCCCGCTCCGATAACAAGCCTCGTACACGCACTGAACAGCCTGTAGCCGAACCTGGCAAAGCCTTTGATCCATGGGCTAAGGCACGCAGTAAATCCGACTCCTAAGGGACTAGCCGATGTCCATGACAAGAGCACTGAACCAGCTAGAGCCTGCTTGGTTGCATTATTTGCAAGCTGAATTAGAGCAAGATTATATGCAGACTTTGCTTGGGTTTGTGGATGAGCAAAAGGCGCAGGGCAAGGCCATATACCCACCCCAAGAGCTGGTATTTAATGCCCTTAATAGCACGCCATTTGCACAGGTAAAGGTGGTGATACTGGGGCAGGACCCTTATCACGGAGCAAACCAAGCTCACGGGCTGAGTTTCTCCGTGCCAGAAGGCGTAAAAGTACCGCCTTCTTTGCACAACATATACAAAGAAATCAGTCGCGATCTTGGCTTACCCATACCATCCAATGGTTGCTTGCAAAGCTGGGCCGAGCAGGGTGTACTGCTACTAAATGCCACTCTTACAGTAGAGCAAGCCAAAGCGGGCTCCCATCAAGGTAAAGGCTGGGAAACCTTCACCGACCGTATTGTTGAAATACTTAACCAACAACAAGAGGGTTTGGTGTTTATGCTGTGGGGTAGCTATGCCCAGAAAAAAGGCAGCATGATTGATCGCAATAAACACCTGGTACTAGAATCTGTGCACCCATCACCCTTGTCCGCTCACCGCGGTTTTATCGGCAATGGCCATTTCTCTGCGGCCAATGCTTATCTGGAAAAATGCGGACAGAGCGCTATCGATTGGTCTGTGCCAGAGAAGAACTTAAGCCTGTTTTAAAATTCTTCTGTATCTACCGTTGCCTGCGCGGCCTCATTATAACGTGGCCCATGTACTTTTTGTTGGTTAAATATTGTTCCGGCTTTTTGCAACACTAAAGCTGGTATTTGTAGGCGGCTTGCCGCGGCATTTTGTAGTAAATGGTCTTCGCTGGTTGTTCCAGGCAGGGCAATGATGTGCTCGCCTTGGGCTAACACCCACGCAATCGCTAATTCCGCAGGCAGTAGGTCAATGGATTCAGCCAAAGCTTGAAACTGCTGTAATAGCTTTAGATTACCGGGTAGGTTGTCGGCGTTAAAACGTGGCATGCTATGGCGCAGGTCCCAGTTAGGTAAATCTGCCATGCTGGTTAACTCACCCGATAAAAATTTTCTGCCCATGGGACTAAATGCCACAAAGGCTGCGCCAACATCTTGGCATGCCTCTAAGATGCCTAATTCGGGGTTACGAGTCCACAGAGAGTACTCTGATTGTACCGCAGCTATGGGGTATTCTTTATGGGCTTGTAGTAGGGTGCTGGCAGACACTTCAGATAAACCGATGGCGCCCACCTTTCCTTCTTCGATTAACCTGCTAACGGTACCTACCTGGTCTTCAATTGGATAGCGCTTGTCATAACGATGTAGGTAGTAGACATCGATGTAGTCAGTATTTAGTCGTTCTAAGCTAGCATGACAGTGTTGGCGAATATCATCAGGATGGCCACTAGTGATTTGCTGGCCATTTGCATCAACGCTGTAAACACCCTTGGTCGCCAAGGTAAATTCATCTCGGCGATGCATTACTTGACTTATCAGCTTTTCGCTTAAGCCATAACCATAAATGGCAGCTGTATCAAGCATGCTGTATCCGGCATCCAAGGCTTGATTAACTAGCCGAACAAATTGTCCGTGTTCCAACATTGGTTGGTAAACATGCAGACCGTTCATAGCGCCAAAGGCGACTCGGGAACTGTGTTTTTTGCCAAAAGGGCATTGAGGTAGTGTCATGATGTTAGGGTTTTTATCTAGCGTCGGTTACGGTAGCTGCGGTGGCAGTTTTTACATGTATCCATGGCCTTTTCCAGACCAGCTTCGGTTTGTATTGATTCTTGTGCTACCGCACCTTGATAGAATTCTTTAAACCCAGTGTTAAGTTCCATCAACAGATTATTAAATTTATCTGGCTTTGTCCAAATGGTAGTTTTGGCTTTACTGCCTGCCTGGCTACCAGCTGGAAAGGCGTTTAGCAAAAACTCTCCATAAGTAACTAGCAATTTGCCATGGTTTGTCAGTATATCCCAATCGCTATCTGCACCATCAATGAGAAATTCAGCTTCTTCGGTGATTTCATCAATTTTTTCATAGGTGTTTTGTCTTTCAGTGATTAACTGTGAATAATCTTGTGCGAAGGCGTTGGTAGATGCAATGAAGAGTAGTATAGCTAGTTTTTTCATGTAGTTACCATAATAATTATCAGATCGTATGTTGCTCTCTATCCAATCTACTATAGACTAAAGACAGCTAATAATCGAAACGGATGTAAATATATGCATATGCATTACCATGTAGAGATTCAAGAATGAAAGTATGGGATTTATCAACAAGACTCTATCACTGGACACAGGCAGCGTTATTTATCGTCTTGGTCATCACAGGTACGACTGAAGAGGGACCCCACGTAGAACTTGGTATTGCCCTAACCGTGTTGGTTCTGTGGCGCATTTTATGGGGCTTTTGGGGCAGTGAAACCAGCCGATTTAAGCAGTTTTTACCTTCTCCCTCCAATACAATTCGCTATCTATTAGGCAAAACCAAAGCCGGTGTAGGGCATAATCCAGCTGGTGCTTGGATGGTGCTAACCATGCTTGTAGCCCTGCTTGCTCAATGTGTTTCGGGCTTTGCTTTAGCGGGTTATTTTGATTATTTGCCCTACGCTGAAATTTGGTTAACTGACGATGTGTTTGATGTATTAGAAGCTATTCACGTGTATGGCGTTACTCTGTTGCAGGTGCTGGTGGGCCTACATATCTTTGCCATTATCGTTTATAAGCTGCGCAAGAAACCCTTGGTGTGGGCCATGGTAACTGGTGTGCAAAGTGATATGGAGTCTAGCGCGCCACCGATGATGGTTTCACAATGGCGAGCTTTGTTACTATTGGCTATTGCGGCTGTTGTACCTTTGGTGATTATTTCCCTATAACCAGAAACTGCTATACCTTCTTAACTTTTTTGGCTGCTTACATTTTTTTAATGCATGATGATTAAATTGAGCTAGTCTTAAAAGAGGGTTAAATACAAGGATGTGCAAAGTGTTGCGCTATGCGCAACGATTGAGTTATGATTAAATCGATTAATCATAAAGGACTAGCTGCTTTCTTCTACTCGGGGACTACTCGTGGGATTAATGTTAATCATGTAAAGCGATTGAGGATGCAGTTATCGGCTTTGGATACGGCAAATACAATTAAAGACCTTAATATATCGGGTTATCGATTGCATCAGCTAAGAGGTCAGCGCAAAGGCGTCTGGTCTATTACGGTCACTGGTAATTGGCGACTTACCTTTGTATTTGAAAATGGCCATGTGTTTTTGCTGAATTACGAGGATTATCACTAATGGATATGTTTAACCCCCCGCATCCTGGTGAATTTATATTTGCTACCTATATGGAACCGTATAATTTAAGTTGCCGCCGTCTGGCTGATCATTTAGACGTGGCTCCGTCAACCTTAAATCGAGTGCTCAAGGGCAACAGTGGCATAAGCCCTGAAATGGCTTTGCGCTTAGCAAAAACATTGGGGCGTAGTCCAGAAAGCTGGTTAACCATGCAGGGTAATTATGACCTTTGGATGGCAAGGCAGGGCTTATCTTTAGATCGCGTAAGGTCTATTTAAGTAGCATAATCGGTTCGAAGAAAGCACTTAATTGATCGTGCGCGTTCAAAGGTAGTAGCGTGCCAATATGCTGATCTGGCCTAACTACCACCACACAACCAGCTTGTCGGTTAATACCTCGTTGGGTAAACACATCATGCTCGTTACAGGTATGGTAGACCTTTTCGTAATCGTGCAGTCCTAGTTTGCCTTTGGCTGGCCAGAGCAAGGCAGGCAGGTCCTGTATTTCAATATCTTGTTGCGGTAGCACAGCGCAAATATCGATGACTGAGTCTATATCTTGCCCCGTTGTGGTGTAGCGGTTTATGGGAGATTGCTCGGATTCTTGCAAAAACTTGAATAACTTATTGGCTTCAGAATCGGCTGCTAAAGGTGATTTATCATCGGCAAAAATGAACAGCCGCCAGCGGCCATCGGCTTTGTTCAAATGGCCAAGGTGAACAGGGCGGCCGTCCACTAGTCTGGTGGCCATGGCTGAATGGAAGCGCTGGCCAATGGCAAAGCCTGTGGCGAGGTGCTGGTGCTGCATACCGGTACAGATATAGGACTCATCATAGCCAATGGAGGTGCCAGCGATAAAGCCGTTCTGGCGAGCAATAAACTTTTCGATTTCTGCCGTCTTGCTGGTGTTGGCCTCGGTTTCGGCATTGGGTTTGGTAGCGACTAGGGCGGACATTTCTCGGTCTGCATTGATAAGCATATTGGCCACCTTGCGTCGTTCACTGGCATAGGTTTTCAATAGGCTTGGTTGGTTTTGTCCACGAATGACTGAGGCAAGCTTCCAGCCAAGATTAAAGGTGTCAGGCAGGGATGTATTTAAGCCCCAGCCGCCCTTAGGGCTGTGGGTATGGCCCGCATCACCGGCTAAGAAGGCACGGGGAATCTGGTCTTCCGCTGTGGTGTTGTCAAAACGTTCAGCTACGCGCTGACCAACTGCATAAATAGACCACCAGGCCACTTCCTTTACGTCCAATTGATAAGGGGTGAGAATCTTTTGTGCTTGACGAATAATATCGGCAACGCCTAGATCTAAATTGGCCGCTCGTTGGTGTTTTTCTAATAAATCCAATTCCACGTAGAGCCGTACAAGGTAACCACCTTCGCGGGGTACAACCATCACGGCACCGTGGTTTTTTGATTGAATAAAACTCTTAACGCGGATGTCGGGGAAATCACTGTTGGCCAGTATGTCCATTACTCCCCAGGCTTTATTGGTTGAGTCTCCTACCATAGCAATATCTAGATGTTGACGAACGCTACTTCTACCGCCGTCACAACCAACCACATAGCGGGCTTTGATGGTTTCGAGTGGGCTATCGTCCGATTTATCTGTGCGCTTAAATTGAGCGCTGATGGGGTAAGCAGTAAAATCCTGAGTGAGAGCTTCATCTACTGCTAGGTTGACCAGTTGGCGGTTGTAGTCGGGTACTAGATGGGTGACGGAATTTGCCATGCCTTCCAGTAGAAGATCATGCAAAC
Organism: Oceanospirillaceae bacterium; assembly: GCA_016845445.1. GTDB lineage: Bacteria > Pseudomonadota > Gammaproteobacteria > Pseudomonadales > Balneatricaceae > Njordibacter. The sequence goes on along the minus strand of JAERSU010000170.1, from coordinate 1,772 downwards.
GGGATTGGTTAACCACACCATGGGTAAACTCGGACAGGCCGATTCGGGCATCGGGCACCTTGTGAGTGCGTTTAATGTGTTCTGGATTGTCGCTATCGGCTTCCCAAAAGGCATTACGGTGCAATTGATACATTTCCTTAGCTAGAATTTCACTGCAGTCAAAGGCGGCCATGATTTCTTGCGTGCGGCAGGAAATACCATCGGCTTGGCCAAATAGCATAGGGCCTGATTTTAAATCAAGGATACAGGTGGAGATGTCGGCAAACTCGGCAAGTTGTCTTGCCATGGTTAAACCGGCTGGGCCTGTGCCAACAATCAATACATCTACCTGGTCAGGAAGTTCACGCAACGGTGGCGCAGAAGGCGGTACTCGAGAGGCGTCACCAACCTGCAAATTGCCAGGCTTAAATCCATTCAAGTGATATTGCATAACCCCTTCTCCTAACTGAATTGCTTATTGTATGTGTTGGTGAATAGACTTCACCGTTTGAGTTAGGGCAAGTCTAAAGGTAGACTTCTAGTGATAACGTCATCATTAAATAAGGACAAAGTTTTTTGCTGCAAGATAATGATAAGTGGCCTATGTCGGTATACATGGCTCAATTAATGGCGGCTTGTGTTGATACACTGGGGAGTACGGCATTTTATCCAAGCTTCTTCCGCATGGTGCGCCATATTTGTGTCATCCATCAATATATGGTGTTTGAATTCTCGCCCAATGGCGAGCAGGTGGAATGTCGTTTAGCCCATAATGTTGATAACCCAGAGCTAGGGGTGAAGCTAGCTACTGCCTATGTGAGGGACAGTTATTTAAATGATCCCTTATTGCAGCAATTGCGTGAACAGCTTGCTCAAACAGAACAAGGTCAGCCGTGTTCAGTTGTGCTACAAAAAAGAGCCTTGCCGCCTATTTATCGGCGCAAGTTTTTTAATGTGCCAGATTTTGATAGCAAATTCTCATTCGTTGTTCTTGATGAGCAGTCTGGTCATTTGTTCTATATCAATTTTTATAGCTATGAGGCAGATTATTTTTCCTCTGAGATTCAACAGCAGTTGGATATCCTTAACCCCATTATTGCCAGTTTGCTGTTAAACCACTTTAAGCAGGAGAGAAGAGAATTAGGCATGGTGCGATCCCTGCTTAAAGCAGGGCTTTCTAATCGTGAAGCACAGATTTGTGATTTGATGCAAAAGGGGCATACAGCCAAGACTATCGCGCAACACTTGGATTTATCTGAAACCACGGTAATTACCTATAAACAACGTGCTTTTCAGAAATTGAACATAGGTAAGAAGTCAGAATTAATTAACCTAGTTTGATAACGCCACCAATGACATGAAGTAATTGTTGGTCTAGGTGAGCAGGCTATCATGTTGCATAGCCTGATAGAGACGGGCAAGCGTTATTATCTACCGCCAAAGCTTGCCAAGCCTGGTGTTGGCTAAGGTAGATGTTACCTGTTAGCTGCGCAGAGAAGTTAACACGTTCCAAACGATCCAGTACAGGGCCTTTTACTTCAGACATGTGCATAACGATGCCCTTGTCATCGAGGCGGCGGTTAAAGTCCATAAGGGTTTCAACTGCGGTGGAGTCCACGTGGTTAATACCCGATGCCATGAGAATTACGTGCTCTAGGCAGTCTTCGTTTTCAGCAATAATTTGGTTTAACTGGTTGTCTAGAAAGCGTACGTTGCCAAAGAACAAGCTTTCATCAATACGCATAGCCACCACACGATCACATTGTTCTACGTCGTGGCGTTTGATGTTGCGG
>JAERSU010000169.1 GCA_016845445.1 Oceanospirillaceae bacterium | reverse complement strand
TTGACCGGGTTTTTTGCTAGACTGCCGGTTCTTCGTTGCCTGGACACAAATATGACAGACTCGGTTAAAGGTTGGCGTACACCAGCCAATGTGCTTTATCTACTGACCTTCGCCATGGGCTTTGGCTTTGGTGTATGGATGGCCTTGTTTAATAACTTTGCCGTGGATGAGGCTGGGTTAAATGGTGCCCATATCGGTTTGCTTCAGTCTTGGCGCGAGGTGCCGGGGTTTTTGGCATTTGCCGTGGTCTGGGTGCTGTTGTTGATGACCGAGCAGCGCTTGGCCTTGTTGTCCTTGTTGCTCATGGGGGTTGGTGTGGCCTTCACTGGCTACCTGCCCAGCTTTTACGGTTTATTACTCACTACCATGTTGATGTCAGTGGGTTTTCATTATTACGAAACCGTGCGTCAATCCTTGGCCCTGCAGTGGTTTAGCAAGGCAGAAACGCCGGTGAAAATGGGCAATCTCGTGGCGGTCTACTCGGCGGCTTCTTTGCTCTCCTATGCCTGGTCTTGGCTAGCTATTGAGTTGTTAGATATGACCTTGGCCGACACCATGGCTGTGGCGGGTGGCTTGACCTGTTTGCTGGCCATCGTGGCGGCGACCATGTTTCCAACCTATAAGGGCAAGGTTGAGCAGCATAAAAAGCTGGTATTTCGCCGGCGCTATATGCTGTATTACGCGTTAACCTTTATGGGCGGTGCTAGAAGGCAAATATTCTTTGTTTTTGCGGCCCTATTATTGGTGGAAAAATTTGCCTTTAGCGCGCAACAAATTGCCTTGGTGTTTTTGCTTAATGGCGCCGTCAATATGTGGTTGGCACCAAAAATTGGTCAGTTCGTCGCCCGTTTTGGTGAGCGCACCAGCCTGATTTTGGAATACATAGGTCTGGTGTTGGTATTTAGTGCTTATGCTTGGGTAGATTGGGCACCGGCGGCAGTGGCCTTGTATGTGTTGGATAACATTTTATTTGCCATGGCCATTGCTCAGAGTTCCTATTTAAAACGCATTGCTGATCCAGCTGATATGGCCTCTACAGCAGGGGTGGCGTTTACCATTAATCACATCGCTGCCGTGGTGTTGCCTGCTGTTTTGGGTGTCTTGTGGCTGTGGAGTCCCTTGGCGGTGTTCCTCTGTGGTGCCGCCATGGCGCTGGTGTCCTTGTATCTGGCTCTCTGGGTGCCGCGGCTAGCAGAGCCGGGTAATGAATGGCAGAGCCCAAAACTGTCATGGACTGGCGAATAAGGCTATAATGCCGGCAAGTGATTGTAATAACGGATAAATATGAGCCTTTCACTCGATTTACACAAGTTTATGCCATACCGCTTTAACCGTATGGCCCATAATGTCAGTAGTAATTTAGCCACCATCTATGAAGAGCGCTTTGGGGTGACTAAAGAGCAGTGGCGTATTGTGCTCTTGATTGGCCAGTATGATGAGCTTACAGCCAAGCAGGTGGCAGAACTAACCTATATGGATAAGGTGAAAATCTCCCGCTCCGTGGGGCGCTTGGCAGACCTTGGCTATGTGCATCGTGAAACCTCTGCCACGGACAAACGTGCCGTGGTACTAACCCTAACGCAAGAGGGAATTGAGCTCTACGAACGCATTACGCCACTGATGAAAGAATGGGAAGAGAAGATGCTTGAACGCTTGTCGCCAGAAGAGCGTCAGCACTTATTTACTATCGTTGATAAACTGGATCCTATTGCCTAATATGGCGCATGGCTCTGGGGCAGCCCCCGGCCGAAGGCCGATTTAGTTAGCCAAATAACCTGCAATAGACTCAAACAAGGGATCTTTAATACCCAGTTCTAGCAAGTGATTATGGGTATTGTGAAAGTAATCAATATTCGGCCCACGCCCGCCATGGGCTTTGGCAATCATCTGTGCAGAGGTCTGGCAATCAAAATCCACAAATTGCTCGTGTTCTGGGTTAGCTACGAAAGCAATGGCCGTGACCGGGCCTTGTTCAGTGCTAACTTCAAACCACACGGGCCGATAAAACAAGGTCACCATCTCCCGCAACCAGAGGTTGGTGAAATCCTCTTGCTTGCTACCTTGATCAACGCGCATTACCAGGCCTTCGCAATCCCCACCATCGCGCAAAGACAGCACTAGCCCGGGGGCCTCTGGGGTACCACGGTGTACGGTTGAGAGTAGATTAAAGCCACGCCGATAACCCTCGACAAAGCCATGGCGGCTTTCCACCACCTGCATTTCTGGATTCCACAATAGCGAGCCATAGGCGAACACCCAGAGTTCGTCGGGAATAGGGAATTGCTCAAGAAAAGCATGCATATGGTCTAACAGCAGTTGTTTGGGCAGGCAGTGCATGGCGAATAAAATGTTGGCTAGGGCAAAGAAACTAATGATTTCATAATGATGCTGGATTATCCAGTCTTTGTTGTGGCAAGATGGCGGCCTTGTTGTTGTCTGTTAAAAGTATATCGATGCCTAACTTGTCGCCGCGCTTTGTGGCCTTCATGCCCTGGTTGTTTGTCTGGATCTGGAGTACCGGGTTCTTGGTGGCCAAGTTTGGCCAACCCTATGCCGAACCTTTCACCTTGCTAGCCATCCGTTTTGCCACGGCCATGTTGGTGTTGCTGCTTATTATGCCTGTCTTTAAAGCCACCTGGCCACAGGACAAAAGGTTGCTGGCCCATAGTATGCTGGTTGGTTTGTTAATACATGGTGTTTATCTAGGTGGTGTGTTCCAGGCCATTGCCATGGGGGTCACGGCTGGCTTAAGTGCCATGGTAATAGGCTTGCAGCCATTGTTGATGGCAGTTATTGCAGGCTGGATGTTGAAAGAACGCATTACGCTGTTCCAGTGGTTAGGTTTGGTAATTGGTTTAGTGGGCCTCTATATGGTGCTGGCAGAACGCTTTGCGATTGATACTAGCAGCTTGTTTGACGGTTTTTCTGTCTGGGCTGTGGTGTGGTGTTTCGCTGCTTTGCTAGGCATCGCTCTTGGCAGCATCTATCAAAAGAAATACTGTCAGGGCATTCATCTCATAACTTCTATTTGGTGGCAATATCTTGCGGCAACGCTATTTTGCTTGCTGCTGGCCTTGGGCTTTGAAACTCGGACTGTGGCTTGGGAGTTGCCATTTTATTTGAGCTTAACTTGGCAGGTTTTAGCCTTGTCTATTGGCGCTATATTGTTGCTAATGATGATGATAAATGCCGGTGAGGCTGCCCGTGTAGCGAGCTTGTTTTATTTGGTGCCACCGGCTGTTGCTATACAGGCATGGCTATGGTTTGACGAACAGCTAGGCTGGTTGGCAATGATGGGCCTGGTATTGATTGCTGGTGGGGTGGCGTTAGCGCGTTTAAAACCCGCTTAGAAGCTATCGAGGCTGGCAAGCAGTGGAAATAGTTCATTGTTTTCGAAGCGCATGCGATCGTGCAGTACCTTGAAAACCGCACTGGCGTCCTGACGGAAGGATCCGGCATTGGCAATGATGTCGGCAGGGGTGCTGTAGACTTCACAAAACTCTTCAAAGGCTTCACGAATTTCCCCCATGCGTATTTGCACATCAATGGCTATAGCGGCTAATTCAGGGTCGCTGGACATTGCCATTGGCAGGTAGAGTTGTTCGTCTTCTTGCTGCAGGTGGTGGCTGGATTTTTCGCCGATGCGCACCAGCAAGGGGATGATTTGCACGGCATTTTGTTCAATGCCAGCGTGTATCATCTGCCGCAATTCCTGCACCATCTGGTGCATTTCACGGTGATCCTGACGAAAATGTTCCGTTTGCATAATGGGTGATCTTACGCCTTGAGTGCTTCCATTGCAGCAGGATAGAGGTTTTGGTTTTCTGCCTTGATACGTTGGAATAGTGCTTGAAAGACCATGTTGGCTTCTTTGCGAAAGTCTTCCGGGTCTGCAGTGATCTGCTCGGCGGTAGTGAACTTGTTGGCAAAACCTTGGTAGACCACCAGTAGTTGTCCCATGTCCATCTGGTACTTGGCCGCCAGTTCTCGTACCTTGGCATTCTCATGCTGCAATAATGCTGGATAGATGTCGGCATCCTCAATATTGAGATGCAGACGAATTTCTTCTGACATATTTGCCAGGGTACTAGCGATGTCTTCAGCGTTGTTGCTAATGCCATCTTGGACAAGGTTGCGTTTTAGCAAGAATGCTTGCATGATCATCGTATAGGCTTTGAAAATCCACAGTAGTACCAGCTCAGCAGAATAACAATTAGCTAGCATAGTACCACGCTCATTTACACTTGTCAGGGTGATGTTTGCAAACAGGATAACCAATAATCCAGAATTGAATGCAGTCGTCTACCACGCCGAGTAATGACGGCAAAGTCCGTACTAAATTGATAATGCTCCGGTAACAGGGCACGCATGCGACCGGCATTAACCCATTGTTGCGCAAGGTGTTGCGGCAGATAGCCAATATAGGCGCCCGTGAGAATCAGGAAGGCGACGCCTTCGCGATCCGTGGCCGTGGCGGTGGTATTGAGTGGTTGGTAGTGTTTTTTGATAGCCGCTGTTTGGGCATAGGCTGGGGCAATGGCGTCAACAGTTTCAATATCCGTTTGCGACTGTTGATTTAAGGGTTGGTGAAACAAACGATGCTCATTGCTGCAATATAAAGAGGATACTTCACTATAAAGGGGGAGGTACTCAAGTTCCGGCAAACGGTGGGCATCGGTAATGACCCCAGCTTGCAGGTGGCCGTCCAATACCCCTTGTTCTATTCGAGTGCTGGGCATCATGCTGATGTTGATTTGCACTTGCGGCCCTTGGCGTTTCAGCTCGCCCAGACTGTTGGTGATGTGCATATGGGGCATGGTGACCAGGTTGTCGGTAATACCGATATTAAATTCGCCCTGTAGTTGATCACTGAGGCTATTGACGTCGGTACGAAATGACTCAATGGCAGCAAATAAATTTAAACAGGCTTGGTACACCTTTTGGCCTTCGTCTGTCACTGAAAAACCAGCACGTCCACGCATACACAGGCGTAATCCAAGGCGTGTTTCTAAATCACTCATGGCGACACTGATGGCAGCACGGCTGATGCCAAGGGCTACCTCGGCGGCGGCAAAGCCGCCTGCTTCAACCACGCTCTTATAGATTCTTAACAAGCGTAAGTCGGTATCGGCTAGGCGTTTGAGGGCGTTCTTTTGCATCTTGATTTAATTAACCAAATAGTTAAATTAACTTAAATAATATCATATTTATGTTAATTATAAAGTGAGTCAAACTTGCCCGGTTTATGAGCAAAATTACAGCATAACTGGAGCGAG
>JAERSU010000168.1 GCA_016845445.1 Oceanospirillaceae bacterium | reverse complement strand
TTCCGGGCCATTAAAGAATTTACGAATACCCGTTTGCGCTAACACTGGCACCCGTTCTAAAGCTTGCTCCAACACGGGCATTAAATGCTCATCGTCAACAGGTAACTCATCAAATTCAAAGCTTTCCGGCAAACCCTTTTCTGGCAACCAAGGGTGGGCATTGGGCTCGGAACAGCCAATTAACAGCTTGCCTGCGTCTTCCTTGTAATAGGCATATTCATCCATTACTCGCAGTACGGGCAAGCTATCATCCACCCCGTCAATGGGGTCGGTAACCACATAATAATGGTTGGTATAGTGCAATGGAATTTGGCTGTCGTGTTGCAGGCCAAATTCCCGCGCCCACATGCCTGTGGCATTCACCACATGCTCGGCGCGCAGTAGGCCTTGCTCTGTTTCCACCCCAACCACGGCACCGGCTTCCTGTACTAGGCGGGTAACCTTGGTGTCTTCAAATATTTGCGCCCCATACATACGGGCACCCTTGGCTAGGGCCATGGTGGTATCGATAGGATTTGTATAGCCGTCACCGGGGAACCAGAAGGCGCCTTTGGCTCCTGCAATATTGAGCAAAGGCCAGCGTTCATGGGCCGCTGCCAAACTAATCTCTTCTGCTTGCAGGCCACAGCTATGGGCATAGTCCACCTTGCGGCGCAGCTCCTGCATACGGGCCTCGGTCAAGGCCACGGTCATGGAACCATTGCGTTTAAAACCCGTATCTTGCCCAGTCTCTATAGGCAGACTTTCCATTAGGTCCAAGCCGTACTTAGCCAAGGCACTCATCACAGGCACACCCTGCGTTTCCGATACCAGACCTGCGGCATGCCAGGTGGTGCCTGAAGTGAGTTTCTTACGCTCTAACACCACCACCGAGCAACCGCATTTGGCCAGATGATAAGCCGTGGCACAGCCAACAATGCCACCGCCAACCACCACTACCTGCGTATGGGAAGGCAATTTTTTCTGCATGATTTGCCCCCTAGCTCTTTAAGCGTTCATTGCGTGAATCATAGAAAGGCATGCTGGCCACAGTCATGGTAAAGCGTCTGCCTAATACATCCACCTGATAATCATCACCTACCTGTGCAGCGTGATACAAATAGCCCATAGCCACCTGCTTACCAATACGATAACCCGTACCTGCGGAACTGACATAACCAACGATGTTGCCATCTTTTAAGATGGGATCAGAGCCCAATGGATCAATAGTAATACCCTCTTCAACGGCTGACACGATAAAGCCGGTAAAGTGATAATCCGTCGCTTTTTGCGCATTTTGCAGAAAACCCTCACGCCCAACAAAATCAGCTTTGGTGGTATTTACAAAACGATCTATACCGGCATCTTGCGCCGTATACTCAATGCCAAAATCAGCGCCCCACGCCTGATAGCCTTTTTCCAAGCGCATGGCATTTAAGGCATAAGAACCAAAATTCACAATGCCTTTATTCTTGCCGGTCGCCATGATGGCGGTATAGACGTTTACCAGGCTTGTACTGCTCATGTGTAATTCCCAACCTAACTCACCCACATAGGAAACCCGCATGGCCAGCACCTGTTCACCAGCAATGTTCCACTGCCTGACAGACATCCACGGAGCTGCTTCATTACTCATATCATCACTACTAAGTGATTGTAATAGACCTCTTGATTCTGGACCCATAACCATCAAGGCGGCGTCATAGCGCTCTGAGCCACGCACTAGGTTGACGCCCTCGGCGGGCAGATACTTAGCCAACCAATCAAAGTCACGCTGGTCCGCCAAGGTGGGGCCACACAACAGGTAGTCGTTGTCGCTCAAACGCGCAATAGTGGCCTCAGACCAGACCTTGCCCTTAGGCGTGAGCATGTAACTTAACTTTACTCGCCCTACAGCCGGCACAGTGCCGGTGAATACTTGATTAAGGTAATCCGTGGCGCCCGGCCCAGAAACTTCATAGCGGGTAAAACCACCATGATCCATCACCCCCACGCCATCGCGTATGGACTCGCAGACTTTAGCCACAGAAGCTTCCCAATTATGGGCGTAGAAACCATCTTCATGCTCGGCTGCTTGATCAGCTTCAGCAAACCAAAAGGCCCGTTCCCAGCCACCCACTTGGCCAAACACCGCCCCCTGATCTAGCAAACGCTGATACAAGGGCGTTTGCTGCATGGGTCTTGCAGCTTGCCAGACTCGATGGGGATAAGGGATGGCATACTGATGTTCGTACAACTCACAGGCGCGAGCCACGGTGTAATCAAAACTTGCCCACTCACCAAAGCGGCGCGGATCCCACATGGACATATCCCACTCGGTCTCTCCTTGGGTAATCCATTCTGTGAGGGTCTTGCCTGCGGCAGCAGAATGGGTGATGCCTACTGGAAAGCAGCAAGCATGGTAGAAATTAGGCAATCCAAAAGCCGGCCCACACAGGGGCGCACCATCGGGGCTGTAGGGTATCGGCCCATTAACAAAGCGCCCAGCGCCTGCCTCACCTAACAGGGGCACATGTTCCATGGCCTCTGCCAACACTTCGGTAATATCATCCACGCTGTCGGCAAACAGCTGATTAGCAAAGCAATCCGGCATGCCGTCTAACCAAGCTGGACGACCTGCATGGCCGTATGAGCCTAGCAGCAACGCATTACGCTCCCTGCGCAGGTAATACATGATGTCTGGATCGCGCACCAGCGGAAAGTTTTCCGGATTAGCCTCCAACTCGGGTAAATCACTGGTAACCAGGTACTGGTGTTCTAGGGTAACCACCGGCAATGGCTGGCCCACCATTGCACCCACTTGCCGGCCATAATAACCACTGGCATTGACCACCACATCACAGAGAACTTCACCCTTAGTGGTGCGCACCAGCCATTCACCAGAGGACCGCCGCTCAATAGCTTCGACCTCGGTAAAACGCTCTACTGTGGCACCTAGATCACGGGCTCCTTTTACCAAGGCTTGCGTCAGTTGGCTTGGATCTACGTCCCCTTCGTAGGGATCATAGATACCGCCGATAATACTCTTGCCACTATTAAAATAGGGGTGCATGGCGTCCATTTCACTGGGCGTTACCATGGCCATGTCATAACCTAAGCCACGGGACATGCCTTGCAAATGATGGAACAACTCCATACGCTCTTTGCTATGGGCAGGCCAAAATGCCCCCGTATGGCGATAGGTAATGGGATAATCAACTTCTTTAGCTAGATCTTTGTACATGTGCCAAGCATAGTTACCGGCACGCATGCCACCCCAACTATTCGCATAGATAGGGATGTTGCCTGCCGCATGCCAAGTAGAGCCACTGGTTAGCTCGCTCTTTTCAATCAATAAGGTGTTGCTTACACCTGCCTTAGCCAGATGATATAGGGTGGAGGCACCCACGGCACCACCACCAATTATTAAAACTTGAACCTGCTGTAACATGCTGGCAATCCCGCTCGATTATTCTGCTAATTGAATAGTAAATTGCTGCCGAATCTGCGCTTCGGCCTGCTTAGGTAAGTGTTCTGGTGGCGCCTGGCTCTCCAATTCGGCCACCTTCTCTTGGGCCCGTTGGGCAATGTCTGTGGCACCAGCTGACTGCCAGTCACTCACACTTTGTCGGTCGGCCAAGTTGGGATAACGGTATTCGCTAGTCATTAATTGCAGGGTCTGTTGGGTACCTAGGTAATGACCTTCGCCCGTAGCAACAGACTCAATCATGGCTAGATCAATAGCCCCATCAAACAAGCTAACCCCCTCCACGGAACGTAAAATAGCACCACACATATCATTATCGATAAGCAATGATTCTTTGCTTGCCACCATAATGGAACCCAACATGCCAACGGACAAATTAATCATGTCCGCTCCAGCTTGCGCAGCCAGGGCAACCGTGTAACCCTTTTCATACCCCGCCTGGGCATCCAGCAACTTGGCATCGGTCATGCCTGCCGACACCGTTGATGGCAAACCTAAATGTAGTAGCAACTGCGCCGCTGCAGCATTGGCTACTGCCGCTTCTCCTGAGCCACCACTCATGGAGCCCGTACGCAAGTCAGAAATAAACGGCATGAAGGCCAGAATACAGGGAAAGCCCGGCTCTAGCATGTTGGTCAATACTAAACCCGCTAAGGACTCAGCCAAACCCTGAGCTAGCGCACCGGCTAAGGATGCTGGGCTTGTGGCTCCAGCCTGCGCGGCACTGCATAACTGCACGGGCATGCCTAGACGTACACATTCACGCAGCACCTCACATGCTTCAGCAGCATAGGTTAAGGGGGGTACCACATGGCAAATGGCGGCAAAGCAAAAAGGCTGTTTAGCAAAGGCGTTGCTATGGCCACCTAGCGCCATATCGAACATAGACACCACAGGGGCAACATTGTCAGCACAAAAGAAGCTACTACCAATCGGCTTGCCCGTGGCTTTCATAGCCGCAAAGGCAGTGTTGATATCTAACGCCAGGGGATCACTCAAATCTCTTGCTACCACTGGCCGCAGACTGTAGTGAATACTATTGCAGTGATCCACCAAACGCATCATGCTATAGAGATCCTGCAGGTTACTATCGCGGTATTTTCCGCTACTGGCATCCAACATCTGCACGGCTGCACCGCCGGTGCCTATATGCACCTTGCCGCCGCCAACTTGAATGCCTTGCTGCTCGATAAAGCCAGGCAAGTTTACCTTACTTGGCGCCATAGCAATGGTTTCTTCCACCAAAGTACGGCTAAATAGCAAACGCCCATCAGCCCGTTGCTGTGCACCTTTGGCCAGCACTAGGGGCAGCATATCTTCAGGTAAACCGGCAAGACCCGTGTGCTCGAGGATGGCAAAGGCAGCCTCAACAATACGCGATACTTCGGCACTATTTAGCGGTTGAAAGCGGCCGCCTTGCGCAGGTGCTATTTTCGCTGCTGCTGTCTTAGCTTCGCGTTTAACCCGTAAACGTCCCATAATTGCCTCTTCTACTCGTGCCATGTGAGTTAGTTATCACATGGCTATCAACGAGGCTCATCATAGCCGACTTTTAATGAATAGAATTTTGAATTTTGGCAGTATATTGTGAATGAATTTCACTCAAACATTTACCACTAACCGCGCCTAACAGCTCGCCGTGGCGCCACCGGTGAGCGCTTAATACGCTCACGATAAAAAACCACAATACCAGCGCCGGCGATCAGACCGGAACCGAGTAGCACAGGCCATTCCAGCCGTTCGCCAAACCACAACCAACCTACCAAAAAAGCCATAGGCATGGCGGTATACTCATAGGATGACACGGTAGCGGCATTACCTAACTTATAGGCTGCCGACAAGGTATAGCCAACGACCCCGGATGAAATCCCAAGCAACAAGAACAGCCACCAATCATTACCCGTTGGCATCACCCAGGCACGTAGGAGAAAAATTAGGCTGGCATTGTCCACGCCTTCGGCAAAGCGCCCATCACCTGCGACTAGATAAAATCCTATACTTACGGTCAAAAATACCGCCTGAATATACACAGCCAAGGCAGACGCCTTGGAATATACACCCAGCTTTCGAGTCATCACCTGCATGGCCGCATAGGCAGCGGCAGCAGCGATAGGTAAAGCATACACCCAAGCAGGCAAGTGGCCTACCTGCTCACTATCAGCACTAGCTAGCATCATCACCAGCACACCAACAAAACCAACAACAATAGCGCCAAAACGGAATAGACCGACCTTTTCACCTAAAAAAACAAAAGAAAACAGCGTAATTAATAAGGGCGCAATAAAGAATAGAGCGACGGCATTGGCTAAGGGCAGCACCGCCAAGGCGGCAAAATAAAGCATGTTGGATACCACCACCAGCAAGCCCCGGGCTAGATGCAAGCCTGGGGTAGAGGTCTTTAGCTCACGAAAACCCCCTTCCCATTGCAGAATCATTAGGCTAAACATAATGCCCACAAAGGAGCGACAAAACACCAACTGGTGTAACGGGTAGTTGCCACCTAGAAACTTTATTAACGAGTCATTGATGGTAATAAACACCATGCCCAAGATAATCAGCACAATGGCTTGGGAGGGTGTATCTGGCGTCGGTGTTGGGGCTCTAGTCGTCATTTAAGGTGCGGTCCAGATCTGCGGATACAAATCGGTGCCTAAGCGATCACCTTCTTGTAACCCAGCCGCCAACATAACTTGAGTATGATCAGGATCCATACCGCATTCCCGGAACTTGATGCGAGCATCATCACCTACCCACTTACTGGTAAACACACTAAGGCCCTCGTCAGCGCCTAGTTGGCCAGAACCGCCATGGATGATGCGGCTATTAAAGGCCACACAATCACCTGGTTGCATATCCCAACTGGTCACATTGTAGGCCGCAGGATCAGCATCAATATCAGGGATATCCACCTTACCCACATGAGTAAAATCTGACTGGTCTACATGCGTTTTGCCATCTGGATTGAGGCTACCAAAATTATACTGATAAAACACCGAATCCGAGAGGTGCGAACCAGGCACAAAAGACAAAGCACTCTTGGCTTTAACAGGTACCAGAGGCATCCATATAGTCAGGGTGTCATAACCTTCCACGGACCAGTAAGGTTCATCCTGATGCCAGGGAGTG
>JAERSU010000167.1 GCA_016845445.1 Oceanospirillaceae bacterium | reverse complement strand
GATATTAGGTGCACGACAAGGAGTTTGAGACTGCGAAAAACCACCATTTTACGCTGATGTGAGAAAGGGTAACAGAGTAAAAGAGGCAATTATTGTCATACATACGACATGCCCCTTGCTGGATTTGTTGCTTGAGTATGCCAATGGCAGGTTAAAACAGGGCGAATTTCCTTATTCTTTGGTCTATTGTAGACAATTATATAGGTAAAATGCATTTGACAGCCTTAAATTAGGCCAATAAAATGCTCATGTACTAAATATTGTAGACAATATATGACTCAGCCAGCCACAACATTAGCCAATCGAGTATGCGAAGCCATTGTGCAAGACATCGTCACCGGTGTTATTCCTCAAGGTGCCAAACTGAACGAACCAGAGCTGGCTCGTGTGCACGGTATTAGTCGTGGTCCACTGCGTGAGGCCATGAGCCGATTGGAGGCCATGCGCTTGATCAAGCGTGTTCCCAATGTGGGTGCGCGTGTTGTTGATCTATCCTATGACGAACTCCTAGAAATCTATCAGATTCGCGAAGCCCTAGAAGGTTTAGCCGCGCGACTGGCAGCGCAAAACATGAGCAAAGCCGAAGCCCAAGATCTGCGTAATCTGCTCGTTGATCACGAGCGCCACATTGAACAGACCCACGGTGAGTCTTATTTCAAGCAGGAAGGCGATGTGGATTTTCACTACCGTATCGTACAGGGCAGTAACAACCAACGACTTATTAATATTCTGGGTGGTGAGCTATACAACCTGGTGCGTATGTACCGTTATCAATTTAGCTTGTCATCTAATAGGCCGCAACAGGCCTTAAAAGAGCACGACCAGATTTGTGCCGCTATCGAAGAAGGGGATGCAGAACTTGCCGAATGGCTAATGCGTCGCCACATTGGCAATGCGCGCCGTAATATCATGCAGCGCATGCAAGCCGATGCCAACCCCGCCGGTGACAGTTAAGGCTGATCCCAATTCTGTCAACGGCCACAAGGAGAGCTTTATGAGCAAAATGAGCCCAGGCGCTAAGTTTCGCGCAGCACTGGAAAACAACAAACCATTACAAATCGTCGGTACTGTGAACGCCTATATGGCCATGATGGCCGAACGCGTTGGTCACCAAGCCATTTACATCTCTGGCGGAGCTTGTGCTAACGCTTCCTATGGTTTGCCTGACCTAGGCATGACTAGCCTAGATGATGTGGTTGAAGATGCTCGTCGTATCACTGCTGCTTGTGATGTGCCACTTATGGTTGATATTGATACTGGGTGGGGCGGTGCCTTTAATATTGCTCGTACTATTCAAAAAATGGAAGCTGCGGGCGTCGCCGCGGTGCACATTGAAGACCAGGTAGCGCAAAAGCGTTGTGGTCATCGCCCAAACAAAGAAATCGTTTCCACGCAAGAAATGGTTGACCGTGTAAAAGCTGCTGTGGATGCCCGTAAAGATGATGATTTCTTTATTATGGCCCGTACCGATGCCTTCCAAAAAGAAGGTTTACAGGCTGCCATCGATCGTTCCATGGCCTGTATTGAAGCCGGTGCTGACGCTATCTTTGCTGAAGCAGTGCATGAATTGTCTGATTATGATGCCTTCTCCAAAGCGGTGAGCGTGCCC
Organism: Oceanospirillaceae bacterium; assembly: GCA_016845445.1. Classification (GTDB taxonomy): domain Bacteria; phylum Pseudomonadota; class Gammaproteobacteria; order Pseudomonadales; family Balneatricaceae; genus Njordibacter. The sequence goes on along the minus strand of JAERSU010000167.1, from coordinate 10,136 downwards.
CTGCTGGCCAACATCACTGAATTTGGTGCTACGCCACTGTACAACAAGATGGAGTTGGCTGACAACGGTGTCGACATGGTGCTTTACCCATTGTCCGCTCTACGTGCGGCCAATAAGGCAGCCTTGAACGTGTATCAGCACATTAAGGATGACGGTGATCAAAAGGCCGTGATCGATACCATGCAAACCCGTATGGAATTGTACGATTTCTTAAACTATCACGCCTTTGAACAGAAGCTAGACGCACTGTTCTCAGAAGGTAAGAATCTTTAGACACAATATTAGACGAAAGGAATTTTAATTATGGCGAAGAAAGAACTATCTGGTGCTGGTCTGCGTGGGCAATCGGCTGGCGAAACAGCCCTATGTACGGTTGGCAAAACCGGTGCTGGTCTCACTTACCGCGGCTATGACATGAGTGAATTGGCAGACAAGGCCAGTTTTGAAGAAGTGGCTCATTTGTTGCTGAAGGGCAACCTGCCAACGCAAGCCGAATTGGATGCTTATATTGCTAAGCTAAAGGGCATGCGTAGCCTGCCAGAAGCCCTCAAGACCGTGTTAGAACAGATTCCTGCTAGCGCCCACCCGATGGATGTCATGCGTACGGGTTGTTCCATGCTAGGTAACCTTGAAACGGAAATGGACTTCTCAGAACAGCAGGACGCCACTGATCGTCTGTTAGCCTTGTTCCCAGCTATTATCTGTTACTGGTATCGTTTCAGCCATGACGGCGTGCGCATCGACACTAACTTGGATGACGATGGTATCGGTTCCTACTTCCTGCACATGCTACACGGTGAGAAGCCGTCCGAGCTGCACGCCCAGGTCATGAATGCATCCTTGATTCTTTACGCCGAGCACGAATTTAACGCCTCTACCTTCACCGGTCGTGTATGTGCTTCCACCCTATCTGACATGCATTCTTGCATCACGGGTGCCATCGGTTCCCTACGCGGCCCGCTTCACGGTGGTGCTAACGAAGCCGCCATGGACATGATTGAACAGTGGCAGAGCGCTGATGAAGCCGAAGAAGCCATCATGGGTATGCTGGCCCGTAAAGACAAGATCATGGGCTTTGGTCATGCTATCTACCGCGAGTCTGATCCGCGTAATGCCATCATCAAGCAGTGGTCCAAAAAGTTGTCTGAAGCCGTTGGTGACACTGTGCTTTACCCAGTGTCCGAGCGCGTAGAAGCGGTAATGTGGCGCGAGAAGAAGTTGTTCTGTAATGCCGATTTCTTCCACGCGTCTGCGTACAATTTCATGGGTATTCCTACCAAGTTGTTTACCCCTATCTTTGTGATGTCTCGTCTAACTGGCTGGGCTGCTCACGTCATGGAGCAGCGTGCCAACAACCGTATCATTCGTCCTTCTGCTGACTACACAGGTCCAGAAAAGTCCGAGTGGGTTGCTATTGAAGACCGTGGTTAATTAACCACCATAACGGCGATTTGGACCTCCAAGTCGCCGTTTTTGTTTCTAATTAATGATTGTTCGAGAAACAGATTATGAATACAGAATTTAGAAAAGCCTTACCAGGTCATCAGGTTGACTTTTTTGACGCTGAAGCCGCCGTTAATGCCATTACGGCTGGCGCCTGGGCTAAGCTGCCTTACACCTCAAAAGTACTGGCAGAGCAGCTAGTACGCCGTTGTACTCCAGAAGATCTTAATGCCTCTTTAGGTCAGTTGATCGACCGTAAGCGCGATCTAGACTTTCCTTGGTACCCAGCGCGCGTAGTTTGTCATGACATCTTGGGTCAGACCGCATTGGTAGACCTTGCGGGTCTGCGTGATGCCATTGCTGAGCAAGGCGGTGACCCATCCAAGGTGAACCCAGTGGTACCTACGCAGTTGATTGTTGACCACTCTTTGGCGGTAGAAGCCCCAGGTTTTGATCCACAAGCGTTTGCCAAGAACCGGGCCATTGAAGACCGTCGTAACGAAGACCGTTTCCACTTTATCGAATGGACTAAAACGTCCTTTGAAAACGTCGACGTGATTCCTGCTGGTAATGGCATTATGCACCAGATCAACTTGGAAAAGATGTCGCCGGTGATTCAAAACCGTGACGGTGTGGCTTTCCCTGATACCTGTGTGGGTACCGATTCTCACACGCCACACGTTGACGCCCTGGGTGTTATCGCCATTGGTGTAGGTGGCTTGGAAGCGGAAACTGTGATGCTTGGCCGTGCTTCCATGATGCGCCTACCGGACATTATTGGTGTCAAGCTAACTGGCAAGCGTGCGCCAGGCATTACCGCCACCGATATGGTATTGGCGATAACCGAGTTCCTACGCGAACAGCGTGTGGTGTCGGCTTACCTGGAATTTTTTGGTGACGGCGCAAAGGACCTAACCATCGGTGACCGTGCTACTATCTCTAACATGACACCAGAATTTGGTGCTTCTGCGGGTATGTTCTATATTGACGAGCAAACCATCGATTACTTAAAGCTAACCGGACGCGAAGCGGACCAGGTTAAGCTCGTGGAAGACTACGCTAAGCAAACGGGTCTATGGGCTGATGACATGGTAGCAGCCGAGTACGAACGCGTACTGGAATTTGATCTTTCCACCGTTGTTCGTAACATGGCTGGTCCTTCCAACCCACACCGTCGTTTGCCGACTACCGCATTGGCAGAACGTGGCATCGCTGTGGACCTAGACAAGGCCCAAGCAGAAGAAGCCGAAGGCCTCATGCCTGATGGTGCGGTCATCATCGCGGCCATTACTTCTTGTACGAACACTTCTAACCCACGTAACGTCGTTGCAGCTGGTCTTGTGGCCAAGCGCGCTAACGAATTGGGTCTAGTGCGTAAGCCTTGGGTTAAATCTTCCTTTGCCCCTGGCTCTAAAGTCGCTCGTTTGTACCTAGAAGAAGCGGGTTTGTTGCCAGAACTGGAAAAAATGGGCTTTGGTATCGTTGCTTATGCATGTACAACCTGTAACGGCATGAGTGGTGCTTTGGATCCAGAGATACAGCAAGAAATCATCGACCGTGACCTGTATTCCACGGCGGTACTATCTGGTAACCGTAATTTTGATGGTCGCATTCACCCCTACGCAAAGCAGGCCTTCTTGGCTTCACCACCATTGGTGGTGGCATATGCTATTGCTGGTACTATGCGTTTTGACATCGAAAAGGACGTCCTTGGTCAAGACCAAAACGGCAATGACATTCGTTTGCTGGATATTTGGCCTGCCGACGAAGAAATTGACGCTATCGTACAGGAAAGCGTTAAGCCAGAGCAGTTTAACGAAGTCTATATTCCCATGTTCGACCTGGGTGCCTCTGAGAAGGCCGAAAGCCCACTCTACGATTGGCGCCCACAGAGTACCTACATCCGTCGTCCGCCATATTGGGAAGGTGCCCTGGCAGGCGAGCGTACCATGAAGGGCATGCGTCCATTGGCCGTGCTAGGTGACAACATTACCACCGACCACTTGTCGCCATCCAACGCTATCTTGGGCACTAGTGCCGCTGGTGAATACCTACACAAGATGGGGCTGCCAGAAGAAGACTACAACTCTTATGCAACTCACCGTGGTGACCACCTAACGGCCCAGCGTGCGACCTTTGCTAACCCTAAGTTGTTGAACGAAATGTGTCGCGACGAGCAAGGTGAAATTATCCAAGGTTCCTTGGCCCGTATTGAGCCAGAAGGCCAGCAGACACGTATGTGGGAAGCTATTGAAACCTATATGGAGCGTAAACAGCCACTCATCATCGTCGCCGGTGCTGACTATGGTCAGGGTTCGTCCCGTGACTGGGCCGCTAAAGGCGTACGTCTGGCTGGTGTGGAAACCATCGTTGCCGAGGGCTTTGAACGTATCCACCGTACTAACCTGGTTGGTATGGGTGTATTGCCACTGGAGTTTAAGGCTGGCGAAACCCGTGAGACCTACCACATTGACGGTACTGAAACCTTCGACGTAGAAGGTGACATAGCGCCACGTACTGATCTTACTTTGATTATTAACCGTGCCAATGGCGAACGTGTAGAGGTGACCGTCACCTGTCGTCTAGACACCGCAGAAGAAGTATCCGTATACGGTGCTGGCGGTGTACTACAGCGCTTTGCTCAAGACTTCTTGGCTGGCAATGCCTAACTGACGAGTCCGTGCCAGTGTTTCGCTGGTGTGGGTAGTGTGTGTTCATCAGAACGCCGTAAACACTTCCATGTGGGCTTCGCTGCGGCATCCTTGCCGCAGAGATCTGCTGAACACACACTACCCACACCGGCTAGCCTTGTGGCACATTCTGTTGATAAAACTATAGGACACTAAAATGAGTTTTGTTCCTCAAGTAAAAGTACCAGCGACCTATATGCGTGGCGGTACCAGTAAAGGTGTATTTTTTAACCTTGCTGATTTGCCTGCATCCTGTCAGGTGGCAGGGGCAGCCCGTGATAATTTGTTGCTGCGGGTGATTGGTTCTCCTGATCCCTATGGTAAGCAGACCGATGGCATGGGTGGAGCCACCTCCAGTACCAGTAAAACCGTGATTTTGTCCAAGTCTAGTGTGGCTGATCATGATGTGGACTATCTGTTTGGACAGGTGGCCATTGATCGTGCGTTTGTTGACTGGAGTGGTAACTGCGGTAACTTAACCGCAGCAGTAGGGGCCTTTGCCATTGCTCAAGGCCTTGTGGATGCTGATCGCATCCCAGCCAATGGCTTGGCAACCGTACGTATTTGGCAAGCCAATATCAACAAGACCATTGTCGCTCATGTGCCCATGACCAATGGCGAAGTACAGGAAACCGGTGACTTTGAACTGGATGGTGTGACCTTCCCAGCCGCCGAAGTGCAGGTGGAATTCCACGACCCAGCCGATGGTGACGGTTCCATGTTCCCCACTGGCAATCTGGTGGATGATCTAGACGTGCCGGGTATCGGCACCTTTAAGGCCACCATGATCAATGCCGGTATCCCTACCATTTTCCTCAATGCCGATGAGATTGGTTATACGGGCACTGAACTGCAGGAAGCCATCAATAACGACGAAGCAGCCCTTGCACGCTTTGAAACCATTCGCGCTCACGGTGCCATCAAGATGGGCCTAATCACGGAGGTAGCAGAAGCAGCGACGCGTCAGCACACCCCCAAGGTGGCTTTTGTCGCCCCAGCGACTGCTTATACTTCCTCTAGTGGCAAGCAGGTAACCACAGACGATATTGATGTTTGTGTACGTGCGTTGTCGATGGGCAAGCTGCATCACGCCATGATGGGCACCGCAGCGGTGGCGATTGCCACCGCTGCAGCTGTGCCTGGCACCTTGGTTAATTTAGCCGCCGGTGGTGGTCAGCGTAATCAGGTGCGTTTTGGCCATCCTTCAGGTACTTTAACCGTTGGTGCCGAAGCCAATCAAGTAGATGGTGACTGGATTGCTAAAAAGGCTATAATGAGCCGCAGTGCCCGCGTTCTGATGGAAGGTTGGGTACGTGTACCTGGCGACAGCTTCTAATCAATCGTCTGACAGCCCATAAAACGGGGTCAGGCCTGTGGTCTGACCCCATTATCATGGCAGCTAATCAATACACTATCACCTTAGCCCAAGCACAAACAGCCTTGGAAGCCTTGTCTTCCATCACTGCCTTATCCAGGTCGCAGATTAAAGAAGCCATGCAAAAGGGCGCCGTCTGGTATCAGCGTGGCAAGCAAACCCAGCGCATTAGGCGTAAAGACCGCAGGCTAAAAGCAGGGGATAGCATCTACCTGTATCACAATCCTGACGTGTTAGCTCAACCATGTCCTGCGGCAGTGCTGCTCGCCGATGAAGTTGATTTTAGTGTCTGGTATAAGCCGTCAGGCATGCTGAGTCAGGGCTCTAAGTGGAGTGATCATTGCACTATTAATCGTTGGGCAGAAACCCATTTAAGGCCGAATCGACCAGCTTTTATTGTGAATCGATTAGATCGTGCTGCACAAGGCCTAATGCTTATAGCCCACACCAAATCAATGGCCCGTTATCTATCTAAATTGTTTGAAACACACGCAATTTATAAGGCATATGTTGCGAAAGTGCAGGGAAGTGGCCTGTTAGAGCAAACATGCAATGCGCCAGTAGAAGAACGCACTGCGGTCAGCCATCTTTACCCAATTGCTTCAAATGCTAAGCAGTCCTTAGTAAAAGTGGAGATAGAAACAGGACGTAAGCATCAGATTCGTATTCATTTAGCTAGCTTAGGTTACCCCATTGTCGGTGATCGTCAGCGACACCCTGGTCCCCACACGGAAAACCTGGCACTGGTTTCAGCAGAATTAGCTTGGCAAGACGAGCAGGGCAAAGACTGGCGATTTCGAGTGCCTGATGAATACTTGCCAAGCTTAGGCGAATAATCACAGCATCAATAATGGGCATTAATCCCCATGACTGGCTCTGTAGGCTTGCTTCGCCTAAACTGGCTGAAATCTAAATTCTAGGAGACCAGTATGTTAGACCTATTACCAGAACTATGTGATCAGTACCCAGAACAGGTGCGTGTGTTAGAGCCCATGTTCATGAACTTTGGCGGTAAAGAACGCTTTTACGGTGAAGTGGTCACTATCAAAGCCTTTGAGGACAATTCTCTTGTACGCGAACAGGTAGCCCAAGACGGCACAGGTAAGGTGCTGGTGGTCGATGGTGGTGGTTCCCTACGTCGTGCCATGTTAGGTGATTTGCTAGCGGAAAAAGCCGCTAACAATGGCTGGCAGGGCATCGTGCTCTACGCCTGTATTCGTGACGTCAACGCCATCGGCGAAATCGATCTAGGCGTACAAGCCTTAGCTAGCCATCCAATGAAAACCGAAAAGCGCGGTCTCGGCGACCTCAACGTGCCCGTCACCTTCGCGGGTACCACCATTAAACCCGGCGATTACCTCTACGCCGACAACAACGGCGTTTTGGTCTCCACCGTAGAACTGACTGGGTAACTTCGTTTTTGACCTAGTGGTCCCGTCGTTGGCTTCCGTTCACGGCCGCCGGGCGATAAAACTATTCTTGACCTCGCGGGGAAACCCGGCGCTATAGCTCAAGAATAGTTTCCTCCCCCGACGTCCCTTTCTTAAAGCTACTGACGTCAACATTGCCAAGATAGGCTGACGAGCGCTGTTGCTGTCGACGACTCGCGCAAGTCTGCAGCTTATCGAGCTAGTGAACAGTGGTACGGCCGACAGGCTACGGAGTATGGCAATGAGTCTTGGAGATGCAGCAGTTGGCAGTTTTTAGCTGTGGGGTGTCGGATGGGGTTTCCTTTTTTAAGCTATAGCGCCGGGTTTCCCCGCGAGGTTAAAAAAGGAAACCCCATTCGGCGGCCAAACTCGCTGCCAGAAGACGGTATCACGTACTGATAAATATGCTCGATGTCCAAAGTTGGTACCACATAAACAATAAAGCCCGCTATAGTGAGCGGGCTTTTAGTAGAGGATTAGAAGCTTAGGCTTCTGGCATCTCAACGTTGTTGTGACGACAGGCGGCTACCAGTGTGTTGTACAGCAGGCAGGCAATGGTCATTGGACCCACACCACCTGGAACCGGGGTGATTGCGCCAGCCACTTCCACGGCGCTGTCGAATTCAACATCACCCACCAACTTGGTTTTGCCTTCGTCGGTGGTGATGCGGTTGATGCCCACATCGATCACGGTTGCGCCTGGCTTAATCCAAGCGCCTTTTACCAACTCTGGTACACCAACAGCTGCCACCACAATGTCAGCTTCACGTACTACTTCCTCAATATTCTTGGTGCGTGAATGCGCGACTGTCACGGTGCAACTTTGCTGCAGCAAAAGGTTGAACATTGGCTTACCAACAATGTTAGAGCGCCCAACGACAACGGCATTCATACCAGTGAGGTCACCGTGGTAGTCTTGTAGCATCATTAAGCTACCAAGGGGAGTGCAAGGGATCATGCCTTTGCCGCCGGTAGATAGTAGGCCAACATTAATAGGGTGGAAACCGTCAACGTCTTTAGCAGGGTCAATGGCATTGAGAACCTTGTCGGCATCGATGTGTTTAGGCAAGGGTAATTGTACCAAAATACCATTGATGGCCGGATCTTGGTTCATGTCAGCGATAAGGTCTAGCAAGAAGGCTTCGCTAGTGGTCTCTTCTAGTTTATGCTCAATGGAGTTGATGCCGCATTCTGTTGCTTGCTTGCCTTTGTTACGTACGTAAACTTGGCTTGCTGGATCTTCACCTACCAGTACCACAGCTAAACCAGGAACAATGTCATGTTGTTCTTTAAAGCTAGCAATCTGCTTGGTCATTTTACCACGTAGGTTAGCAGCAAACTGTTTGCCGTCAATAATATGTGCCATGTTTGAAACCTCTATATAAGAGCTTGAGTTAGTCTTTTTTGTAGTATTGCTACAATAAGTGGGCGCATTTTACAGCAATGTTTGAACACATGGCAGGTCTGATTTCGACATATCAACCTATTTATTTGCGACACGCGTGACAAAAAGTAATCCCATGCATAAGTTCTATTGTGGGTAGTCGCAAATGAGCCAGATTCAGGCGTTTCTTAAAGTGTTCAAGTTGCCGACAAGTATAAAATGTTATGATTCATGACAGGCTTTGTTATCAATTTCCGTCTATGAGTCGTTTTTGGATATTCTGTTGTCGTAGAAAAAGCAGCGTCCAAAAACGAGGCTGATAATCTAGCCGCCATTGTAACAGTCTTGTTTGTTACAAGATGTATTTTTACTTGTAGGAGTGGCACACATGTCCGACGACCAATATGATGATGATTTAGATCTTAACTCTCTAAGCGACGAAGAGCTGACAGAGCAAATGCACGATGACCTCTATGACGGTATGGAAGATGAAATCGCTGAAGGTACCCAAATCCTGTTGGATCGCGGCTGGGCTCCTGACAAGGTTCTAAACGAAGCCTTGGTTGGCGGCATGAACATCGTTGGTGTTGATTTCCGCGATGGCATCCTGTTCGTACCAGAAGTATTGATGGCGGCCAACGCCATGAAAGCAGGTATGGCTATTCTACGTCCATTATTGGCCGAAACCGGCGCCGAGCCAATCGGTAAAGCCGTCATCGGTACCGTAAAAGGCGATATTCATGACATTGGTAAAAACCTGGTTGCCATGATGTGGGAAGGTGCTGGCTTTGAAGTAATTGATATTGGTATTAACGTACCTGTTGAAGACTACCTAGCTGCCTTAGAAGAGCATAAGCCAGACATTCTAGGTATGTCTGCCTTGTTAACCACTACCATGCCGTACATGAAGGTAGTTATCGATACGCTGCAAGAGCAGGGTATACGTGACGATTATCTCGTACTGGTTGGTGGCGCACCGTTGAACGAAGAGTTCGGTGACGCTATCGGTGCGGATGCCTATTGTCGTGACGCTGCTGTAGCGGTTGAAACTGCCAAGCAGTTGATCGCTGAGAAGCGAGCTGCCTAAGAGGCACACTCATGCAGCCAGCCAAGTTGCTGATTATCGCCTGTGGGGCGATAGCCAGGGAGATCAATGCCGTGGTTAAAAGCAACGGCTGGCAACACATTAAAATTTCCCAGATTCCAGCTGAGTTGCACAATTATCCGGAACGAATTCCTGCGGCCGTTGAAAAGCGCCTACAGGACTTTGCTGGTGAATACGAACATGTGTTTGTCGGCTTTGCCGATTGTGGCACAGGTGGTCGCCTAGATAAGGTGCTCGAAAAATATGGTGCAAGTCGATTAGCGGGTTCGCATTGCTATGAGTTTTATGCTGGTAGCGAGGCTTTCGCGAAATTAGCGGAAGCCGAATTAGGGACCTTTTATTTAACCGATTATTTGGCTAAACATTTCGAGCCCCTGATTATGCAGGGCATGGGACTTAGGAAAAATCCTAAGCTGGTCCCGCTCATGTTTGGGCATTATAAAAAAATGGTTTATTTGGCCCAAGACGACAGTCGCAAGCTTGATCATTTTGCCGAAGATGCAGCGAAGAGTCTGGATCTGGCGTATGAAAAGATCGTTACTGGTTATGGTCAAATGGCTGATGAATTGGCTGCTTATATGCAGTCCTACGAGACACAGGTGATTAAATGGCAACACTAACTTTGGTCATGTGGCGAGATATTCCCGCACAAGTGATTGTTAAACAAGGTCGCAAAGCCGCTAAGCAACCCTTGTCTGAACGCTTTGAG
>JAERSU010000166.1 GCA_016845445.1 Oceanospirillaceae bacterium | reverse complement strand
TCATTGATGCATCAACCAGCCTCGAGCAGGTGCAACAGCAGGTAAAAGCAGTGTTGGACCACTTGTTAAGTGAAAATGCCTGAGTCGGTAAAGAATTCATACCGAATGACCCGATTAATCAAGTCAAGGTTAGGTTTGTAGATGCCAGCAGAACTTCCGGACGATACAGCAGCTATTTATCCCTGGCATGAAAATACCTGGCAGCGCTTTTGCGAATTGGTCGACAGCCAAAAGTTGCCGCACGCGTTATTACTGTCAGGCTCACGGTTTCTCGGAAAAAGACAATTTGCGCTGAAATTAGCGCAGTACTTGTTGTGCTTGTCGCCACAAAATGGCGAGCGCTGCATGCAGTGCAAGTCCTGCCTGTTATTGTCTGCCAATACGCACCCCGACTTGATTCGTGTTTCACCACCCATTGATAAAAAAGACAAAAAGGAAAAAAAGGATATCCCCGTAGATACCATCAGGGAGCTAAAGGAAACAGTCCTGCAAACTGCCCAGCAAGGTGGCAATAAAGTATGCCTGCTGCAGCCTGCCGAGAAGATGAATGAAAACTCTGCCAGTGCCTTGCTCAAATTACTGGAAGAGCCGCCAGCAAATACCTACTTTATCCTGGTGGCCGATGAGCCACACAGGTTAATGCCAACAATTTTGTCGCGCTGCCAGCAGCAAAGCTTTTACAAACCGGATAAGAAGGCCCTGCAACAATGGCTGGAGATTATGTCTGGCGGGGCAGACATCGAGTCAGCTTTTAGGCTAAGCCGAGGTTTCCCGGGCAGGGCCAAACAGTTATTGCTGGAAAATATCGACAAAAGCCAATTTCCAGGCCTGGTACAGCAGTTTTTCCAGGGTGAGTTAACAGCGTTGGCAGCGGCGACCAAGCTGGGGGTGGATGAATATCGCCCCTTTATTGAAGAATGCCAATTATTGGTTCACAGTGCATTAAAGAATTCCGCCAGTAACGGTGCAGGTGCTGCGATAGCTGCCGAAACAGGGGTTTTCCGGTATTACCCGGGCAGCGTCTTGTTACAAATCGAGACAATTTTATTTAATGCCCGCCGACAATTTGAAGCCAATGCCAATAAGCGTTTGTTATTTGAATCAACTTTGGGCAAGTGCCAGCAATTGTTGCCAAAATCAGCATAGCAAAAACCTTGGGCAGGGGCTAAGCTGTATCTCAATGCAATGCAAGAAAAGCACGTTTAACGCGACGTTGAGCTCGAGATACTGATATGGCTGACGCACTAAAATCCAGCGCCAAAAGCGGCATTTTATCCTTAACTATCAAGGACAAGGCGGTATTGTATGCGGCCTATATGCCCTATCTTGAAAATGGTGGCCTGTTTATTCCCACCAACAAGCAGTACGCCATAGGTGATGAAGTATTCATGTTGCTCAACCTGATGGAAGAGCCGGAAAAAATTCCCGTGGCCGGTGTGGTAGCCTGGGTTACGCCAAAACGGGCACAGGGCAACCGTGCTGCTGGTATTGGTGTTCATTTCAGTGCCCAGGACGATACCGCTAATAAAAAAATTGAGACCTATCTCGCCGGCTCTATAGACTCTGACCGTCCTACCCATACAATGTAAAATTGGGCTTGTCGCCCTGGTCCGGTGAAGTTAACGTTGCCGGGTTTGTATCAGCTTATTTGAAAAATTTTAATGACTAACGACCGGTGAGCTATCTGTTCAGCGGAAAAACTGTCCATGCTTATAGATTCACACTGTCACCTCGATAGACTTGATTTAAGTGCATTTGGTGAGGATATATCCGCAGCGCTGGCAGCAGCGCGCGCGCGTGGGGTTAGTGGTTTTCTATGCGTCGGCATTGCACTTGAACAGCTGCCAGCCATGATGGCTATTGTCGATGCCTACGACGATGTCTACGCGTCGGCAGGTCATCATCCGCTTGAACAGTCCGCTGCGCCGGTACAGCGCGCAGCTTTGCTGGAGTGGGGGAAAGACCAGCGTATTGTTGCGATAGGTGAAACGGGCCTGGATTACTTTTACCAGAAAGAAAGCGCCGAACAGCAGATGGGCAACTTTATTACCCACCTGCAAGTAGCCAGTGAGATCGACAAGCCGGTGATTGTGCACTCGCGGGATGCGCGGGAAGATACGCTACAGGCAATCGACCGGCACGCTGGCAGTGCCGGCGGTGTGCTGCATTGTTTTACTGAAAACTGGGATATGGCATCGCGCGCCATCGATAGGGGGTTTTATATATCACTGTCAGGAATTGTGACTTTTCGTAATGCGGCTGAACTGCGCGAGGTCGCAAAAAAAATTCCGCTGGACCGATTGCTGGTTGAAACCGATTCACCGTACCTGGCGCCAGTACCTTATCGCGGTAAGTCCAACCAACCTGCCTATGTCAGGGAAGTTGCCCAGTGCATAGCCGATCTCAGGGGACTATCGCTGGATAAACTGGCAAGCCATACAACCGCAAACTTCAAGCGATTGTTCCGGATCGACGAAATTGGCTGAGTTATTGTCTACGAGTGATATGCAAGGAATTGCACGCAAAAAAAACCCCGGATTTGTAGTCCGGGGTTTAATACCATAGGAGTGAAACATGTGAGACTCTCATCTCAGGATGTCGATTGGGGAAATAATCAACAGCCTTACTATCCAGTAAAGCCGAGTTTTCGAGATTGTCCAATATTTAGCCAATTATCTTTCTGGTTTTGCCTCGGGGAGCTTTCACTTGGTTAAATATTGTATAAATATCAGAAGCTTACAATATAAACAGAGAGTCGCCTGATGGCCCACCAACGTTACCTTGGCATTATCGAGGGCTTTTACGGGAAGCCCTGGTCCTGGCAGGCCAGGCTTGACTATCCGGGTTTTATGCAGGAAACCGGGCTGGATACCTACATTTACGCGCCAAAATCAGATAATTGCCTGCGCAAGGACTGGCGCCAGCCGTGGACAGAGCCATTCCTGGAAAGGCTCATTGATTGCGCCGGCAGTTTTGCCAGTAGTGGAATTAGCTTTGGTATAGGGTTATCGCCGCTGGGGTTGGCCGGGGCAGGAAATACAGTCGACTTTGGCCTGCTCACCGAAAAACTGCAGCAAATCGTATCGGTATCTGATGCTTTGCTCTGCATCCTGTTTGACGATGTGCCCTCTACCGGGTCGAACATGGCAAGCAGCCAGCTCAAACTCTGTGAAAAAATTCGTGCCGTGGCAAACCCCCGTCGCATGATTGTTTGTCCCTCGTATTATTCAACCGACCCGGTACTGGAAAAGCTTTTTGGCGCAAGACCTCCCCGTTATTGGCAGGAGTTTGGTATTGGCCTGGATGATGATGTCGATATTTTCTGGACGGGAGAGCGTGTATGCAGTGATGATTACAGCGAAGACAATCTCGATTTTATCGCTAACCAGTTTCGGCGCTTGCCGGTACTGTGGGACAATTACCCGGTAAACGACGGTGAAAAATCCAGTCGCTAACTGCATCTGCAGCCGTTTTCCGGTCGACAGTCGTTTTTGGCGAGTTATACTGCGGGCCAC
>JAERSU010000165.1 GCA_016845445.1 Oceanospirillaceae bacterium | reverse complement strand
AACCGCCATTATGGACCAGGGCGATTGGCCAATGGCATCGATTATCCAAGCTATACGATGTACCAGGACACGAGTTTTGCCAGACCCTGCACCAGCCAATACCAGCATATTTTGTTCTGGTGCTGCGACGGCTTCTCGCTGCGCGCCGTTGAGACCATCAAGTAGTCGGGAAACATCCATTATGTTCTTGGCCTTTGCATAGTTAGATTGATTTTAAACGGGAAATTTACAAAGTGGTCATACCAATAGTATAAATAAGCACTTGCTACTATTAAACTAAGGGAGTATGTTATTGGGCAGCTGCTAATTTAAAGCCTTGAAAAATTCCTATCATATCAGGTCATTATTGTACCTGCTTCTGTTAGAAAATTTTACTAAAAGGTTAAATTCTTAGCTTGCTTATCGGCATGATTTTATCTCTCAGTTCATGCCGAACTCGCAAATAAAAACAATAGGAGAATCAACAATGCAAAGACGTGAGTTATTGAAGAAAGGTCTTGTTGGTATCGGTGGTGCAGCGGCAGCTTCTACCATCGCCGCGCCAGCAATCGCCAAGGAACGAGTGGAGATTGCCATGGTATCTACCTGGCCCCGCGATTTCCCTGGTCTGGGTACGGGTGCCCAGCGCTTCGCCCAACGCCTGAACGATATGAGTGATGGCCGTATCCAAGTAACCTATTATGCTGCCAACGAGCGTGTTAAAGCCTTTGACTCATTTGATGAAGTGGCCTCTGGCAACGCGCAGATGTATCACGCTGCCGAATACTACTGGAAGGGTAAGCACCCTGGTTTTGCCTACTTCACCGCCGTGCCTTTTGGTCTCACCTACACAGAAATGAATGCCTGGATCCGCTTTGGTGGTGGTCAGGAACTGTGGGACGAGCTAGGTGCCGAATTTGGCTTGAAAGGCCTAATGTGTGGTAACACCGGTGTGCAGATGGGTGGTTGGTTCCGCAAGGAAATCAATTCCGCTGATGACTTAAAAGGTCTGAAGATGCGTATGCCTGGCCTAGGTGGTGACGTATTGGCCAAGTTAGGTGGTTCCCCAGTGTCCCTGCCTGGCGGTCAAATCTATGAAAACCTGATTTCTGGCTCCATTGACGCTACCGAATGGGTAGGCCCATGGAACGATGAGATCATGAAGTTCTACGAAGCTGCCAAGTACTACTACTACCCAGGTATGCACGAGCCAGGTGCCATGCTGTCTTGCGGTATGAACAAGGCTTGGTGGGATGGCCTAAGCAAAGCCGACCAGATGATGATTGAAGCGGCGTCCTCCATGGAGAACGACGTAATGATGTCTGAATACAACGCCAAGAACGGTGCTGCTTTGAAGCGCTTGATCAACGATCAAGGTGTCAAGCTGCGTAAGTTCAATGACGATGTTTATGACAGCTTTGCCGAAGCCTCTGAAGAAGTGTTTGAAGAAGTACAGGCCCACAGTGATCTGGCGGCCCGCATTCACGCAAGCTTCGCCAATGCGCGTGCTGACATTGGTGCCTGGGCAGAAATCTCTGACCAAGCATACCTACAGCAACGTAACCGTGCACTAGAAGGTTAAAGACGGCAATGTCACTGCGAGGCGCATAGCGCCGTGGCAATCTCGTATAGGCAAGGTGCCATGATTATGAGATTGCTGCGCACATGTGCTCGCCATGACGAGTGTTGATGGGGCCAGGCTTTTTAAGTCTGGCCCATTTACGTTTTAATCTAATCGGTTTGCGGTCATGCCATTATCCTCTTTTGATGCCAGTTTGCGCGTCCTAGCGCTGTCCGTGGTGTATGTCACCACTATGTTTGTGATTAATAATTTCCTCACCTTTTGGGGTGGTTGGCCAGGCGCTTTGGCAACCATGCAAGGGGTGGATACCAGTAAGTTAGGCTGGCTGCAGGTGATGAGTTATCCCATCGCTGTGTTGTTAGCTTGGATGCACGTGCAACAACGGGCAGATGATAGTTATGCTCAGTGGGCCGAGCGTATTGCTGATTGGGCCGCCTATAGTATTCGCGTGGCTTTTTGGATGGTGCTATTAATCGGCATCGCCGATGCATTGATTTCTTTTTTGCGGGTAGAATCCATGCTGCCTGTATTCATGCCAGAACAAATGGCCAGTGATATGGGCAAGCCCCATTATCGTGGCAATAACCTTCATGTACCCTTGATGCTATTAGCCGCCCTAGTTGCTTGGCGCGCTAAGGGCTTAGGGTTTACCTGGCTGACCCTGTTAGTGGTGGTGGCTGAGTTTATGATTGTCATCACGCGCTTTATTTTTTCTTACGAACAGGCCTTTATGGGCGACCTAGTACGTTTCTGGTACGCGGCGCTATTCTTGTTTGCTTCGGCTCATACCCTGCTGGTGGAAGGCCATATTCGCGTAGACGTGGCCTACACGCATTTTTCGGCACGCAACAAAGCTTGGGTGAATAGTGTGGGTGTGCTGCTCTTGGGGCTGCCCCTATGTTGGACCATTTTAATACTGGGCATGTGGGATAAAACCTCCAGTATCAATAGCCCTTTATTAAGTATGGAAGTATCGCAAAGTGGTTATGGCATGTATGTGAAATACATTATGGTCGGTTTTTTGGCCATCTTCGCTTATTCCATGGTGATCCAGTTTGCCAGTTACCTAATGAAGCATGTGGGTGTGTTGCGCGGAGAATCTTTTACAGATGAACCGCAAAAGCACAAGGGATCAGGCCATAGGTTAACCACCTTTGAGCCTGGTTTAGAACGCAGTAGCACAGACAGCTAAGGAGCAAGAAAATGGAATTGTTATTCTTGGGCCTGCTGGTCCTACTTATGATAGTGGCCCTCACCTCGGGTTTCCCGGTGGCCTTTTCTTTACCAGGTGCGTCTATTATCGCCATTGGTTTGGCCGCCCTGTGTGGTTGGCTATTTGCTGATAACCCGGATGCTTATTTTCATGATGGTGGTCCGGTGCAGTGGCTCAGTGCCGGGGTTACCAACTTCCGTAGTCTCTATTGGGATGTAGAGCGGGACACGCTCATCGCCATTCCGCTATTTATCTTCATGGGCATCATGCTGCAACGCTCCAAAGTAGCAGAAGATTTACTGGTTACCATGGCCCAGCTATTTGGCCCTGTGCCAGGTGGTTTGGGTATTTCTGTGGTCTTGGTGGGCGCTCTATTGGCGGCCACTACCGGTATCGTTGGTGCCACGGTGATCGCTATGGGCATGATTTCCTTGCCCGCTATGCTGCGCAATAATTATTCCCATTCGCTTTCTACTGGCACGATCTGCGCCTCAGGTACCTTGGGGCAAATTATTCCGCCATCCATCGTGTTGATCATCTTGGCTGACCAGTTAAGTAGTGCTGCCGATCAGGCTAGTGCTATTCGTAAAGCCGATTATCGGGAAATTACCGGCGAATTTTCCATGCCGTCAACCTTGGATATTACCTCAGCCAGTGCCGGTGATATGTTTATGGGGGCTTTCCTACCAGGCTTGGTACTAGTGGGCTTGTACGTGCTCTATATACTCATAGTGGCTCTCTTTAAACCAGAAAACGCCCCGCCAGTACCTTATGAAGGCAAGTATGATGCGCAGTTTGCACTCAAAGTAGCCATGTCCTTATTGCCGCCATTGGCGCTGATTTTTGTGGTGCTAGGCTCCATTATTTTGGGCATTGCCACGGTTAACCAGGCTGGGGCTGTGGGTGCTGTGGGAGCCATGATTATGGCAGGCTACCGTTTACCCCATAAAGAACAACATCGCTATACCCCAGCGGCCATTGCCATTGGCGCTATCATCGCCATCAGTATTATTCTGTTTAACTTTGACATCAATGTGAAGAACATTCACAGCACCCAAGATGTGATAGGTGTGGTATTGGCCATTATCGCGGTGAGCGCCCTGTTGATTGGCGTGGCTTGGAGTGGTTGGCGCGTATTTAAGACCGACAATACCCTGCATGAAGTGATGCTGGAGACAGCCAAAACCACCTCTATGGTATTTATCATTCTCATTGGTGCCGCCATGCTGACCTCGGCTTTCCGAGCCTTTGGTGGTGAAGAACTAGTGAAAGAAATGCTCACCGGTTTGCCCGGCGGTTTCTGGATGCAGTTCCTAGTGGTGATGCTGGTGATCTTTATCCTCGGCTTCTTCCTCGATTTTATCGAGATTGCCGTGGTGGTGGTGCCGATTGTGGCGCCGATTTTGCTGGCCGATCCATCGGCTAACGTGACTGCCGTATGGTTGGGGGTCATGATTGGTCTGAATATTCAAACCTCATTCCTCACGCCGCCCTTTGGTTTTGCCTTGTTTTATCTGCGTGGCGTAGCCGATAAGGTGGTGAAGACCTTGTCTATTTACAAGGGTGTGGTGCCCTTTATCGGCTTGCAGTTATTGGCCTTGGCGATCACTGGCTTGTTCCCGGCGTTGGTCAACTACCTACCCAATCGCACCTACTTGACTGGTGACTCAGCGCCACCGCCAATGAACCCGCGAATTCAGCCGTGCTTGGAAGCTGAAGTATTAAGTTATTACAGTGCTAACCAACAGCTTCTCCAAACGGCAATTGATGCCATGGCCAGCGCCAATACGGTGTATTTGCCAGAGCATGTGCAGCAGGCGCTTAATTCTAGCCTTGAGCAAGCTGGCTCGGTGTTTACCAGGGTGGAGGCCATTCAAACTGCCGAAGCCGAAGTGGCAGCCTACTCGCCAGACTATGCGCCTTTGCATTATCGGGTGCGTGATATCGAGGCAGATATACGTGATGTGGATGCAGCCATTAAGGATCTAAAGACCCAGATTCGTCGTTTGGATGACACCCCGGAAGACCTGCAGCGCAAGCACAACATGGAAGCAGATTTACTGGTGTTGCAAGCTCAGCTGGCTGATCTTGAGGCCTCTGTTCCGAGTGAATGGCAGGCTGCTCGAGAGGGTTATGTGAAGCTGACCAAGGCAGAAGATAAAGCACGTCGTGATTACCGTCGTACTGTGGATGAGTCCTATCAGACCATTTTGGATATGCAGATGGTGATTGCCGATGCCGATGCCGTGGCTGCAGTACTGCCCGATGTGGAAGCCTTGGCGGCCGTCATCCAGGATGACAAGGCCACCGCCAAGGCGGCCATGGCGGCGATTAAGGTACAGGAAAAGCGCCTTGGCCAAATGGCCGGCGTAAGTAACGCCAAGGGCAAGTTGTCTAAGGCGCGTCGCGCTTTGAAGGGGCGTAAGTTCAATCCTGAAACAGCCCGTGGTTACCTGACAGAAGCCATTACTATGCTACATGCAGAAGTGAACTGGCGCACGCAAGCGGCTAGTGAGCTGGTGCCAGCATTGCAAACCTATGAGCAGCAGATAGCAGGTTCCATTGGTTTGCGATTGCAAGAACGTATGCCTGTGGACTTGGCTAAGTCAGTTTCCGCTTGCATGTCTAATCACAAGAATATATCATTGCATTTCTAACTAGTTACAAAAGAAACTAAAATGACTGATAATTACAAAGCGGCCGGCCTCAACAAGCTGGCCGCTTCTTTTGGTGAGCATTTCACCCTTAATGAGAGTACCCGTGGCGACCATTCCAATGGCGAGAGCTATCCTCAAGGACCCATGGTTGATGGAGTATTATTTGCTCAATCTACCGACATGGTGTCTGCCGCAGTAAAAATCTGTGCTGAACATGCAATCCCGGTGATTCCATTTGGCGTCGGTTCATCCCTCGAGGGGCATCTGGTGCCTGTCAATGGCGGCATTAGCATCGACTTAACGGAAATGCAGCAGGTGCTGGAGGTGCATGGCGAAGATTTTGATTGCCTAGTACAGGCGGGTGTCAGCCGTGAGCAACTGAATCATGAATTGCGTCATCAGGGTTTGTTTTTTCCCATTGATCCTGGTGCCAATGCCAGCATTGGCGGCATGGCATCAACGCGCGCTTCCGGTACCAATGCCGTGCGTTATGGCACCATGAAAGACGTGGTGATGGGGCTCACGGTGGTGACCGCTCAAGGGCAGGTGATGCATACGGGAGGGCGAGCCAAAAAGAGTTCTGCCGGTTATGACTTGACGCGTTTGATGGTGGGTGCCGAAGGCACCTTGGGTATTATTACTGAAATTCGTCTGCGCCTATTTCCCATTCCTGAGCAAATTTCTGCCGCTGTGTGTGCTTTTCCCGATATAGAGCAGGCCGCCAACTGCGTGGTGGAATGCATGCAGATGGGTATTCCATTGGCCCGCGTGGAGCTATTAGATAAGGATCAGATGCAAGCTTGTATCAACTATTCGAAGTTGCAAGGTTTTGACCCTGTGCCGACCTTGTTCTTTGAATTCCACGGTTCCGAAGCTGGGGTGGCCGAGCAGGTGAGTCTGGTGGAAGAAATTGCTGCTGCTAATGAGGGTGGCCAGTTCCGCTGGGCTACCACTCAGGAGGAGCGTAACGAATTATGGACGGCGCGGCATAAAGCTTATTTTGCCGGCATTAATGTGCGTCCGGGATGGTCAGCGATTACCACCGATGTGTGTGTGCCCATATCGCGCTTGGCTGATTGCATTGCAGAGGCTAATAACAAGGCCCGTGAGGCAGACCTGGTAACCACCATTGTCGGCCATGTTGGTGACGGCAATTTCCATGTTTTGGTGCTCTATGATCCAGCGGATAAGGCCACCGAAGAAAAGGGCCATGCTTATGCTAGCGAGCTGGTGAAGTTGGCCATTAGTATGGGCGGTACCTGCACCGGTGAACATGGCGTGGGATTGCGCAAAAAGAAATACCTGCCCATGGAGATGGGGCAGGAAGCTGTGCACACCATGGCGGTGATTAAAC
>JAERSU010000164.1 GCA_016845445.1 Oceanospirillaceae bacterium | reverse complement strand
TTTGGTTAGAATGTAAGCCGCGCCGCTCCACCTACCCGGCCTGTCGTGCGCTCATTGCAGCGGATAAGCTAGGCCACTATGAGGCCATGCTAATGGCTATACAGGAAGCCTATTACCTGCACGCTCAAAACCCCTCCGATGAAGAAGTGTTGGTTAATCTAGCGGTCATTGAAGGCATGGAAGAAGACAACTTCCGTCAGTTGTTACATAGCCGTGATACAGAAATACAGCTACAAGAAAAGCTGTTACTATGCCGGGAATTTGGGGTAAATAGTTTTCCTACGCTGATTCTTGCCAAAGGTGGCGGCAATATTCAGATTCCCGTGGATTATCATTCCCACGAGACCATTCTGACTGGCATTAAGCTCTTTTCGTAGGTACAAACAAAAGGGTCAGACCCCTTGGGGTCTGACCCTAATGCCATTACTTCATAGTAATGGTGGTATTCACACCTTCAGAAGCTTCATCAGGCTCAAACCAACGGGCCGATACCGTATGTGTCTGAGTCCAGAACTGCACGGCTTGTTGGCCGTTCGGGCCGAGATCACCTAACTTGGAAGCACGGGAACCGGTAAAGCTAAAGTAGGCCACAGGCACTGGGATTGGAATATTAATACCAATCTGCCCCACATCAATGTTGTTCTCGAAATGGCGAGCATTCCAACCAGAATTAGTAAAGATAGAAGTACCGTTACCGTTAGGGTTGGCATTGATAATGTCGATGGCGCCATGGATGTTATCGGCTTCCATCACGCACATAACTGGGCCGAAGATTTCTTGGCTGTAGATATCCATATCGGTATTTACATCAGCGAAAATGGTTGGGCCAACAAAGTTACCATTTTGGTAACCTTCAACTTGCGGGTCACGGCCATCTAACAACAGACTCGCGCCCTGCTCAACACCGGAGGTAATTAAACCCTGTACACGTTGCTTGGCTTGTGGAGAAACCAATGGTCCTACGTCTGCTGCACGGTTAGTACCGGCATCCACGGTCATGCCCTTGGCACGTTCCACAATCTCTGGCAGCCAGCTCTTGGCTTCACCCACCAAAATAGCCACTGAGTTGGCCATACAACGCTGACCAGCAGCACCAAAGCAAGAACCCAACAGGTGGTTGATTGCTTGTTCTTTGTTGGCATCAGGCATAACCACACAGTGGTTCTTGGCGCCCATCATGCACTGGGCACGGATGCCCGCTTCGCTCGCACGACGGTATAGAGATGTACCCACGTGAGTAGAACCAATGAAAGACAAGGCCTTTACATCAGGGTGAGAAGCCAAATGATTGGCCACATCGGCGCCCCCGTGAACCACATTCAATACGCCTGCCGGTAAACCAGCTTGGTGGGCCAGTTCGGCCAAGAACATGGTGGACGTTGGATCTTGTTCGGAAGGCTTCAAGACAAAGGTGTTGCCGCAAGCAATGGCAATCGGGAACATGAAGCAAGGCAACATAATAGGGAAGTTAAAGGCGGTAATACCCACACCCACACCGAGGGGCTTATTCAGCGTATAAACGTTGACGTTGCCGGCTACATTGTCGGCGATTTCACCTAACTGTAACTTGGTGATCATGCAGGCATTTTCAATGGCTTCAATACCGCGACCAACTTCACCTTCGGCATCTGGCAAGGTCTTGCCGTGCTCCAAGGTAATCAGTTCAGCAATCTTCTTGGTGTTAGCACGTACCAGTTGCAAGAAGGTCAGCAAGAACTGCTGGCGCTTGGCTAGGGATACATTACGCCAGGACTTAAAGGCGTCCTTGGCAATGGCGACGGCTTCATCTACTTCGTCAATGGTAGCAAATGGTACCTGAGCAACCACTTCCTGATTAGCGGGGTTTAATACATCAATCCAGTTACCACTGGTGGACATGACCTCTTGGCCATTGATTAACATAGGGACTTTACGAATGCTCATAGCTTGCCTCGTTGATTCAAGAAACGGTGCCGCGAAATGAGTTCAACGGCAGAATGGCAGCTACTTTTACACATCAACAGCGCTTTGGGTATTAGAGGGTTATCTAATATTGCCCATTAATTTCACTAGATATTGGCAACCAGCAAGGCAATTAGACAAATATGCCAACCTATGAGGCGGTTTATGAGGCGAATTATGAGGCGGTTTATT
This sequence comes from Oceanospirillaceae bacterium, assembly GCA_016845445.1. Classification (GTDB taxonomy): domain Bacteria; phylum Pseudomonadota; class Gammaproteobacteria; order Pseudomonadales; family Balneatricaceae; genus Njordibacter. The sequence goes on along the minus strand of JAERSU010000164.1, from coordinate 3,457 downwards.
AGATGGTTAAGGAAATATCACCTGCTGCTGCGATTCCATCCATGGCTTAAATTTGGGCATGATGGCGGTAAAGGCATCGCTCTGCAAATAGCCCTGCAACCAAGCCTGCAACTTGGGATAATCTGCCTGCCAAAACCAGTGGCTATCGACAAACGCAAATTGCCGAATAAAGGGCCAAATACAAATATCCACAACACTAAGCTGCTCGCCGGCCAAATAAGCATGCTGAGTTAACCGACTCTCTAGTTTGGCGAGAAATACTTCTGCCTGTTGACGGTAGAATTCCTGTGGCTGCTGTGGATAGCCCACATGGTATTTATAACGATCAAGCCAGCCTTTAAAGTCGTCATCGTTTTCGGCAATGAGTGCTTGTCCTGCGGCATCTAGTAGCCCCTGTGGGTCACTTAGTTGCAGCGCCCAATACACCACGTCCAGGCTTTCTTCGATCACCTTGCCATCAGGCATTACCAACACAGGTACTGTACCCTTAGGCGAAGCATCGAGCATGGTCTGAGGTTTTTCCTTGAGCAGTATTTCCCGCAACTCTACCTGCACACCAGCATAATAAAGTGCCAAACGTGCGCGCATGGCATAGGGGCAGCGGCGAAAGCTGTAGAGTATAGGCAAACTCATATTTAGGTACCGCAGAAGGTGTTTTTCACCACCTGATGGGATTCCGGTGGCAGAGCTAGACGTTGCCATTTAGCATCGTAGTTAAATGGGCTATTGGTAGCAGCCACTAGTGTTAGAGCAGGACCCGTGTCACCCTTGTTGGCAGCCTGTATGGCTTCTTCTACCAAGTGATTGCGGGGAATAAACACTGGATTCACCGTTTGCATCATTGCAAGAGCACCGGCTTGATCATCACCTAGGGCTTCCAGCCAACGATTTTGCCAAAGCAACAATTCCGCAGAAGGCTGATAGGCTGCTAAAGGGTAATAGATGTGTTTGCTATCCAATTGTTGCATGAGATAACGGAAGCTCAAAGTATAATCAAGACTGTCCTTCTCCATGATATCCATGAGCTCATTCACTAGCACAGCATGACCTGACTGCAAGCCAATCTTGTGTCCCATGAACTCGGCATAAGCATTTTCGTATAACGGCTGATAGTCATTTAAGGCAGCCTGCGCTGTGTCTACTGCAGCAGCGCGATCATCGCCCATAATCAGCAATAATGCCTCTGCTAATCGCACTAGATTCCATTGTCCAATGGGGCCCTGATTACTAAAGCGGTAACGGCCTTGTCGATCGATAAAGCTAAACACCTTGTCTGGCTCATAGGTATCTAGAAAGGCACAGGGGCCATAATCAATGGTTTGCCCACTAACCAGCATGTTATCGGTATTCATGACGCCGTGAATAAAGCCAAAACTCTGCCATTGGGCAATCAACTTGGCTTGGCGCTTGATGACCTCGCGCAGTAGGTTCATATATGCAATGTTTTCATCGGGCAAATCATTAAAATGCCTTTGCACAACAAAATCAGCTAAGGCCTTAACGCAATCCTTACCCCCTGCTGCAGCATATTCAAAACTACCCACGCGCACATGGCTGGCCGCCACTCGGGTTAAAATACCACCCGGTTCCGCCCCCTTATCACGCCACACGTTTTCGCCGCTAAATATCGCTGCCAGGGCGCGCGTAGTTGGCACGCCCAAAGCCGCCATAGCTTCACTCACTATATACTCTCGGATCACTGGCCCCAAGGCCGAACGGCCATCGCCCTGGCGTGAGTAAGGCGTGACACCGGAGCCTTTCAATTGCACATCAACACGTTCGCCAGTTGCCGTGAGCAGGTCACCTAACAGGTGCGCACGGCCATCCCCCAAGCGCGGATTAGGGTGACCAAACTGATGCCCTGTATAGGCCGTAGCAATGGCTTCTGTCTCACCGAGTTGTTGATTGCCTGACAACACCTGAACGGCTTCTTCACTGAGCAGCCAATCTCGGTCGATAGACAGCTCATCGGCTAGCTTGTCGTTGAGTAAAAAAGCCACGGGATGGTCAACGGGTACTGGCTTAACCCGGCTGTACATGATGTCCGGTAAGCGAGTAAATGACTGCTCTAACAGAGGAGGATAATAATCATTAGACATGGCAAATAGTCGGTGTCTTGGCGAGCAGAGCGAAGCAATCTCCGGCAGATTGCCACGGCCTTGATAGGCCTCGCAATGACGCACTGTTTCTCAATACGCTTAAGTGTACCGTAAATTAGCCAGCAAAAAGTCGCTTAAAAAGAATTATTTACAAGAATCTGCACGGCGGCTTTGGCATAATGTCTGCAACCCAAATCAAATAGACGCCATGCTATGACAACTTCTACCCCTACCGCATTTCACAGTGATAACACCGCCGGAGCCAGCCCCGCCATCGCCGCCGCCATGCTGGATGCCTGCCAGGGCTTGGAAGGGCCCTATGGTGCTGACCAGTACAGCCAACAGGTGGAAGCCAAGCTTAGCGAACTGTTTGAAACCGACACCAGTGTGTTTTTGGTTCCCACAGGCACTGCCGCCAATTGCCTAAGTCTAGCTAGCATGACCCCACCTTGGGGGGCTGTGCTGTGTCATGCTGAGAGCCATATAAACAACGATGAGTGTGGCGCGCCAGAATTTTTTACCCATGGAGCAAAACTTATCAGTGTGGCTGGTGATAACAGCAAAATTGATCCGCGTGCCCTCGCCATGCAGGCACAGATTAAACGTGGCGATGTGCATTCGGTACAAGCAAGCAGCGTGAGTATTTCACAAGCCACGGAAAGCGGTAGCATCTATAGCCTTGATGAAATAGCTGCCATTAATGAGGTCTGCCAAGCGCAAGACCTAGCCTTACACATGGATGGCGCACGGTTTGCCAATGCCCTAGTCAGCCTTAACTGCAGTGCCGCAGAAATGACCTGGAAAAATGGCGTTAAAGCCCTGTCTCTTGGTGCCACCAAAAACGGTGCCCTAGGTGTCGATGCCATCGTTTTGTTTGATAAAGACCTAGCCCAGGAATTAGCCTATAGACGTAAACGTAGCGGCCACCTACTTTCCAAGATGCGTTTGTTTAGTGCGCAAATGAATGCTTATTTAAAGGATGATTTATGGTTGCACAATGCCCGCCATGCCAATGCCATGGCCCTACGCCTACAAACGGGTCTACAGGCTATCGACGGTGTAGAGATGCTCGGCAGCACCGAGTCCAACATTCTCTTCTGCCGCTTGCCTGACAGCTATATTCAAGGCTTGCTCGAGCTAGGTTTTGGTTTCTACCACGATCGCTGGGGTAAAGGCATTATTCGCTTGGTTACTAGCTTTGCGCACACCCATGAGCAGATAGATAGTTTTATCGCTGCCACTCAGGCCTTAGCTAGCAAACAATGCTAAATGCTAAGCCACTTGTATTGCTAAGGCCCAGACATAGGCATAAAATCGGGCTTATACATGCGTCATTGAGTCATCCTTATGAGTTTTGA
>JAERSU010000163.1 GCA_016845445.1 Oceanospirillaceae bacterium | reverse complement strand
CTACCAACCACACTAAGCAAACACCTACACTAGGCCTTTGTGGCCTAGCAATTGTCTACACCCATTGCTGTGTAGATATGCTATGATATGGTCATCTTCAAGCCATGCTACAGGAAGCTCTTTTGGACCCTATTTATCTGTTTACTATTGCTGGTGGTCTGGCCATGGCCGGCGCCTTAAGTTCACGTCAGGTTATGCAGGATGCGTTGACCAAAGAGCAGGCAGAAGGGGAGGCCGACAATCAGCAGCCAGTTGCTGCAGAAGCCGCTCAGGAAAGTGTCGCCAAACGTTACTTGATTGCCGGTAATCTAGCCGTCATTGCCCTTGTTATGGCCATGGTGTATGGCTGGCAAGAGTTCGTCTGGTGGATCCCGGCCGCCTTCTTGGTGGTGACTTTTCCAGCCTTATACTATGTTTTCTTTGCCCGCATGTTGACGTCCCGCGGTGGTGCCTTGTTGTACACCTTAGGGGCTTGGGCTGCCTTGGTTCCGGTTATAGGCCAGTGGATCGCCTAGCATGATGGAATGGTTGCCATGGTTGGCCGTTGCCCTAGTGACGCTAGTGGTGGTTGGGATAAGTTTACGCACAGCCAGTCAACAGCATCAACAGCAGTTGGCGCAACAGGACGCCATGTTTGAGCAGCAGCAAGAACGCGAACAGCTGCTGCTAGAAAAAGCACAATTAGCCACTCAGGTGGCGCAGTTAGAACAACAGCAGCAGGTCTTGCAAGACCAACTGCAAGCCAGCCAGCAACAGCTTCACACTGAACAATCTGGCCACGCCTCAGTGCGTGAACAGCTGGCCTCTAGCCAAGCAAAGTTGCAGGCTCAAGCAGCGGCTAATAGTCAGCAAATAGCCCAATTACAACAGTCCAAACAAGAGTTTGAAGGCTTTCTTAAACAGTTTGCCGAAGCCAGTCTGAACAAACAAAGCGAACAACTCAATGTGAGTAATAAGCAGCAGTTGGATCTAATCCTTGCCCCTTTGCGAGACCAGTTGGGTGATTTTCGTAAAAGGGTGGACGATGTTTACACACAGGAAGCCCAAGATCGCCGTGGTCTAGCTGAACAGATTAATCAATTAAAGCTGCTTAATAGTCAATTAAGCTCCGACGCCATCAATCTTACCAAGGCCTTAAAAGGGGACAACAAGGCCCAAGGCAACTGGGGTGAAATGGTATTGGAAAAGGTATTGGAGCAATCTGGCTTGCGCAATGGTCACGAATATCACACACAGGTTAGCCTCACGCAAACCGATGGCAAGCGTTTGCAGCCTGATGTCATTGTTCATCTGCCCGATGAAAAAGACGTCATTATTGATGCCAAGGTGTCTTTGGTTGCCTACGATCGCTACCATAGCGCCGAAGATGACGAATCGCGCAAACAAGCACTGGATGAGCACCTGCAGTCTATCAAAGGCCATATTAGTAATCTAAGTGGCAAATCCTATGAGGATGCAGAAGGGGTACGTAGCCTTGATTATGTGTTGCTCTTTATCCCGGTAGAGTCTGCTTATATGCTGGCCTTGCAAAGTGACAAGGGCGAAGCCCTGTTTGTGGATGCCATGCAGCGCAATATCATGCTGGTAAGCCCAGCCACCTTGCTGATGGCTTTGCGCACCATTCACAATATTTGGCGTTACGAACACCAAAGTCAAAATGCCAAAGAGATTGCCGCGCAAGCGGAAAAAATGCACAAGAAACTAGTGGATTTTGTTACCTCCATGGAAGGCGTCGGTACGCGTTTACACCAGGCTCAGGATGCTTATGATAAGGCCATCAAGCAGTTAAGTAGTGGTCGTGGTAATGTCCTTGGGCAGGCGCAGAAAATTGTTAAATTGGGCGGTATAAAACCGAAAAAGGATTTACCCGAAGAGCTGCGTCAGCAGGCTGAGGAAACCCTTGCTGAAGAACTTGTTAGCCTAGCCGATACGTCACCAAATGAAGGAGACGGCAAGGCATGAGTTTTGACTTTGACGTGGGTGCCCGGTTAAAGGAAGTGCGCAGTAAACGTGGTTTGTCACAACGTGAATTGGCCAAGCGCGCCAGTGTCACCAACAGTACTATATCTCTTATTGAGCAAAATCGTGTAAGCCCTTCGGTATCCAGCTTGAAAAAGGTGTTGGATGGCTTGCCCATGTCCATGGAAGCCTTTTTTGCCAGCGATGAGCCACAACAGCAGCAGGTGTTTTACCGTGCTGCGGAATTACCCGATCTCGGCCAGGGTTGTGTGGTAAAGCGTCTAGTGGGCTATAACCACGAGCAACGCGCCATTTCTTTGCTACATGAAACCTATCCTTCGGCCTGTGATACGGGGCCTGAAATGATGGTAGCAGAAGGGGATCATGCAGGTATTTTGATCACCGGTGAACTAGAAGTCACCGTTGATGGTCAGGTGCGCACCTTGACCGAAGGCGATGCCTACTATATATGCGCTCTACAGCCTTATCGTATTCGTAATATAAGCACCCGCCCTTGCATTGTGGTTACCGGTACCAGTGGTTTAAAGTTCTGATGTTATCTTTAGAATTGTTGGGAACTCAGGGCTGCCATCTGTGCGATGATGCCGAGCAGGTGCTTATTAGGGCGTTGGATTTGCAGCACATTGCCATAGAGCTGGTGGACATAGCTGAGTCCGATGAGTTGATGGATGCCTACGCACTACGTATTCCGGTTTTGCGCCATCTAGCTACTGAACAAGACCTTGACTGGCCCTTTGATGAGGCCAGTGTACAGGGTTTTGTTAGGGCCTTAGAGCCTAAATAAGGCCCGAGCGTTGGCCGTTGTTTGGCTGGCTAACAGTTCGACATCTTCGTGGCGTAGTGCGGCGACGGTCTTAGCAATATGGCTTAAGTAGGCCGGCTCATTACGGCTTGATTTGGGTTTCGGGCGCATATCTCTAGGCAACAGATAGGGGGCATCGGTTTCCACGAGCAAACGCTCAGCCGGAATGTGCGCCACGGCGGCGCGCAAATCACCACCACGACGTTCATCACATACCCAACCGGTAATGCCAAAATAGATATCCAAGTCTAGGAGGCGCATTAACCAGTCTTTTGCGCCGGTAAAGCAATGCAACACCGCGCCAGCTTTTAGTTGGGTGCGATAGTGGCTTAATAGTTCGTAGAAGGCATCTTCGGCATCGCGCTCATGTAAGAACAAGGGCAGGTCCACCTCACAGGCTGCCTGTAAATGCCGCTCAAAGCTGTCTAGCTGAGCTTGCGGGGGCGAGAAGTTACGATTGAAATCCAAGCCGGTTTCACCAATGGCTACGACCTCCGGTTGCTGCCACATGCTTTCTAGTTGTTGCCAGCTTTGCGGGTTATTGTCACTAGCGTGGTGTGGGTGAAAGCCAGCTGTACAGCGTAGGTAGTGGGGGTACTGCTGACACAGTGCTAATGCCTGCTGGCTGGAAGTAAGGTCAGTACCCGTCACCAGCTGTTGTTGCACGCCGTTTGCTTGCGCACGCACAAGCACGTCATCTAGGTCTTTAGCAAAGCGGCTGCTGGTGAGATTGACACCAATATCGATCAGTTGCATGGGGAAAGTGTGTTGGTTGGCGTGCTAACTAGTTTAGAACAATTCAACGTCATCCACTTCCGGCTCTTCCATTTTCTTTTCTGCAGAGACTTCGTGGTAGATGGCGACCGCTTCATCAATGGTGGCACCATTGACAATGGATTGGAACATTTGGCGTTCGGATTCCATGGAATAGGAAGCGTGCAGGTTGGTTTGCAATTCCATCCAAGCCATTGGGTCTTGAATGCGATCTGGGTCTTTAATGAGATCAGACATCTTGTCCAGGCTTTCAATGACATGGGAAAGACGCTGGGACATGCGGTCAAAGAATTGGAATTCCATCACTGCACGATCAATTTTGGAGTTGGCTTCTTGGGCGGCAGCAGCGATGAGTTCTACTTCCGCGTCCATGTTGACATGGCCGTTGCTGAGGCTAGATGAGGATTCTCGAATGGTGCGTATGTTATCGGCGATATCAGAAAAGTTGCGAGTCAGCATGTCCACATCAGAATTACTGTCATTCAGACTAGTTCTGATCTGGGCAATGGAAATGCCAAGCATAGTCAGGGTGTCATCCACGTGACTATAGCTGTTTTCCGCTTTATTCTTGCTGTCTGTCATCTATGAACCATGCGGCTCGACTGGCTTAACTCGTGTCGGGTATCTGAGCCTTGCACTCATAATATCTAGTTATGTGCACGTTATGCAACTCTAATAAGCTACCTTTTGTGGTTTTTTTGTACTCGCAAGTGACTGAAAGGCAATAGGATTCGGTATAATGTGGGGAATTTGTTACTTTCCTTTATTAGTAATAGTTTCTTAATTAATCGCTTCTGGGATACCGTCAGTATATGAATTTAATGCGTTTAGAGCAGATACACCTAGCCTATGGGGCAGCGCCCCTGCTCGATGGGGTGGACTTGCAGATCGATATGGGAGATCGAATTTGTTTAATCGGTCGCAATGGCGCAGGTAAATCCAGTTTGATGAAGCTGTTGTCAGGTGAGCAAACCGCCGATGCCGGTACCCTGTGGCGCAGCCCAGCTTGTCGAATTGGTTATCTGGAGCAGGATCTGCCTGAGCGTGAAGATCTGATAGTGGCTGATGTGGTGGCCATGGGATTAGCCGATGTTTACGCTTTGCGTCAGCAACATGCGCACTTGACCAGTGGTGAGCTCGATGCAGCAGGTATGGCAGAGCTGGAAGCCATTAGCCACCGTTTGGATGAACTTGACGGTTGGCAGATGGAAAACAAGGTAGAGCGTATTCTGTCGCGCCTACAACTAGATGGCAATCGACAGCTTAGCGAACTCTCTGGTGGGTGGCGCCGTCGTGTATCCCTAGCCCGCGCGCTGGTGGCAGAGCCCACCTTGTTGTTGTTAGACGAGCCTACTAACCATTTGGATCTATTGGCCATCGAATGGCTGGAACAGCAATTACTGGGCTTTAATGGCGCCATAGTATTTATTACCCACGACCGACGCTTTTTGAAAGCTTTGGCCAATCGCATTATGGAACTGGATCGTGGCCAGCTAAATTATTTCCCGGGTAATTATGAACGCTTCGTGGAATATCGTGAGCAACAGTTGGCCGAAGAAGACCGTCACAATGCCTTGTTTGATAAGAAGCTGGCACAAGAAGAAGTGTGGATTCGCCAAGGTATAAAAGCACGTCGTACCCGTAATGAAGGCCGAGTACGAGCCCTAGTGGCCTTGCGTAACGAGCGTAGCCAACGGCGTGAGCGGCAGGGTACCGCCAAGATGGAGCTAGCCAAAGGGCAGGAATCGGGCAAGTTGGTGTGTGAAATGCAAGCTGTGAGCCACAGTTATGACGGCAAACCTTTAATTAATGGTTTTGATTTTACCTTGATGAAGGGCGACCGAGTGGGACTAGTGGGCGCCAATGGCGTGGGCAAGTCCACCTTGTTGCGCATTCTCTTGGGTGAACTCACGCCTAGTCAGGGTAAGGTGAAAATGGGTACTCGCTTACAGGTGGCCTATTTTGACCAGTTGCGAGATCAACTAGAGGTCGATAAAACCGTTATGGATAACCTGGCTGAGGGCCGGGAAAGCATCGATATTAACGGTAAGCAAAAACATGTTATGGGCTATTTAGGGGACTTCTTGTTCTCCCCAGCGCGCGTGCGAAGCCCGGTTAGCAGCCTGTCAGGTGGTGAACGAAACCGCTTGTTACTGGCCAAACTATTTAGCAAACCTGCCAATATCTTGGTGCTTGATGAACCCACCAATGATTTGGATATTGAAACCCTAGAGTTACTAGAAGAGTTGTTAGCCGACTTTGATGGCACTGTGTTATTGGTCAGTCACGACCGGGACTTCCTTGATCAGGTCGTTACATCCTGTCTGGTGTTTGATGGTGAAGGTCAAATTGAAGAGTCGGTGGGCGGTTATAGCGACTGGTATAACCGTGGAGGCCGCTTAAAGAGCGCGCAGAGTTTAGTAACGGCGACGGAAAAATCGGCTCAGCAAAAAGACCAGGTAACCGAGCAGCTGGTTGCTAGCAAGCCCAAGGCCCCAGTGGCCAAGCCGAAAAAGCTGAGTTACAAGGTACAACGTGAACTGGACCAATTACCGGCGCTGATTGAACAGCTTGAAGGGCAAATCGAAGACTTGCAAGCAGAAATGGCGGCGGCGGATTTCTATAGCCAAGACCATGCCCTGGTGAATGCCAAGATAGAGCAGCTATCCAGCGTCGAGGCCGAATTGGAAACGGCCATGGAACGCTGGATGGAAATTGAAGAAATGTTGCAAGAATGACTAGATTCTAACGGCTAGTACGTCACAGGTGGCACCGTGGAGCACACTGTTAGAAGTGGAGCCAAGTAGCAAGGCTAGGCCATGGCGGCCATGACTACCAACCACAATAAGGTCGGCACCAATGTCTTCGGCAACCCGGTGCACTTCATTTTCAATATGGCCATTGCACAGCACCTGGCCGCAATCTTGTAGATTGTGGCTAGCTATAAAATCATCAAGGCGTTGCTGAGCATGCTCCTGTAACTGCATTTGAATGGCGCTCAAATCCATGGGTACATCACCACCATAGGCATAGCTTAATGGCTCGGTGACGTGAATAAAATGCAGCTTTGCCCCGCATTTTTCGGCCAGTGCGCAGGCCTTTTTACTCACAGGTTCAGCTTCGTCGTTAAGATCAATGGCTACCAAAATATTATTGTATATTTGCATAGTGCATCTCCTACTTCTAAAT
>JAERSU010000162.1 GCA_016845445.1 Oceanospirillaceae bacterium | reverse complement strand
ACAAAGGCTAGCAACATGGGTTGCCAGGCCACAGCAGTGCTTTGCTGAGTCAGATCCAGCAGCATCAACAGGGAGGCTGCCAGAATCACTGGCACTGACATCAGAAACGAAAACCTCGCTGCCGATTGGCGATCATAGCCTAGGGCCAAGGCTGCGGTCATGGTAATGCCCGAACGAGACGTACCAGGAATCAACGCCACGGCTTGAGCCAAGCCAATAAACAAGGCGTGACGCCAACTCAGGTCGTTCATTTGCTGGTCTTGGCGCGCGCGCCAATCCACCCAGCCTAAGAGCAAGCCAAAGGCAATGGTCGTTGCGGCTACCACCCATAAAGCTCGGGCATGCACCTCTATCCAGCCTTTAAAAGCCAAACCGAAGATTACCGCAGGGATGGTTGCTAGTACTAGCAGCATGGCCATATGGGCATGGGTATTCCAACCACGCCCCAAAAGCCATTGTAGGCTGCCTTGAATCATTGCCAGGATGTCATGACGTAGATAAAACATGACCGCTAACAGGCTACCTAAGTGCACCGCCACATCAAAGGCCAAACCCTGGTCTTGCCAACCAAACAGTAAGCTTGGGAATAGCAAATGCGCGGAACTGGAAATAGGTAGGAATTCTGTCACCCCTTGAATCAGGGCTATGATCGAGGCTTGTAACCAATCCATATTATTACTCGACGAGACAGGTTAAAAAATAATGCGTCTAGTATAGAGGAATCTAGGGGCTATTGATAACGTGGTAGCTTTTGCCAGGTGACCTCGTCACGCAAATACACAGGCAACGCTTGTTCAGGTAATGGTGCAATACCGCGCGCCAAATCGGCAGCCCCTAATTGCACCATGTATTTGGCCATGGGCTCCAGGTTTACATCACATGCCGTTGCTCTAGCCAACACCTGGGCAGGAAACTCAGCCACCTCCAGACCACTGCCATTAGCCGTATAGTTAGCTGCCGGCGCAGCCACCGAAGCAGGGCTTAATACGGCTTCCGGAGTAATTTCCTGGACCAGTTCAGGTGTACCTAGATGCACCTGATAACAACCCACATACACCTCATTCATGCGCGCATCGAGACAGCAAAGGTGGGCATTTGCGGGGGTTTTTTCCTCTGCCTGCAGGGCCATAGCCGCGAGGGTTGATACGGGAATTAAGGGGATATCCAAGCCAAAAGCTAGACCCTGGGCTACGCCAGCGGCAATACGAATACCGGTAAACGAACCGGGGCCGCGACCATAGACGATGGCATGCAACTCAGATTGTTGCATGCCCGCCTGATCCAGTACCTCTTGCACCATGGGTAAAAGGCGCTGGGTATGAGAGCGCTGCGCCTCTTCGTGCAGACTAAACACTTGGGGTGCTTGCCCCTCCCGTTGTTGCCAGACGGCAACGCTACAACTGTTACCAGAGGTATCTAGGGCAAGTAAATTAGGCATAAGGGAGCTGCTATTAACCTTCTAGAGCGCCAAATACGGCGTTCTTGATGTCTTCAACACTACCCACACCAGCCACATAGTGATAAGCAGGTGCACCCGCTGCACCAGCCTCCAGCAAACCTTTGTAGAAAGTAATCAAGGGCGCAGTCTGGGAGTGGTATACGTCCAGACGCTGCTTAACCGTATCTTCCTGGTCATCTGGGCGCTGTACTAGGTCTTCACCAGTGACGTCATCTTTACCTTCTACTTGAGGTGGATTGAATACCACATGGTAAGTACGACCTGAACCGGGATGCACACGGCGACCACTCATGCGCTTGATGATTTCTTCATCGGCCACATCGATCTCTACCACGCCATCGATCGCAACGCCAGATTCCTTCAGCGCTTCGGCTTGCGGAATAGTACGCGGGAAGCCATCAAACAAAAAACCCTTGGCACAATCGGCTTCGGCGATACGCTCTTTTACCAGGTTGATGATCAGCTCATCAGAAACCAAACCACCCTCGTCCATGATCTTCTTGGCCATGACGCCTAGCTCGGTGCCAGCCTTCACAGCTGCACGCAACATATCGCCCGTAGAGATCTGAGGAATACCGTATTTTTCAGTAATGAATTGAGCTTGTGTTCCCTTACCTGCGCCAGGGGCGCCCAACAGGATTAGTCGCATTATTGTTCTCCAAATATATTATAAAACTGGTGGCTAAGAAGGCTCTTGAATAAGCCTTTAAGGTGCCTTCAATAACAAGCTAACATCCTGTTTTGCTTAGCAAAAAACCAAACTTGCTAATGAAGAAACCCGTTTGTTGATTAACCATCCCTTAATAACCGGGCCGCGTAGTTTAACGAATTTACATCTAGGACGCCATTAGACCTAGGTATTTTCAATATTTTAGCAGGGACAAATCGGCCTGCGGCTTGGGGTCTGCTCCCGAGCAAAGCGCAATCAAACTAACTTAGCTCGTTGCCACGCAGCTTCCAATTCATCAATATTTTGCTCAGCCATATCCAGCCCTTGGGCTGCAAGCTCCCCTTCCATGAGCCTAAAACGGCGTTCAAATTTATCATTAGCTGCGCGCATGACCTGCTCTGAGTCAGCTTTTAAGTGGCGTGATAAATTCACACACATAAACATCAAGTCGCCTATCTCTTCGAGCACATGGTCACGATCACCGGCGGCATAAGCCTCATGTATTTCTGCCACTTCTTCGTCTAGCTTCGCGAAAACTGGCGCTACTGCTGGCCAATCAAAGCCCACATTAGCTGCCCGTTTTTGCATCTTGGCGGCGCGCTGCAGACCCGGCAAGGCCTTGGGAATATCATCCAATACTGAATGCTGTTGCTTGGCCGTGCGCTCTGTTTGTTTTATGGCTTCCCAATTGGCCAAGGCCTGGTCACCATCTTTGGCATGTAGATCACCAAACACATGCGGATGTCGACGCAGTAGCTTGTCGGCCATAGCATTGGTTATATCGGCAAATTCAAAGCTGCCTTCTTCTTTGCCCAACTGGCTATAAAACACCACCTGGAAGAGTAAATCACCCAGCTCATCGCGCAGTTGCTGGCGATCCCCCGATTCTATGGCATCGGCCACCTCATAGGCTTCCTCCAAAGTATGCGGCAAAATACTCTCAAAACTTTGCTTTAAATCCCAAGGGCAACCGCCATCTGGGTCACGTAATTCAGACATGATCTGCAACAGACGTTGCATGCCGGTAGCATCACGATCAATACGGATATTATCAGCCATCTTTTTGTCGCCTTACATCGAGCACGTTAGCCAGTTGGTTAATCTTATCCATGATGCGGCCCAACAATTCCAAGCGCGGAATATCGATGGTAAAGGTAATGGTGGCCGAGTTGGCTTTGCTATCAGTCACCGTGTTCATGGCACTGACGTTGACCTTTTCCTGACCTAATATCAGAATCACATCACTGATCAAACCAGCCCGATCAAAGGCCTCAATGACAATGTCCACGGGGTAGGTTTGCTCAGCCTGACTGGCCCAATCCACGTGAATAATGCGTTGCTGTTCTTTATCGGCCAGATTAATGATGTTTTGGCAATCTTGACGGTGTACAGAAACACCGCGGTTAAGGGTAACAAAACCCACGATGTCATCACCAGGTACTGGCTGACAGCAGCTCGCGAGGGTCGTCAGCAGATTGCCGACACCCTCAATGTGGATGTCGCTCCCGCCTCCCTTAATATTCTGGCTACGCTTGCTTTCCAGCCCTAAGGCCAGTTGCTGGCGCTGCTTCAATTGGGGTTCAATTTGCTGTTGCGCAGCATTCACTATTTGCGCCAGACGGAGATCCCCAGCCCCTAATGCGGCGTACATATCATTGGGGTTTTTGAAGTTAATGGCCTTGGCCAGTACCCCTTCGTCAACCCCATTTAATGCCATGCGACGCAATTCCCGTTCCACCAAATGACGACCAGCGGTGGCATTCTTATCCTTGTCCTGCTGCTTAAAGAAATGCGCAACCTTGGCACGCGTACGACTGGAATTAACGTAACCTAGGTTAGGGTTCATCCAATCACGACTGGGGGTGCCTCCCTTGGAGGTGAGGATATTGACCTGGTCACCGGTTTGCAAACGATAAGTGAGGGGCACAATGCGGCCATGAATCTTAGCGCCACGACAGGTGTTACCCACCTCCGTATGCACCCGATAGGCAAAATCTATGGGGGTAGCACCGTTTGGTAAATCCAGCACATGGCCATCTGGGGTGAAGACGTAGATACGGTCCTGCTCAACATCGGCACGCACCTGATCAACCAGGGCGCTGCTATCGCCAACTTCATCGTGCCATTCCAGCACTTGACGCAGCCAGGACAACTTGTCTTCGTAGGAATTACTATTGCTATTAGTGTCCGTTCCCTTGTACAACCAGTGGGCGCACACACCAAGTTCTGCTTCATCATGCATGGCAAAGGTGCGGATTTGAATCTCCACCACCTTGCCTTCCGGGCCAATGACCGCCGTATGCAAGGAGCGATAGCCATTTTCTTTGGGGGTCGCTATATAGTCATCAAATTCTTGCGGGATGTTGCGCCATAAGCCATGCACAATACCCAAGGCCGTATAACAATCCGTTAATTCAGGTACCAATATGCGCACCGCCCGGACATCGTAAACCTGAGAGAATTCGATATTCTTGCGTTGCATTTTGCGCCAGATGCTGTAGATGTGCTTGGCACGGCCCATGATATCGGCCTTGATACCCGCATTTCCCAAATTCTCTGTCAGGGTTGCCAATACCCGGTCAATGTAGTCCTGCCGGTCCAGACGACGCTCATCCAGAAGGCTCGCAATTTGCTTGTAAGCATTGGGCTGCAAATAGCGAAAGGAAAGGTCTTCCAGTTCCCACTTGATCGTACCGATACCCAGTCGATGGGCCAGGGGCGCATAGACATCAAACACTTCACGGGATACCAGGTAGCGCTTCTTGCGGTCACCATTTTTGACCGCTCGAATAGCGCAGGTACGCTCGGCCAACTTAATTAGGGCAACGCGCACGTCATCCACCAAGGACACCAGCATTTTGCGCACATTGGCTAACTGGCCATCGGTTTGACCCAACACATTGTCTCGGGTGGGGGATTGCAGATTACTAATGGCTGCCATCTGCAAGACACCATTGATCAACTGCGCAACGGTAGGGCCAAAGGTTTTCTCCACCAATTGAATATCGAGTTTATTTTCCCGTACGGCACGGTAAATAATGGCTGCCACCAGGGTTTCTTCGTTGACCTGTAATGACGCCAATATCATGGCCATTTCCAGGCCAGTGCGATAACAATCAACAGCCGCATCGCCCCACTCATCTTCATGATCAGCGGACTTTTGTAGGGCCTGTTCTGCCATCTCGCAAGCTTGCTGTAGACGACTTAGGTCCTTTATATTGAGTTCTGCATTTAAATCTTCCAACCAGGCAGGGATGTCGATACTGCCGTCTTCTTTGGTTGGATAGTGGTCACGTACTTGTACCATATCTTATTCACTTATTGTTATATGGGCCTGCTTCCTGCAAGCCTTGTTGTGTCATTTGTAGCT
>JAERSU010000161.1 GCA_016845445.1 Oceanospirillaceae bacterium | reverse complement strand
GTGCAACAAGCGGCCATCCAGTGTGATGGTTTTTCCCGGTGCATGCCGCAGCGCTTCATGGACTTCATCATCGCTGAAAGATGCGCCTTCACGCCAAACCATACGCAACGGCGACCTGGCACTACGGCCATAGTCCAGCCGTTTGTTATAGATCGTCACCCCCCAGTGCATTTTTACTGCGGTGACGTCGTTTCTTTCGCCGCGTAAAAATTCTGCCAGTGAAGCCTGTAACTGCTCATCCAGGGCTTCATCGGCATCTATTGCCAAAACCCATTCGTACTGCGCCTGCTCCAATGCCCGTTGCTTTTGTTTGCCATAACCGGGCCAGTCGGTTTGCCAGATTTTGTCGGTATACTGGCGAGCAATGTCCAGGGTGCCGTCGGTACTACCACTATCGAAGATAATAATTTCGTCGGCAAGATGTTTAACCGATTCCAGGCAACGGCCCAGGCGGTCTTCTTCGTCCAGCGTGATGACGGTTACCGACAAGCGGTACTTTTTGTCCATAGCAACTAGCTCCCGGAGCTTTTTGTTTTGCGCGACAATACATTGCCCTCATACCACACCTGGAACATCAGGATTGTCCAGATGCGCGACAACCCCTTTTTCGGGTTGTCCTTACAACTTTGCCACAAGTTATGTACCGCCTGGCTATTGAATATACCTTCGCGTTCAAGCCTGTCTACCGCCAACAGCTCATCGGCCCACTCCCTCAATGGCCCTTGCAGCCAGGTTTTTAGTGGTGGCGAAAAACCCTGTTTGGGCCTGTCGGTCAGTTTGGTGGGTACATATTTTTCCAGCAGGCGTCGCAAAATGTATTTGCCTTTGTCGTCCTGCAGTTTGAATTGCATGGGCAGGCGCCAGGCAAATTCCACCACCGTATAATCCAGTAGTGGATTACGCAATTCCAGGCTTTCATGCATACCTGCACGGTCTACCTTGACGAGAATGTCGTCAACCAGGTAGCTGTTAAAGTCGAGCAGCATCATATTCATGTCGACATCAGTTAAACCCAGCGCTCGCAACTGTTCACCTTGCGGTAGGCCGACGCTACATTCGTGGCGTAACATATCGCCCGGCGCATTGAATTTGGCCATACGGCTTTGGTAAACATCCAGCGGATGACTTGCACGTAAACAATTTGCGTAGGTAAGGAGCTTGCTTTCGTCCTGAGTAAACTTGTCACCTGCCTGCAACAATGCTGCCAGCGGATGCGCCAGCAAGCGGGGAATTTTGCTACCAATATTCCATATTTTGCGACTGCTCAGGTAGCGCTTGTAACCAAAAAACAGCTCATCACCCCCATCGCCAGACAATGCAACGGTGACGTGCTGCCTGGCCAACCGCGATACCAGGAAGGTAGGAATCTGCGAAGGGTCACCGAGGGGCTCGTCGTTGATTTCCGGTAGCAATGGCAAGCTGTCCAGGGCCGCCTGTGCATCAACATACAATTCGGTGTGGTGGGTGCCTAAATGCTGCGCCACCTTGCCAGCGGCTGCCGCCTCGGATATTTTTTCCCCTGGAAAGCCAATGGCAAATGTGTTGATCGGTTTGTCGCTTATCGATTGGCCTATGGCCGTAACCAAGGTAGAGTCAATACCTCCTGACAATAGCATTCCCAGCGGAACATCGGCAATAAGCCGGCGCTCGACCGATTGTGTTAACAACGTCTCCAGCTCACCAAGCGCGTCATTAAAATCGCCGGTAAACGGTGTCGCCATACAGTGCGTTGCGACCTCCTGCGCATCCCAGAAATGTTTTGCCTGCCCCGGTGCAGCAACCGTCGATTGAATGGCCTGCTCATCCAGCACCAGGTAACTGCCCGGCAGCAACTTGTATATACCCCGGTAAATAGACCAGGGCGCCGGCACATAGTTGTGCTGCAAGTACAAAGCAACTGCATCGGTATCGACTTCTGCAGTAAACCCGGGGTGCTCGCCAATCGCTTTTAATTCCGAAGCAAATACAAAGCTTGATCCGGCCCAGCCATAATACAGCGGCTTTTTACCCACACGGTCCCGAGCCAATGCCAACTGTCTCGACTCCCTGTCCCACAACGCAAAGGCAAACATACCGTTAAACAGCTGCAGTGATTTTTCCAGCCCCCAGTGCACCACTGCCGCCAACAATACTTCCGTATCGGAATGCCCATTGAAGGTAAATCCGGCCTGTTGCAGCTGGGCCCTTAATTCGGGAAAGTTATAGATTTCGCCATTGAATACCACCACGTAGCGGCCACAGGCAGAATGCATGGGCTGGTGACCCATGGATGAAGTATCCTGGATTGACAAGCGGCGATGCGCCAGCACGGGACCACATTCATCTTGCCAAGTGCCATGGTCATCGGGGCCTCTATGCGCCAGGACTTGTGCCATGGCAGTAGCGATTTCGACGTGCTGGCCGGCATTACCTACAGCCGCCCCGGCTTCCCACAAACCCGCTATGCCACACATGGATTAACTCTTTGCCTGGAAGATCGCATTGATACCTATCGCTTCAACTTTCACTTCAATGGTTTTTACCGTACCGACGCGGGTCGCCAGTAAGACAGCTGGCGTCGCATTTTTAATTTCCTGACAAAGTTCACCGGCTTGGCTTTAAGGTCGCTGCGGTCACTGGCCAGGAAGTCATCAATTGCCTGCAACACCCTGGACGACGACTGCCCGTCATTGTAGGGATGCAGCCGGGCATTGTACTGTTTTATTTCAGCCATGAGTTCTGCGGGCCTGGTCAACGCCC
>JAERSU010000160.1 GCA_016845445.1 Oceanospirillaceae bacterium | reverse complement strand
ATCCCAATGGTTGTCGTTAAAGGTGTCGACAATCAAGGGTGTGCCCATGACGTAGCGAACTTGATCGCGGGTCAAACCTGGGCGCAGTAGGTCGACCATATCACTAGTTATAATATTGCCCTGTTGCACATCCATTTTATGTACGCCCGGAAATTCCATGTCGGCAATGCTGGAGCAGCCGGTTAAGGTGATGGCGAGTGCGGCGGCAGTAAATAGGTGTTTCATGGACAGTGGTTCCCTAGTGTCTGTCAGTTTGCATGGCATGATACCGGAATTGGACACTGATGCCTACGATTGGTTCCGTGCATAGATGGGGTCAGACCTAAGGTCTGAACCCGAGCTAAGCGCAATTACCAAGCTCAATGCAAGGCACTGGAACCCAGCATTTCCTTGGCGTGGGCTAGGGTTTGCTCGGTTAGGGTAACGCCGCCCAGCATGCGGGCAATTTCTTGCACACGTTGGCTGTTTGTTAATGGCACCACCTGAGTGTGAGTCTGCTGGTCATGGCTATGTTTGCTAACTTGCATATGATGCTGTGCTTGGCTGGCAACTTGCGGCAGGTGGGTAATGCATAACAGCTGGCAATGTTGCCCAAGTTGGGCCAGCAGGCGGCCGACAATTTCTGCCGTGGCGCCACCGATGCCCACGTCAACTTCGTCAAACATCAAACAGGGGGTGATGCTGGTGCTGGCGATGACCACCTGAATGGCTAGACTGATGCGTGATAACTCGCCACCTGAGGCAATTTTAGCTATTGCTTTGGCGGGCTGGCCAGGGTTGGTTTGTACCAGCATTTCAATGTCATCTTGACCTTTAAGGGGCAACTCATCAATGGCTTTACTACTGATGGCAAATTCAACTCGGCAATGGGGCATGCCAAGCTGGGTTAGCTGCTCAGCAATGGCTGACTGCAATTCTTTAGCGGTGTCTTGGCGTAGGCAGGTGAGTTGCTGTGCGGCCTTCTGGTATTGCAAGGCGAGGTCGGATTGTTGCGCATAAATGGCTTGTAGATCCTCTGCTTGGCTTTCATTGCGGTTTAGTTGCTGCTGCAGACTCTCTAGATGCTCGGCCAGTTGCTCAGGTTTGATTTTGTGCTTACGAGCAATGCTGTAGATCTGATCGAGGCGGTGTTCTATTGACGCTAGGCGGCTCGGGTCCTGATCAAAGCTACTAATAAAGTTCTGTAGTTCATACTGGCTCTCTTCAACTTGTATGGCTGCGCCGGCGAGTAGTTCAACGGCGCTAGCAATTTGCGGGCTAATGTCAGAAAACTGCTCGAGTTGTTGCTGCCAGCGTTGTAAATTGGCTTTGGGGTCTTCGGCATTGTTTTCTGGTAGTACGCTAGCAACGGCTTGTAGCAGTTGGTCAGCTTTACTTAGTTGCTTGTGCTCCTGTTCCAGTTGCGCTAATTCGCCAGCAGCTAAGGCAAGGTTTTCCAGTTCATCTACCTGATAACGCAATAATTGTTGTTCGGCTTCTGAAAGCTGTTGGTCGCCGCTTAGGGCGGATGCCTGGCGAGCTAGCTGATGCCAGGTCTGGCTCAGCTCCTGCACCTTATGTAACTGGAGCTGATAATCACCGTAAGCATCGAGGATTTGCATATGACTGTCGCGTGCCAACAGGTGCTGGTGTTCGTGTTGTCCGTGAATGTTGATTAACTGTTTGCCTAGTTGCTTGAGGCTGGCGATATTGACAGGTTTGCCATTGATATAGCCCCTTGAACGGCCGTCCTGATTAATGATGCGGCGTAAAATACAGGTGTCTGCATCATCGTTGCTGGCTAGGTGTTTGCTCGCTAAATAGTCTTTAATGTCGGGTAACGTGTGTAGATCAAATACCGCGTGAATGTCGGCCTTGTCAGCCCCCTGACGCACACAGCCGGACTCAGCACGGTCGCCAAGCGCCAGGCCAAGGGCGTCTAATAAAATGGATTTGCCAGCGCCGGTTTCGCCGGAAATGGCAGTCATCTTGTCATTAAACTCCAGGTGCAAATAATCGACCAGAGTAAAATGTTGCACTATTAGTTGTTGCAGCATACTGAGTACCTCGAGGCTTGTAGGTTCTTATCAACATACTGGAAGTATATACAGTGGTGTATGTTTGTCCAGTTGTTTGCTGGTGAATTGTATAAATAACCTTAAATTTAATGGTTGTTTTATTCTTGAATCCCTGTAGACCGTCCCCATATAGATTGGCATTCGGGAAAGGGCCGTAGGCCCTCTAGGATTAACTAACCAATACGAGCAGTGGAGTTTCCATGAGCGAGCAAGAAAACTCAGTTGAAAATCAGGACCTTGAACAACCTGTTGCCGAAGAAGGCATGCAGGAAGTCACTGTGGAATCTTTGCAGGCCGAACTAGCGGCTGCCCAGGAGCAGGCAGAGGCCCACAAAGATGAAGCCATTCGCGCCCAGGCTGAAATGCAGAATATTCGCCGACGTGCGGAGCAGGATGTGGCCAAGGCGCACAAATTTGGTCAAGAAAAACTCGTCACAGAATTGCTTGGTTTGGTGGATAACCTGGAGCGCGCTATCACGGCCAGCAAGGCAGACAATGCCACTTTGGAAAACCTGCTTGAAGGCGTGGAAATGAGCCAAAATATGCTGCTTGATGGCCTGAAAAAATTTCAGGTTGAGCAGTTGGACCCCCATGGCGAGCCGTTTAATCCAGAGCAACATGAAGCCATGACGGCGGTGCCAAATCCAGACATGGAACCGAACACCGTTATGGATGTGTTCCAAAAGGGTTACACCTTGAATGGTCGTTTGATTCGTCCAGCCATGGTGGTGGTATCGAAGGCGCCCTAATCTGCATGAAAGGCAGTTTTTAAGCAAAAAAACATGAAAAAAGTGTGGTTTTTGGGTTGAAATAACGTTTCCTGACCATACAAACACAAACAAGCAAGGCACACCACGCAGAAGTCGAAAACGACCTTTTGAGCCTCTAGTGTGGCTTGAGCAGAATGTAACTTTTATTAGCTCGTCAGCAGTACGAGTAATTAGGATTTTTGGAGATCAAAATGGGTAAGATCATCGGTATTGACTTGGGTACAACTAACTCTTGTGTATCCGTTCTAGATGGCGACAGTGCCAAGGTAATTGAAAACGCCGAAGGCGATCGCACAACGCCTTCCATCATCGCATTTACCGATGATGGCGAAACATTGGTTGGCCAGTCTGCAAAGCGTCAGGCAGTAACCAACCCTAAGAACACCTTGTTTGCGATCAAGCGCTTGATTGGTCGTAAGTTTAAGGACGACGTGGTGCAAAAAGACATCACTATGGTGCCTTATACCATCGAAGCAGCCGACAATGGTGATGCCTGGGTTAACGTAAATGGCGATGCCAAGGCCCCACCACAGATTTCTGCTGAAGTGTTGAAGAAGATGAAGAAGACTGCCGAAGACTTCTTGGGTGAAGGTGTGACCGAAGCGGTTATCACTGTACCAGCTTACTTTAACGACTCTCAGCGTCAGGCTACTAAGGATGCCGGTAAGATCGCTGGCCTAGACGTTAAGCGTATTATCAACGAGCCAACTGCGGCGGCCCTTGCTTATGGCATGGATAAGAATCGTGGCGATTCCACCATTGCCGTGTATGACCTAGGTGGTGGTACCTTTGATATTTCCATCATTGAAATTGCCGACGTTGATGGCGAGCACCAATTTGAAGTACTGGCTACCAATGGTGATACCTTCCTAGGTGGTGAAGACTTTGACCTGCGTTTGATCGAATTCTTGGCGGATGAATTTAAGAAAGAATCTGGAATCGATCTGCACAATGACCCACTGGCTTTGCAGCGCTTAAAGGAAGCTGCGGAAAAGGCCAAGGTTGAGTTGTCCAGCTCTAACCAGACTGATGTAAACCTACCTTACATCACGGCTGATGCCACTGGTCCTAAACACCTGAACGTGAAAATTTCTCGTGCCAAGCTCGAATCTCTGGTAGAAGACCTGGTGAAGGGTACCCTGAAGCCATGTGCACAGGCTCTGAAAGATGCCGATCTGGATGCGTCTGAAATCGACGAAGTGATCTTGGTTGGTGGTCAGAGCCGTATGCCTCTGGTACAGAGCGAAGTGACTGCCTTCTTCGGTAAAGAGCCACGTAAGGATGTTAACCCTGATGAAGCCGTAGCCATGGGCGCAGCTATTCAAGGTGCGGTACTAGCCGGTGACGTAAAAGACGTACTATTGTTGGATGTTACTCCTTTAACTTTGGGTATCGAAACCATGGGCGGTGTGATGACTGCTCTGATCGAGAAAAACACCACTATCCCGACCAAGAAGTCGCAGGTGTTCTCCACTGCCGAAGACAATCAAGCAGCGGTTACTATTCACGTATGTCAGGGTGAGCGTAAGCAAGCCTCTGGTAACAAGTCTCTAGGTCGTTTTGACCTGAGTGACATTCCACCTGCTCCACGCGGCATGCCACAAATTGAAGTAAGCTTCGACATCGATGCGAACGGTATCTTGAACGTATCCGCTAAGGATAAGGGTACTGGCAAGGAACAGTCCATTGTCATTAAGGCCTCATCTGGTCTAAGCGATGATGAAATCGAACAAATGGTACAAGATGCTGAAGCCAATGCTGCAGAAGATCAAAAGTTCGAAGAGCTAGTTGCTGCCCGTAATGCCGGTGATGGCATGGTTCACTCAGCGAAGAAGATGCTAGAAGAAGCTGGCGATAAGGCTACCGAGGAAGAGAAGTCTGCTGTTGAAACGGCCATTGGTGAGCTGGAAGAAGCCTTGAAAGGCGACGACAAGGACGACATCGAAGCCAAGACTAAGGCCCTGACCGAAGCGTCTCACTCCATTGCCGAGAAGATGTACGCCGAGCAAGCCGCTCAGGCAGAAGGTGCTGAAGGCGCCGCGGAAGCAGCGGATGACGATGCTGTCGATGCTGAATTCGAAGAAGTAAAAGACGACGACAAGAAGTAAGCGCCACGCGCCTAACTTAATGTAGTTGGTAACGCGGGGCTTAGGTCCCGCGTTTCTGTCTCTAAGGACTTTTTCGAGAGTAAGAGAAATAGATATGTCAAAACGTGATTATTATGAAGTGCTTGGTGTAGACAAGAACGCTTCTGACAAGGATATCAAAAAGGGCTTCAAGCGTATGGCGATGAAGTATCATCCGGACCGTAATCCGGATGATAAAGAAGCCGAAGAGAAGTTCAAGGAATGTAACGAAGCCTACGAAGTATTGTCCGACGGCCAAAAGAAGGCGGCTTATGATCAGTATGGTCACGCCGGTGTTGATGGCAGTGCTGGTGCTGGCGGCTTTGGTGGCGGTGGTGCTGCCTTTAGCGATGTGTTTGGCGATATGTTTGGTGACATCTTTGGTGGCGGCACTGGTGGTGGTCGTTCCAGTGTACAGCGTGGTTCTGACCTGCGTTACACCATGGAGCTGGACCTGGAACAAGCCGTACGTGGTGTGAGCAAAGAGATTCGTATTCCCACTCAGGTAGAGTGTGAAACCTGTGATGGTTCGGGTGCTAAGCCTGGTACCAGTGCCAAGAGTTGTGGCACCTGTAACGGCGTTGGCCAAGTACGTATGCAACAGGGTTTCTTCTCGGTACAGCAAACCTGTCCCCAGTGTCATGGCAAGGGCAAGGTCATTACCGACCCATGTCGTAGTTGTCATGGTGATGGCCGCGTGCAAGAGTACAAGACTCTGTCCGTGAAAATTCCTGCCGGTGTGGATACGGGCGACCGTATTCGCTTGTCGGGTGAAGGTGAAGCAGGTGTTAATGGTGGCCCAAGTGGTGACCTGTATGTGCAGGTGTCCGTGCGTGAACATGCCATCTTCCAACGAGATGGCAAACATCTGTACTGCGAAGTGCCGATTAGCTTTACCGATGCAGCATTAGGTGGCGAAATTGAAGTGCCTACCTTGGATGGCCGTGTTAAGCTGAAAATTCCAGAAGGTGCACAAAGTGGCAAGATGTTCCGTTTGCGTGGCAAGGGTGTGAGCCAGGTGCGTGGTGGTGGCCAAGGTGATCTGATGTGTAAGATTGCCGTGGAAACCCCAGTTAACCTAAACAAGAAGCAAAAAGAATTGCTGCATGAATTCCAGCTAACCATGGAAGAAGGCAAGCACAAGCATTCACCGAAGAAGTCTTCTTGGTTCGAAGGTGTGAAGAGCTTCTTTGAAGACATGTAATGTTCATAGGGGTCTGACCCTTAAGGGTCAGACCCCATTTGATTTAAAGGTATAGATCATGACCAGAATCGCAGTAATCGGTGCCGCCGGCCGCATGGGCAAGGTGTTAGTACAGGCTGCTCACGAAGCCGAAGGCGTTAGCCTAGGTGCTGCCATTGTTTCGCCATCTAGCAGTCTTTTAGGTGCTGATGCTGGCGAGCTGGCCGGTATTGGTAAGGTGGGTGTAGCGCTGAAGTCCAGTCTGGCTGAAGCCGCTGACGATTTTGATGTGTTAATCGATTTCACTAACCCAGAACTAACCCTTAAAAACATGGCCGAATGTGCTCGTTTAGGTAAGCAGATTGTCATAGGTACTACGGGTCTGAATGCACAGCAAAAGGCAGAGTTAGCCAGCTATGCTGACAAGATGGGTACTGTGTTTGCGCCTAATATGAGTGTTGGTGTGAACCTGTTGCTCGACATCCTGCACCGTGCGGCTAGCGTCCTGCAGGAAGGTTATGATGTGGAAATTATAGAGACCCATCACCGTCATAAGGTGGACGCACCATCGGGCACCGCTATTCGTTTAGGCGAAGTGGTTGCTGATGCTATGGGCCGTGACCTGAAAGAGTGTGCCGTCTATGGTCGCGAAGGTATTATTGGCCCGCGCACAGCCAATGAAATAGGTTTTGAAACCGTGCGCGCTGGCGATGTGGTAGGTGATCACACGGTGTTGTTTGCCACCGAAGGTGAGCGCATAGAGATTACCCACAAGGCGTCCAGTCGTATGACCTTTGCCAAGGGCGCTGTGCGCGCTTGTGCATGGTTGTCTGACAAAGACCATGGGGTCTATGATATGCAAGATGTGTTAGGGCTAAAGTAATGCCTTGTGTCATTGTGGAGTAAACCACAATCTTTTAGGATATTGGGGTCAGGTGCATGCATCTGACCCCTTTTTGGTTCTAGAGTGAAGAAAATGCCAGCGTCTGTTAAACACGCAGAAAAATTTTGGAATCGCATGGCTAAGCGCTATGCCCAGCGGCCTATCAGTGATAGAAAGACGTTTGAGAAAAAACTCAAGATCATCACATCTTATATGTACCCACATATTAGAGTGCTAGAGATAGGTTGTGGTACTGGTACGGTGGCCTTGAAGCTGGCGCCCCATGCGGCCCATATTCGCGCTCTGGATGTGTCCTCAGCAATGCTTGATATTGCCCGAGAGAAGGCCAAACAGCAGGGTGTGGAGAATATATCCTTTGAGCATCAAGATGTGGTTTCCATGCCCATCGAATCTGCTTCTGAGGACATGGTTGTAGCCCTTAGTGTGCTGCATCTGTTGCCCCATAAGCGTCAAGTATTGGCCAACTTATTTGCCCTGCTAAAACCAGGTGGTGTACTGGTAAGTAATACCTTTTGTCTGGCTAGCGAACCCTGGTGGTTGCAAGCAGGCGTTAAGTTGCTGAGCCGCATTGGCCTGTTACCGCGCATCAATCATTTTACTCAGCAACAATTATTATCAGAGTTTGAAGAGGTTGGCTTTGAGGTGGTATCAAACTGGCAGCCAGAAGCCAGTCGAGCCCAGTTTACCATCCTTAGAAAGCCTTTATAGTGGTTTAGGAAATAGCCATGGTTATCTATAAACGCACGCAAGCTGGTCGCAATATAATGGCCACGGTGCTGTTGATACTGATTGTTATGCTGGGTTCCAACTGGTGGCAGCCAGAAGCCGTGGTTTGGCCTGGGATCATTATTACCTTGATTGTATTAGCCCTGTTTTTTGCCTTAACCATTGAAGTCTCTGAATCCCATGTAAGCTGGTTTTTTGGCTTCGGCTTTTGGCGCCGCAAGGTTGCCATTAAGGATATTGTCAGTGTGCAAGAAGAACACTATGGCTGGTTCCATGGCTATGGAATTCGTCGCATTTCTGGTGGCTGGTTGTATCGTGTGGATGGCAAGCAGGCTGTACTTTTGGGCACCAGAGACGGTAAATACATTGCTTTAGGCAGCAATGATTGCCCAGCTTTAAAAGCCGCCATTGTGCAGTCAATAAAATCAGCCTAACTAATTGTTTTTTATTATAAATAGATGCTGGTCTGGGGCCTGTAAATAGTCTTTTGTATAGAATATTTCTATATAAAGTGGCTGTTTAATAGAAAAAAATGTTTTGTAAAGATTTCCCTTTTTGCTCTGCTTGGGAGTAGGATGAAGGTGAAGGTAATGCCCGGGTGGGCAATTTTATGCAACAAATAAAGTGAGAAAAACCATTGCGTATATTACTGCTTGATCGTTAGTCAAAATGGGTTAGCCATTTGCTAGGTTCACCCATTTAGGAGGTGTAACCATGGCTATTTTTGATTCTTTCAAACAGCGGTTTGATGCCCATCAAGCCGAAAGTATGAGCTTACAAGCTTATTTGGACCTCTGTCGTGAGGATGCCAGTGTTTATGCTAGCGCTGCTGAGCGCATGCTGAAGGCCATCGGTGAGGCAGAAATCATCGACACGTCGCGCGATCCGGTGCAAAGCCGAATCTTTTCCAACAAGCTGATTAAACGCTATCCAGCCTTTCAAGAATTCTACGGTTTAGAGGACACCATTGAGCAGATTGTGGCGCATTTTCGCCATGCTGCACAGGGCTTGGAAGAAAAGAAACAAATCCTCTATCTATTGGGCCCAGTGGGTGGTGGTAAGTCCTCTGTGGCCGAGCGTTTGAAGCAGCTTATGGAGGCAGTGCCCTTTTATGGGTTAGAAGGCTCTCCCGTATTTGAATCGCCCTTAGGGTTGTTTGACCCCCAGGAAGATGGCGATATATTACGGCAAGAATATGGTATAGCTGAGCGCTACCTTAAAACCATCATGTCCCCCTGGGCTGCCAAACGTTTGGCGGAATTTGGGGGTGATCTCAATCAGTTCAGGGTAGTGAAACTCTATCCGTCCATTCTTAATCAAGTGGCTATCTCGAAAACAGAACCCGGCGATGAAAACAATCAGGATATTTCCAGTCTGGTTGGTAAAGTGGATATACGCAAGTTAGAAGACCATGCTCAGAACGATAGTGATGCCTATAGCTATTCTGGCGGGCTGTGTCGGGCCAACCGTGGTTTGATGGAATTTGTAGAGATGTTTAAGGCGCCGATTAAGGTGCTGCACCCCTTGCTAACAGCCACCCAAGAAGGTAACTACAATAGTACCGAGGCGATCGGCGCTATTCCCTTTGATGGCATGATATTGGCCCATTCTAATGAATCCGAATGGGAGACTTTTAAGAACAACAAAACCAATGAGGCGTTTATTGATCGGGTGAATATTGTCAAGGTGCCCTATTGCCTGCGCTATAGCGAAGAAATCAAAATCTATGAAAAACTGCTGGCTCATAGCTCATTGCAGAAGGCGCCCTGTGCGCCGGATACCTTAAACCTGTTGGCCCAGTTTGCCGTCTTGTCGCGGTTAAAAGAAGTGGAGAACTCCAGTATCTATTCCAAACTGAGGGTGTATAACGGTGAGTCATTAAAAGACACTGATCCAAAGGCCAAACCCTTGCAAGAATATAAAGATATGGCTGGGGTGAATGAAGGTATGGATGGTTTGTCCACTCGCTTTGCCTTTAAGATTCTGGCGAAGGTGTTCAACTATGATGCCGAAGAGGTAGCAGCCAATCCTGTGCATCTTTTCTATGTGTTGCAAAAAGAACTGGAACAGCAGCAATTTCCACAACAGGTGCACGAGCGTTATCTGGGTTATCTGAAGGAATACATTACCCATAGCTACATCGAGTTTATTGGCAAAGAGATTCAGACCGCCTATTTAGAGTCTTACTCCGACTATGGTCAGAATATATTTGACCGCTATGTCACCTATGCGGATTTCTGGATTCAAGATCAGGAATATCGACACCCCGATACAGGCGATATTCTAGATCGCGCGGCTATCAATGATGAGCTGGAAAAAATTGAAAAACCAGCTGGCATTAGTAATCCCAAAGATTTCCGTAATGAAATTGTCAATTTTGTGCTTCGCGCAAGAGCCAATAATGATGGTCAAAATCCTTCTTGGTTGAGTTACGAGAAGATGCGGGCGGTGATAGAGAAGAAGATGTTCTCTAACACTGAAGATCTGTTGCCGGTGATTTCCTTCAATGCCAAGGCGTCAGCCAAAGACCAGCAAAAACACACGGACTTTGTGAAGCGTATGGTGGAAAAAGGCTATACCGAGCGGCAGGTAAGATTGTTGTCAGAATGGTATTTACGGGTCATCAAATCAAATTGATTTGATCTTTTGACTGTCTACGAATGTTGATTCGGGAGGCGAAGTGATGACACATATTATTGATCGACGACTGAATAGCAAAGACAAGAGTTCGGTAAATCGCCAACGCTTGTTAAAACGCTACCACCGCCAAGTAAAAGAGGCGGTGGAAAAGGCCGCTACTGACCGTGCTATTACCGATTTGGATAAAGGTGGTGAGGTGAGTATCGACAAGGCTGATATTCGTGAGCCAAGATTCCGTCATGGGCGCGGTGGCCGTCATACCCATGTATTGCCGGGTAACAAACACTTCAACGTGGGTGATAAAATTCCCCGCCCTAAACCTGGGGCAGGGGGTAGTGGCAGTGGCCAGGCCTCTAAGGATGGTGAGGGCGAGGATGACTTTACCTTCAATATTACTCGGGATGAGTATTTGGACTACCTATTTGATGGTTTAGCGTTGCCAAATTTGGTCAAGGAGAATCTTAAAAATGCCGATGAATTTAGTACCCATCAGGCAGGCTTTAGTAGCCAGGGTTCGCCAGAGAAGCTCAATGTTGTGCGTACTTTGCGCCAATCTCAAGCGCGGCGTATTGCCCTGCGAGGGCGCTATAAGAAGCGCATGCAAGAACTCGAAGATCAGTTGCAAGCAGCCACGGATGTGGACGAGCGCTTGCGTTTGCAAAAGCAGTTAGATGCCTTAAAGGCTAAATCCCGAGCACAGCCATTTTTAGATCAAGTGGATCTGCGTTACAACAACCTTGTGAAGGTGCCCAAACCCTCTAATGCGGCGGTAATGTTTTGTGTCATGGACGTTTCCGGCTCCATGACACAGGCTATTAAAGACATAGCAAAACGCTACTTTTTGTTATTGTATTTGTTTTTGCATCGTCAGTATGAAAACACGGACATTGTGTTTATCAGCCATCACACCAAGGCTCAGGAAGTGGACGATGAGACCTTTTTCTACGCCCGTGAAACGGGTGGCACCATTGTTTCTACAGCTTTGCATTTAACCTTGGATATTATCGCTGCAAGGTATCCGGTGGATAAATGGAATATCTACGTGGCGCAGGCTTCTGATGGTGATAATTGGGAAGATGATAATGGCCGCTGTGGGGAGTTGATGCAGGGGTTGTTGCCTAAATGTCAGTATTTTACCTATGTGGAAATAGGTGGCCGAGAACATCAGTCTTTGTGGCGCCATTATGAGCAATTAATGGCGCAGCATGAGCAACGATTTGCCATGCGTAGCATCGATAACGTCAGCGAAATATACCCAGTGTTTCATGAGTTGTTTGCGCGCAAGGGGGTAGCATGAAAGCCCACTATCACAGTCCCGCTGACTGGACCCTAGATACCATTACGCAGTTTGATGAGCAGATAGCCCGTATTGCCGCTAGCTATCGGCTGGATACCTATAGCAATCAGCTGGAAGTGATTAGCGCTGAGCAGATGATTGATGCCTATGCCTCGGTGGGGCTGCCTATTGGTTATTATCATTGGTCTTTTGGTAAGCATTTTGAGCAAACTAGGCAGGCTTATGAATCGGGTAAAATGGGTTTGGCTTATGAGCTGGTGATCAATTCGTCGCCCTGTATTGCCTACCTAATGGAAGAAAATAGTCTGGCCATGCAGGCTTTGGTAATCGCTCATGCAAGCTATGGGCATAATTCTTTTTTTAAGGGCAACTACCTATTTAAGGAATGGACCGATGCCACAGCTATCGTTGATTACATGGTATTTGCTAAGGAGTATTTGCAGCACTGTGAAACCCGTTATGGGGTGGATAATGTTGAGCGGCTGCTGGATTCATGCCATGCCTTGATGAGTCATGGCGTGAACCGCTACCAGCGCCCACCGCCACCTACCCGTGAGCAGGAGCAAACCCGCCAAGCCGAACGGGAGGCTTTGTTGCAGCAGCAAGTGAATCTACTCTGGGAGACGGTTCCGGAAGACCAGGTGTCTGAAGCTGAGCCTCAGGTAAAGCAACAATTTCCGCCTGAACCTGAAGAAAATTTACTCTATTTCATGGAGAAAAACTCACCGATTTTAGAGCCTTGGCAAAGAGAGGTGGTGCGCATTGTGCGTAAAATAGCGCAATACTTTTATCCGCAAAAACAAACCAAGGTGATGAACGAAGGATGGGCCTGTTTCTGGCACTATACCATCATGCATAAACTCTATGATGAAGACCTTGTGGATGATGGCTTTATGTTGGAGTTTTTCGATATTCATAGTCGCGTACTGCGCCAGCCGGCCTATGATGAGCCTGGTGGAGCCAGTATTAACCCCTATGCCTTAGGCTTTGCCATGATGACCGACATTAAGCGAATTTGTCTTGCGCCAACTGCAGAGGACAAACACTATTTCCCGCAATTGGCCGGCAGTGACTGGCTTGGCGCCATGGACTTTGCCATGCGTAATTTTAAGGATGAGAGTTTTATCTTGCAGTACCTATCGCCTAAGGTCATGCGTGACTTAAAGCTGTTTTGCCTAGAGGACGTGAGCGGCAAAAGTGAACTGCAGGTGACCGCTATCCATGATGAGGCAGGTTATCGCCGCGTGCGCGAACACTTGTCGCAAAGTTATAGCCTAGAAGCCATGGAGCCAAATGTGCAGGTGGTGGATGTGAATTTGCATGGCGATCGCAGCCTGACCTTGCAGCATCATCGTTATCAAGGCAGGCCCCTTGCCGATGATACTGAGATGCTTTTGTTGCACATTCAGCGCTTGTGGGGATTCAGTGTAAAACTCGATTCTTTGAGTGAAGATGGCAAAGTAATGCGCAGCTATGAAGTATAAGATATGATTTGTCTGTAAATAGTGAATTTGGAAAACTGTGATGACTAGCTGGTGTCTTGCGCAAATGAATATAGCTCGAGCTGTGGCTGATATGGAGTCGGACACCATGGCCGGTTTTGTAGCTCGATTGGATGAAATCAATGCTTTGGCAGACGGCTCTCCCGGGTTTATTTGGCGCCTCCAGGATGAGACAGGCGATGCAACCGCTATACAGGCCTTTGATGATCCGCATCTATTGGTCAATATGAGTGTTTGGCAGGATCTTGAATCCTTGCAGCAATATGTCTATAACACAGCCCATGTGGAGCTGTTAAAAAATCGTGTTGCCTGGTTTGACAAGCTCAATGATGTGAGCCAGGTGCTTTGGTGGGTGCCGGCAGGGGAAATCCCTACAGTTTCTGAGGGTAAGGCGCGCCTCCAGCATTTGCAAGACCATGGTGCCACAGGCGCGGCATTTACCTTTAGCAAGCCATTCCCAGCAGGGCAGGGGGTGCTATATTGTTAGAAATTTCTCTAGACAAAATGCCTTAAAAATTGCTATAATTCCGTCAGTTAACAGGCGTGGAAAATATAGCGCTCTAGATTTATTGAAGAAAGCGGGATGTGTCTGTCACATCTCGCTTTTTTGCGAATATAGAAGCCCGTTTTTTCCCGCCTCGTGTCCCCATTAGACGTGCACTTATAGGAGGCATCACTTGAGCACCCCCGCCATCCTGGCCCTCGAAGACGGCAGTATTTTTAAAGGCATCGCCATTGGCGCGACCGGTCAAAGTTCCGGCGAAGTGGTTTTTAACACTTCCATGACCGGTTATCAGGAAATCCTTACGGACCCATCCTACGCCCGCCAAATTGTAACCCTTACCTATCCTCATATCGGTAACACAGGTACCACTAGCGAAGACGAAGAGTCTACCCAGGTTTGGGCAGCTGGTTTGGTGATTCGTGATTTGCCATTGCTGGCAAGCAACTGGCGTAATGAACAGCCTTTGGATGAATACCTAAAAGCCAACAACGTGGTTGCCATCGCTGACATTGATACTCGCCGCCTAACGCGCATCTTGCGCGAAAAGGGTGCTCAAAACGGCTGTATCGTTGCCGGTGACGACATCGACGAAGCCAAGGCGCTACAAGCAGCCATGGCCTTCCCAGGCTTGAAGGGTATGGACCTGGCTAAAGAAGTGACTGTCTCGGAGACATACCAGTGGACAGAATCCACTTGGGATCTGGTGGAAGGTCACCGCTCAGCAGGCGAAACACCATTTAAAGTGGTGGCTTATGACTTTGGTGTTAAGCGCAATATCTTGCGCATGCTGGTAGAGCGCGGTTGTGATTTGACTGTGGTGCCAGCGCAAACCCCAGCCAGCGAAGTGCTCGCCATGAATCCAGATGGCGTGTTCCTGTCCAACGGCCCTGGTGACCCAGAGCCATGTGATTACGCCATTGCGGCAATCAAAGAAATCTTAGATGCTGAGGTGCCAGTATTTGGCATCTGCCTAGGCCATCAGTTATTGGCCCTAGCTTCCGGTGCGCAAACCGAGAAGATGAAGTTTGGTCATCATGGTGCCAACCACCCGGTACAGGATCTGGATTCTTCTGTGGTGATGATCACCAGCCAGAACCACGGTTTTGCTGTAGCCGAAGATTCCCTGCCTGCAACTTTGCGTGCTACTCACAAGTCGCTGTTTGACAACTCGTTGCAGGGTATTGAGCGTACTGACAAGTCGGCCTTTAGTTTCCAGGGTCACCCTGAAGCCAGCCCCGGTCCACACGATGTGGCGCCGCTGTTTGATCGTTTCATTAGCAACATGCAAGCTCGCAAAGCTTAATTGGCCAGAACTTAAGATTGGATTACTAATATGCCAAAACGTACAGACCTCGAAAGTATTCTTATCCTTGGTGCTGGCCCTATAGTTATCGGCCAGGCCTGTGAATTTGACTATTCTGGTGCTCAGGCTTGTAAGGCCCTGCGCGAAGAAGGTTACCGTGTCATCCTGGTGAACTCTAACCCAGCTACCATCATGACTGACCCAGCTATGGCTGATGCCACCTACATCGAACCCATCCGTTGGGACACGGTAGAAAAAATCATCGCCAAAGAGCGCCCAAGCGCGATCCTGCCTACCATGGGTGGCCAGACAGCGCTTAACTGTGCTCTGGATCTAAACCGCATGGGCGTACTGGAAAAGTACGGTGTGGAAATGATCGGCGCTGATGCGGATACCATTGATAAAGCCGAAGACCGTGACCGCTTTGACCAGGCCATGAAAAACATTGGTTTAGAATGCCCACGTGCCGAAATTGCCCACTCCATGGACCAGGCTCTGGACGTGCTAAGTCGTATTGGCTTCCCAGCCATCATTCGCCCATCCTTCACCATGGGTGGTTCCGGCGGTGGTATAGCCTACAACCGTGAAGAATTTGAAGAAATCTGTGCCCGTGGATTGGACTTGTCGCCAACGAACGAGTTGTTGATTGACGAATCCTTGATCGGTTGGAAAGAATACGAGATGGAAGTTGTGCGTGACAAGAACGACAACTGCATTATTATCTGTTCTATCGAAAACTTTGATGCCATGGGTGTGCACACGGGTGACTCCATCACCGTTGCCCCAGCCCAGACCTTAACCGACAAAGAATACCAAATCATGCGTAATGCCTCCTTGGCCGTGCTGCGTGAGATTGGTGTTGAAACCGGTGGTTCTAACGTTCAATTTGGTGTCAATCCAAAAGATGGGCGCATGGTGGTGATCGAAATGAACCCACGTGTATCCCGTTCCTCTGCCTTGGCGTCTAAAGCCACTGGTTTCCCCATTGCTAAGGTAGCGGCTAAATTGGCTGTTGGTTACACCTTGGATGAACTGCAAAATGACATCACTGGTGGCGCGACACCGGCCTCCTTTGAGCCTGCCATTGACTATGTGGTTACCAAGATTCCTCGTTTTACCTTCGAGAAGTTCCCACAAGCAGATGATCGCCTGACTACGCAGATGAAGTCTGTGGGTGAGGTGATGGCTATTGGTCGTACCTTCCAGGAATCTCTGCAAAAAGCTTTACGTGGTTTGGAAACCGGTATTCATGGCCTGGACCCAATTACCGATCTGTCTGCCGATGATGCCCGTAGCACCTTGATTGCTGAATTGAAGACGCCCAAGGCGAATCGTATTCAATACGTGGCCGATGCCATGCGCTTTGGCATGGATATAGATGAAATCTACAAGATTTCTGGTATTGATCCTTGGTTCCTAGTGCAAATGCAGGACCTGATCAACGAAGAAGGCAAGCTGGCCACCTTGGGCCTGGCTGACATGGATAAAGACCGTGTCTTCCGTCTTAAGCGTAAGGGTTTCTCCGATATCCGTTTGGCGCAACTTCTAGGTCTAACCGAGAAGGGTTTCCGTCAGCACCGTCAAAAGCTAGGTGTACGTCCAGTTTATAAGCGCGTGGATACCTGCGCTGCTGAATTCTCTACGGACACGGCTTACATGTATTCTTCCTACGAGGAAGAGTGTGAGTCGCGTCCAAGTGACAAGTCTAAGATCATGATTTTGGGTGGTGGTCCAAACCGTATCGGCCAAGGTATCGAGTTTGACTACTGCTGTGTTCACGCGGCCTTGTCCATGCGCGATGCAGGTTTTGAAACCATCATGGTTAACTGTAACCCAGAGACCGTATCCACCGACTACGACACTTCTGATCGCCTGTACTTTGAGCCAGTCACCCTAGAAGACGTACTGGAAATCGTTGCCCAAGAGCAGCCAGAAGGTGTTATCGTGCAGTACGGTGGTCAAACGCCGCTGAAGTTGGCTGTGGGTCTAGAAAATGCAGGTGTGCCTATTTTAGGTACTTCTCCAGAGGCCATTGACCGTGCCGAAGACCGTGAGCGTTTCCAGCAGATGCTACAACGTCTAAACCTGCTGCAGCCAGAAAACGCCACCGTACGCTCCAATGAAGAAGCGGTGCGAGAAGCCGAACGCATCGGCTATCCACTGGTAGTGCGTCCGTCCTATGTGTTGGGTGGTCGTGCCATGGAAATTGTGCATAAAGAATCAGAACTGCGTCGCTATATGACCGACGCGGTACAGGTGTCCAACGATGCCCCAGTACTGCTGGATCGTTTTTTGAGCAATGCCATCGAAGTGGACATCGACTGTGTATCTGACGGCGAGCAGGTGGTTATTGGTGCCATCATGCAGCACATCGAACAGGCTGGCATTCACTCTGGTGATTCTGCCTGCTCCTTGCCACCTTATAATTTGCCGGCTGATGTGCAGGACGAAATGCGCGACCAGGTGAAGCGTATGGCGCTGGAACTAGGCGTTATCGGTCTGATGAATACCCAGCTAGCCTGGCAAGACGGCAAGATCTACGTGATTGAGGTGAATCCACGTGCCTCTCGTACCGTGCCTTTTGTATCCAAGTGCATTGGTACTTCTCTGGCGGACATTGCGGCCCGTGTTATGGCTGGCAAGAGCCTGAAAGAAATTGGCTTTACCGAGGAGGTGGTACCAGATTACTTCTCGGTGAAGGAATCCGTATTCCCATTCAATAAGTTCCCAGGTGTTGATCCAATTCTGAGCCCAGAAATGAAGTCCACCGGTGAAGTGATGGGTGTGGGTGACACCTTTGGTGAAGCCTTTGAGAAGGCCTTGAAGGCCACTAACGAAACGGTGCCTGCAGTGGGTAAGTGCTTCATCTCTGTACGTGATGCTGACAAGTCTGCGGCCATTGAATTGGCTAAGTCCTTGGTGGCGAAGGGTTTCACCCTATGTGCTACCTCTGGTACGCAGGTTTCTCTGCAGCAAGCGGGTCTTGAGTGTGAGCAGGTCAACAAGGTAATGGAAGGTCGTCCTAACATTGTTGATGCTATCAAGAACGAAGAAATCAGCTACGTGGTGAACACCACCGAAGGTCGCCAGGCCATCAATGATTCTTCCTTAATCCGTCGCTCTGCCCTGCAGAACAAGGTGCCTTATGCCACTACCATGACCGGTGCCTTGGCCGTATTGGAAGCCATGAACTTTGGCGAAGAGCGTGAGGTGCGTCGAATCCAAGACCTGCATGCTCGTCTGGTGAAGTAATACGGGAGGTTGAAGTATGGATAAAGTACCCATGACCGTACGCGGTGAGAAGGCCCTGCGTGATGAACTGCAGGAACTGAAAACCGTTACTCGTCCACGTATTATTGAGGCCATTGCTACCGCTCGCGAACATGGCGATCTGAAGGAAAACGCCGAATACCATGCTGCTCGTGAGCAGCAGGGCTTCTGCGAAGGCCGTATTCAAGAGATTGAAGGTAAGTTGTCCCATGTGCAGGTGATCGACGTTACTCAGATTCCGCATACGGGTAAGGTGATTTTTGGTTCTACGGTAACCATTATTAACCTGGATACCGACGAAGAGAAAACCTACCGCATTGTTGGTGAAGACGAAGCGGACATTAAAGCCGGTATGATTTCTGTTGGTTCACCCATTGCCCGAGCCTTAATTGGCAAGCTTGAAGGTGATGAAGTGCCTGTGCAGACACCCGGTGGTATGGTTGAATATGAAATCGATCAGGTTGAGCATCTAGCTTAACTAAGCGTAAATAAAAAGGGAGCTAATTAGCTCCCTTTTTTTGTCATTGGGGTTAACCCCTTCAGGTCAGACCCCGGGTAGGCCTAGGGGCCTAACGTTCCAGATTAGATTTCTTTGGATCAGCATCGGGATTATGACGGTAAATAAGGGCAATATTGCCGATGCTCTGAATAAGATCCGCACCACAGGCTGCCACCATTTCGGCCATCACGGCCTTCTTGATGTCGCGGTCGCCCACGGCAAATTTTACCTTGATCAGTTCGTGATCCAGTAGAGCACGTTCCAGTTCTTCCATTACACCTTCAGATAGGCCGTTACCGGCCACCGTGACAACAGGATTTAAGGCGTGGCCGATGCTACGTAAATGCTTCTTTTGGGCTTGGCTAAGATTCATAATATTCCATATTTGTAGCCAAATGGCATCATTGGCCAGTGTGGCTGTGGTAAACTGGCGCTATTATACCTGAATTCAGAGGTTGTGGCTGTTTTTGCCACCCTTAAACGCAAGAGATAGAGACAAGTGGCAAGATCCAAATCTTCTGGCCGTTGGCTGAAAGAACATTTTGATGATCCTTATGTAAAACAATCGCAAAAGGACGGTTATCGTTCTCGCGCTAGTTACAAGCTGTTGGAAATGAGCAAGAAGGATCGTCTTATCCGTCCCGGTATGACGGTATTGGACCTGGGTGCTGCCCCTGGCGGTTGGACCCAGGTAGCCATGGAGCTGGTGGGTGACAATGGCACCGTGATAGCTTCAGATATCTTGCCCATGGATCCTATTGCTGGGGTTACCTTTATTGAGGGGGACTTTACCGAGCAATCCGTGTATGACGAAATCATGGCGGCTGTAAATGGTAAACAGATAGACCTTGTAATTTCAGATATGGCCCCCAATATGAGTGGTAACACGGCGATTGATCAGCCTCGATCCATGTATTTGGTGGAGTTGGCTTTGGATATGTCGCGACAGGTTCTGAAACCAGGTGGTGCTTTCTTGGCCAAGGTATTTCAGGGTGAAGGATTCGATGAGCTATTGCGAGAAACGCGCTCTAGCTTTACCAAGGTGCAATCACGCAAGCCCGATGCGTCTCGTGGCCGCTCCCGTGAGGTGTATCAATTGGCAACAGGTTTTAAAGGTTAATAGGTGTAGATATTGAATAACATGGCTAGAAATTTCGCCTTGTGGCTGATTATCGCAGCAGTGATGCTGGCGGTATTTAATAATTTTAGTACCGAAACGACGGCTAATCGCATGAGCTATTCACAGTTTGTGCAAGAAGTGCAGCGTGATCGTGTTAATAGTGTTGTTGTTGATGGTTATACCATCTCCGGCCGCACTGCCGATGGTGCTACCTTTGAGGTGGTGCGCCCAGCATTGTCCGATCCTAAGCTAGTGGACGATCTACTGGCGCACGAAGTTGAAGTGATTGGTAAGATGCCTGAGAAACAAAGCATCTGGTCACAGTTGCTGGTGGCGACCTTCCCCATATTAATCATTATTGCTTTGTTCATGTTCTTTATGCGCCAAATGCAAGGTGGTGCTGGTGGCCGTGGTGGCCCCATGGCGTTTGGTAAGAGTAAAGCTCGTTTAATGAGTGAAGACCAGATTAAAACCACCTTTGCTGATGTGGCCGGTGTGGAAGAAGCCAAAGATGACGTGCAAGAACTGGTTGAGTTTTTACGTGATCCGGGTAAGTTTCAGCGCTTAGGTGGCCATATCCCTCGCGGTGTATTGATGTCAGGTCCTCCAGGTACAGGTAAAACCTTGTTGGCCAAAGCCATTGCCGGCGAAGCGCGGGTGCCCTTCTTTAGCATTTCGGGTTCTGATTTTGTGGAAATGTTTGTGGGTGTCGGTGCATCTCGTGTGCGTGACATGTTTGAGCAAGCCAAGAAGCAGGCCCCATGTATTATCTTTATCGATGAAATTGACGCCGTCGGCCGCCATCGTGGGGCA
Source organism: Oceanospirillaceae bacterium (assembly GCA_016845445.1). GTDB lineage: Bacteria > Pseudomonadota > Gammaproteobacteria > Pseudomonadales > Balneatricaceae > Njordibacter. Next base: position 13,927 of record JAERSU010000160.1, on the reverse strand, counting down.
GGCATGGGCGGCGGTAACGACGAACGTGAACAGACCTTAAACCAGTTGTTGGTTGAAATGGATGGTTTTGAAGGCAGTGAAGGCATTATTGTTATTGCTGCGACTAACCGTCCAGACGTGCTGGATAACGCCTTGTTGCGCCCCGGTCGTTTTGACCGCCAGGTGAATGTGCCACTGCCCGATATTCGTGGTCGAGAGCAAATTTTGAAGGTGCACCTACGTAAGGTGCCTCTAGCTGACGGTGTAAAGCCTAAGCTGATTGCCCGAGGTACCCCTGGTTTTTCCGGTGCTGATCTAGCCAACTTGGTCAACGAGGCTGCCTTGTTTACCGCGCGTCTTAACAAGCGCACTGTCGGTATGGAAGAGCTGGAAAAGGCCAAAGACAAGATCATGATGGGCGCCGAGCGTAAGTCCATGGTGATGAAGCATTCCGAGAAGCTCAATACGGCTTATCACGAAGCAGGTCATGCTATTGTTGGCCGCTTAATGCCAGAGCATGACCCGGTTTACAAGGTCACTATCATTCCGCGCGGTCGCGCCTTGGGGGTGACCATGTTCTTGCCCGAAGATGACCGTTATAGCCTGTCCAAACAGGGTATATTAAGCCAGATTTGTAGCCTTTATGGTGGTCGAATTGCCGAGGAAATGACCCTGGGTAAAGAAGGTGTCACCACCGGTGCCTCCAACGATATCCAGCGCGCCACCCAGTTGGCCCGTAATATGGTGACCAAGTGGGGATTATCTGACAAGTTGGGCCCATTGTTGTATGAAGCCGAAGACTCTGATCCATTTAGTGGCATGCCTGGCCAAGGTGCCAAAGGTTTCTCCGATGACACCACCAATGCCATTGATGAAGAAGTGAAGAGTATTATTGATAGTTGTTATGGCCAAGCGACTAAGATTCTTGAAGATAATCGTGACATCTTGGATGCCATGGCCGATGCTTTGATGAAATACGAAACCATCGACACGGATCAATTGGATCAATTGCTGGCACGTGAACCTGTCACCCCACCTGAAGGTTGGGAAGAAGGTGACGGTGGCAATGCCCAAGGTGCTGATTCTGATGATGGTGATGAATTTGATGCCGAAGACGCAGAAGTGGTGACAGCTTCTGCAGAGGACCTGGGTGATAGTGATATTCCTGAAGCACCCGAAGAGCCTACTAAGCATTAGTCTGAAAATCAGTTTTGATTGATTTTAAGGGAGCACTTGGTGCTCCCTTTGTTGTTATAATGATGGGCAAATTTTAGAAGAGTTAGAAAAGTGAATTTTGCTGGTATTGAATTAGACTTGTCAGTGCCTCAGGTGATGGGCGTTGTGAATGTGACGCCGGACTCATTTTCTGATGGTGGCACCTTATACAGCGATAATGCCTTGAGTATCGCTGCCGCTGTAGACCGTGCGGCGCAGATGGTTGGTGAGGGGGCTAGCTTTCTGGATGTCGGTGGCGAATCCACCCGTCCTGGCGCCAATGCCGTGAGTGTGGATGAAGAGCTATGCCGTGTGGTGCCAGTGATTGAGGCTTTACGGGCGCGTTTTGCAGTGGCTGTGTCCATTGATACCAGTACCCCGCAAGTGATTACCGCGGCCGCCCAAGCGGGTGCCGGCCTTATTAATGATGTCCGGGCCTTGCAGCGAGAAGGTGCTTTGCAGGCCGCTGCCGATACTGGGCTGCCGATCTGTCTCATGCATATACAGGGTGAGCCAAAGACCATGCAGCAGGAGCCGCATTATGACGATTTGTTTGGCGAAATTAGCAGCTACTTTGCCCAACGTATTGGCGCCTGTGAAGCGGTAGGCATCGCTCGCGACAAGTTGATATTGGATCCGGGATTTGGTTTTGGTAAAACCTTGCAGCATAATTTACAGCTCTTGCAAGAGATGCACAAACTACAATCGTTTAACTTGCCGTTGTTAGTAGGTATGTCCCGCAAGAGTATGATTGGCAATACCCTCAACAAGCCAGTGGATGAGCGTCTATACGGTGGTTTGGCGGTGGCAGTCATGGCCCTGGAGCGAGGTGCTAGTATCGTGCGAACCCATGATGTGGCAGCTAGTGTCGATGCCTTGCGCATGACCCATGCGGTGCTTAGCTCGTCATTGCCGCGTAAAGCCGGTAATGCCGTGAACTAACAGTAAGGAGTGCTGTCATAGACAGCAGAACACATAGGAAGTAATCATATGAAGTATTTTGGTACCGATGGTATTCGTGGGCCTTGTGGCACCTACCCAATTACCCCGGATTTCATGCTTAAGCTGGGTTGGGCTGCAGGTAAGGTATTCGCCGAATCTGGGCGTAGTAAAATTCTCATTGGTAAGGATACCCGAATATCTGGCTATATGTTTGAATCAGCCCTGCAGGCTGGTTTGTCTGCCGCTGGGGTCGATGTGCTATTACTAGGGCCCATGCCTACGCCTGCCATTGCCTATTTAACGCGCACCTTCCATGCTGATGCAGGTATCGTCATAAGTGCCTCCCACAATGGTTACCAGGATAATGGTATCAAGTTCTTCTCTGCCCAAGGCACTAAGCTGCCTGATGCCATTGAAGCGGCCATTGAAACCAAATTGCAAGAACCCATGGAATGCGTGGCGGCTGAAATGTTAGGTAAGTCGCGGCGTATAAACGATGCCGCCGGTCGCTATATTGAATTCTGCAAAGGCACGGTAGGCCCGCACACTAGTCTTAAAGGTATCAATATGGTGCTTGATTGCGCCCATGGTGCGACCTATCACATTGCGCCTAATGTGTTTCATGAGTTGGGTGCAGAAGTTACCTCTATTGGTATTGACCCTGATGGTATGAATATCAACCAGGAATGTGGTTCAACCTCCATTGCCAGTTTGCGTAAGGTGGTGCGTCTGCAGGAAGCGGATGTTGGTGTGGCTCTAGATGGCGATGGCGATCGCGTTATTATGATTGATCACATGGGTGAAGAGGTCGATGGTGATGAGCTGATGTTTATCATTGCAGCCGAGCAAAAACGCCAGGGTATGTTGCATGGTGGTGTTGTTGGCACGCAGATGAGCAATCTGGGAATGGAACTAGGTCTGCAAGAACTGGGTATTGAGTTTTGCCGTGCCAAGGTGGGCGATCGCTATGTTATGCAAGAGTTGAAAAAGCGTGGTTGGCTATTAGGTGGCGAATCTTCCGGGCATCTGGTGTGCCGCAACCTAACCAGTACCGGTGATGGTATTGTGGCGGCTTTGCAGGTATTGCAGGCCATGGAGCGTACTGGCAAGAGTTTGCATGAACTGAAAAGTGAAATGGTTAAGATGCCCCAGTCTTTGGTAAATGTACGCTTCCCCACACGTATCGACCTGAATGACTATCCTGCCGTGCAAAAGCAGGTGGACGAAGTGGAACAGCGTTTGGCGGGTCGTGGTCGCGTATTGTTACGGCCTTCCGGTACCGAGCCTGTGGTGCGAGTTATGGTGGAAGGTGAAGATTCTGCCCTGGTGAATCAGTTTGCTAATGAGCTGGCGCACGATGTGCAGCAAATTGTTGGCTGACATAAAATTGCTCCCTAAAACATTCTTTTAGGCCCATTTATGGGCCTTTTTCTTGTATCCTGGAGCGTCCTCCGGTATCATGTCGCGCTCGAAACTGAGCCTGTCTGCCGGGCGCTGACGAAGTCAAACTCATAGGATGATGTTATGCCGAAGATGATGGTTGCTGGAAACTGGAAGATGAATGCCAGTAGTGAAGCTACCACGGAGCTGCTTCAAGGCCTATTAAATGGTCAAGATGCGCTGCCTGCAGGTGTAGAGATGGTGGTGTTTCCACCGCTGCCTTATTTGGCTCAGGCGCAGCAGATGTTGCAAGCCAGTGGCATTGCTTATGGTGCGCAAAACGCCAGTGAGCATGCAAAGGGTGCCTATACTGGGGAAGTGTCCACTAGTATGTTGGCGGACTTTGCTGTGCGCTATGTGTTGGTTGGCCATTCAGAGCGTCGTTCTATTTACGGCGAAAGTGACGCTACCGTGGCGGCTAAATACATGGCGGTGCAAGCTGCAGGCATGGTGCCGGTATTGTGTATTGGTGAAACCCTAGCGCAACGTGAAGCCGGTGAAACCCTGAGTGTGGTGAATGCGCAAGTACAGGCGGTATTGGATGCTGCTGGTGCCGAGTCCCTGGCCAATGCTGTGGTTGCTTATGAGCCTGTTTGGGCAATCGGTACTGGTTTAACAGCCACGCCAGAGCAAGCTCAGGAAGTGCATGCGGCCATTCGCGCCCATGTAGCTGCTGCCAATGCAGAGGTGGCGGCAGGTTTACAGATATTATATGGTGGCAGCGTATCGCCTGCTACTGCAGCAGAGCTTTTTGCTCAGCAAGACATAGATGGTGGCCTGGTAGGTGGGGCATCATTGGATGCGCAATCATTCTTGGCTATAGGCCAGGCGGCGCAAGCACAACTGGCTATTTAGCCACTGATAAATGAAAGAGATAGATTGATGGAAGTTGCAATCCTTATTATTCACGTACTGTTAGCCATTGCCCTGGTTGGCCTGATCCTGTTGCAACAGGGTAAAGGCGCTGATGCTGGTGCTTCCTTTGGTGGCGGTGCTTCGCAAACCGTATTTGGTAGTAGCGGTAGTGGTAACTTTTTAAGCTCGGCTACCGCCTGGATTGCTGCAGCTCTGTTTATCACCAGCTTTGCCTTAGCTTATTATGCCAAGCAAAAAGCCGATGCCATTGCTACGGCCGATGCGCCTGTGGTTGTGGTAGAGGAAGCTGCTGAGCAGTTGCCAGCGCTAGATGCTGCCATCAAGCCACTAGACAGCGATATTCCTACGGCTGACTAGGTCCAAATTTGCGGATGTGCTGGAATTGGTAGACAGGCAACGTTGAGGTCGTTGTGTGCTTCGCACGTGAGGGTTCAAGTCCCTCCATCCGCACCATTTATAAAACAGCCCGGCCGCTTTGGTCGGGCTTTTTTGTGCAGGTTAAATGCATGTCGATAAAGGGAATTTTATTGACAGTAGCTGGTTGGGTGCGTAAAATACGCCCCACGTTGATGCGGGGTGGAGCAGCTTGGTAGCTCGTCGGGCTCATAACCCGAAGGTCGTCGGTTCAAATCCGGCCCCCGCTACCAAAATTCTTGGAGTTAGGTGTATTCCTTACTCTCGCGAGAAAGCCCCTTTATGGGGCTTTGTTGTTTGTGGAATGGGTCATTTGGACCCATTTTTTGTTTTTCTAATGAGGTAAACGAGTGGCCAGCGCAGCAGCCCAACTGGAAACCCTGATTCAACCGGCCGTAGAGGCCTGTGGTTGTGACTTTTGGGGTCTGGAATACTTGTCCCAGGGACGTTTTAGTACCCTGCGTGTGTACATAGATCATGCCGATGGCATCGATGTTGATATGTGCGCTGAAGTCAGCCGTCAGGTGAGTGCTATTCTAGATGTAGAAGACCCGATAGCAGGAGAGTACAATCTGGAAGTATCTTCGCCAGGTTTGGATCGTCCGCTATTTACCTTAGCCCAGTATGAGCAGCATACTGGGGAAACCATAAGTTTACGTTTGCGTATGGCCTTTGAAGGTCGACGCAAGTTCACCGGTCTGCTACGTGGTGTAGAAGGCGAAGACGTTGTCTTGCAGGTGGATAATGAAGAATTTTTGCTGCCCATCAGCAGCATCGATAAAGCGAATGTTGTACCACGTTTTTAGTGGTTGAGTGAGAACTGATATGAACAAAGAAATTCTCTTAGTAGCCGAAGCGGTATCTAACGAAAAGGACGTGCCAAAGGACGTTATTTTTGAAGCTATCGAATTGGCTCTAGCTACAGCCACCCGTAAGCGTATCGACGAGGAATGCGATATTCGCGTGACCATTGATCGTAAGTCTGGTGAAGCCACTACCCACCGTTGTTGGACCGTGGTAACCGATGAAGTCTACACCAATCCATCGGCTGAACTGATTCTCGAAGATGCCCAAGAAGAGCGCCCTGAACTAGAGTTGGGTGATGTGGTTAAAGAAGAGATTGAATCCGAAAGCTTTGGCCGTATTGCCGCCCAGACAGCTAAGCAGGTTATCGTGCAAAAGGTACGTGAAGCAGAGCGCGCTAAGGTGGTTGAATTGTACCGTGACCGAATCGGTGAAATTATAAGCGGAACCGTGAAAAAGGTAACCCGTGATAATGTCATTGTCGATTTGGGTAACAACGCCGAAGCCTTGTTGGGCCGTGACCAGTTGATTGGTCGTGAGACTTTCCGCATGGGTGATCGTGTACGTGCTCTGCTTTCTGAAGTGCGCACTGAAAACCGTGGTCCGCAGTTGTTCATGAGTCGTACTGACCCACAGATGCTGGTGGAACTGTTTAAGATTGAAGTTCCAGAAATCTCTGAAGAAGTGATTGAAATCCGCGCTGCTGCCCGTGACCCAGGTTCGCGGGCCAAGATCGCCGTGAAGACCAATGACGGTCGCATTGATCCAGTTGGTGCCTGTGTTGGTATGCGTGGTTCACGTGTGCAGGCGGTGACTGGTGAACTAGGTAACGAGCGTGTTGATATTGTTCTGTGGGATGATAACCCAGCCCAATTGGTTATCAATGCCATGGCGCCTGCCGAGGTAAGCTCTATCGTGGTCGACGAAGACAAGCACTCTATGGATGTGGCAGTAAACGAAGAAAACTTGGCACAAGCCATCGGCCGTAATGGCCAAAACGTGCGTTTGGCCACCGAGTTGACCGGTTGGACCATCAACGTCATGTCCGAAGAGGAAGCCGGTGCCAAGCAGGAACAAGAAGTGGGTAGCCTGGTACAGCGATTTGTTGATGCCTTGGATATCGATGAAGATTTTGCCATGATGCTGGTTGAAGAAGGCTTTGCTTCCTTGGAAGAAATCGCTTACGTACCCCTTGAAGAGATGTTAGAAATCGATGGTTTGGATGAAGATATCGTTGAAGAGCTGCGTAATCGTGCCAAGAATCAACTGTTGAACCAAGCCATTGCAGCCGAAGAGCAGTTGGACAAGGCTGAGCCTGCTGAAGACCTGTTGAATATGGATGGCATGGACACTCACCTTGCTTTCGTATTGGCAAGCAAGGGCATCATCACCATGGAAGACCTAGCAGAACAGGCCGTTGATGACCTGATGGACATTGAAGAATTGAACGAAGAAAAAGCGGCTGAGTTGATAATGACAGCTCGCGCACCTTGGTTTGAGTAGATCGCAAGAATATAGGAGATAAACATCATGACAGATTTAACTGTCGAAAAGCTTGCCGCTACGGTAGGTGTTCCCGTTGAGCGATTGTTGACGCAAATGGAGGAAGCCGGCCTGAGTAAGCGTGCAGCAGCTGACGAAGTCAGTGACGAAGAGCGTAAAACTCTGTTGGTGCACTTGCAGAAAGCTCACGGTGGCAGCGGTGAAGAAGCCGATGGCCCGAAAAAAATTACTCTGCGTCGTAAGACTACCAGTACCCTAAAAGTAGCGGGCACAGGCGGTAAGCGTACGGTAAACGTTGAAGTGCGTAAAAAGCGCACCTACGTAAAGCAAAGCGAAGAAGAGCTAAAAGCCAAGCTGGAAGCCGAGCAGGCTGAACAGGAAGCCGCCCAACGTGCCGCTGCTGAACAAGCTGCTGCCCAGCAGGCCGAGGCTGAGAAAGCCGCTGCAGACAAGGCTGCTGCCGAAGCTGCCGTACGCGAAGCTGAAGAGAAAGCCGCCGCCGAACGTGCTGCTGCAGACGAAGCTGCCAAGCAGACTGCTGCCAAGAAAGATGAGCGCCCAGCGCCTCGCCAAGAAGACAAGCCGGCGGCTAAAAAGAAGCCAGCAGAACGCACCTTTAGTACTCCTGATAAGCCAAAAGGCGGTGCCAATAAGGGCAAGCCTGTCGGTAAAGGTAAGGACAAGAAGAAGGGCGCTTCTTTGATGGATGACAACGACGGCCGTTATCGCAAGCCTCGTAACGCTGGCAACAAGGGCAAGCTTACGGCACCTAAGCGCAGCCAGGAGCATGCCTTCTCTCGCCCTACCGAAGCGGTAGTGCATGAGGTGAACATCCCAGAATCGATTACCGTTGCTGAATTGGCGCAGAAGATGAGCGTTAAGGCTGCTGAAGTGATTAAGGTTATGTTTAGCATGGGTGCCATGGCAACCATTAACCAAACCATTGACCAGGACACGGCCACTATTGTGGTTGAGGAAATGGGTCACAAGGTGAAGCTGCTAAAAGACGATGCCATCGAAACAGAAGTGGTAGATAGCATCAGCTACGAAGGTAACGAAGTGACTCGCGCGCCGGTCGTTACGGTAATGGGTCACGTTGACCATGGTAAGACCTCTTTGTTGGATTACATTCGTGCTTCCCGTGTTGCTTCTGGTGAATCCGGTGGTATTACTCAGCACATTGGTGCTTACCATGTGGATACTGATAAGGGCATGGTTACCTTCTTGGATACACCTGGACACGCGGCCTTTACCGCTATGCGTGCCCGTGGTGCTCAGGCAACCGATATCGTTATCCTGGTAGTGGCTGCTGATGATGGCGTGATGCCACAAACCGAAGAAGCTGTACAGCACGCTAAGGCGGCTGGCGTACCTTTGGTAGTTGCCGTTAACAAGATGGATAAGGAAGCGGCTGATCCAGATCGTGTGAAGACTGAATTATCAAGCCGTGAAGTGGTACCGGAAGACTGGGGTGGCGATGTGCAGTTTATCCCTGTTTCCGCCAAGACGGGTCTGGGTATTGATGACCTGTTGGATGCCGTGTTGTTGGAAGCCGAAGTACTAGAGCTGACGGCTGTGCCAGAAGCGCCAGCCAAGGGTGTGGTGGTTGAAGCCCGTCTCGATAAAGGTCGTGGTTCAGTGGCTACCGTGTTGGTACAAAACGGTACCCTAAAGCAGGGCGATATTGTCCTAGCTGGTCAGCAGTTCGGTCGTGTACGTGCCATGTTGGACGAAAACGGCAAGGCCATTAAAGCAGCCGGTCCCGCTATACCGGTAGAAATCCTAGGTCTGGGTGGTACCCCTGATTCCGGTGAAGATTTCACCGTGGTGGCTGATGAAAAGAAAGCCCGTGAAGTGGCCTTGTTCCGTCAAGGTAAATACCGTGATGTGAAACTGGCTCGTCAACAGGCCGCTAAGCTTGATTCCATGTTTGCTAACATGGGTAAAGAGCAGGCGAAAGTGCTAAACGTGGTATTGAAGACCGACGTACGTGGTTCCTTGGAGGCCTTGACGGCTTCCTTGATGGATCTGGGTACCGATGAAGTGAAGGTGAATGTGGTTTCTGGTGGTGTTGGTGGTATCGCCGAATCCGATGTCAACCTGGCCGTAGCGTCTAGTGCGGTAATCTTTGGTTTCAATGTCCGTGCCGATGGTCCAGCCAAGCAATTGATCGAAAAAGAAGGCGTTGATCTGCGTTACTATAGCGTTATCTACGACATCATCAATGACGTCAAGCAGGCCTTGTCTGGCATGTTGTCCCCAGAATTGCGCGAGCAGATTGTGGGTGTGGCCGAAGTGCGCGATGTATTCCGTTCGCCAAAGTTGGGCTTAATTGCTGGCTGTATGGTTACTGAAGGTACCGTTCACCGTAACAAGCCGATTCGTGTACTGCGTGATAACGTGGTTATCTTTGAAGGTGAGCTGGAATCCCTGCGCCGTTTCAAAGATGCCGTACAGGAAGTGCGTAACGGCATGGAATGTGGTATCGGTGTGAAGAGCTACAACGACGTGAAGGTTGGCGATCAGATCGAAGTCTTCGACACCGTTGAAGTTCAGCGTTCTCTATAATTTGAGCTTTAGTGAGACTTAACACATGGCCCAAGAATATAGTCGTACTCAGCGCGTGGCTGACCAGATTCAGCGCGAACTGGCTGTGTTGATTCAGCAGGAAGTCAAGGACCCCCGTGTCGGTATGGCAACCGTGAGTGCGGTGGAAGTGTCTCGTGACCTGGGTCATGCCAAGGTATTTGTTACCGTGCTCAATGCTGATACAGAAGACGATATCAAGGCTTCTCTGAAGGGCTTGAATAACGCCGCCAGCTTTTTGCGTGGCCAGTTGGGTCGCCGTATGCAGCTGCGTACGGTGCCGACCCTGCGTTTTCACTATGATGAGAGCCTTAAGCGTGGTAACTATCTTAGCAATTTGATTGACCAGGCCCGCGCTAAGGATAGTGAATAGATAACCCTGGGTTAGGCTTTAGCCTAACCTGGATTAACTGTCAGGTACTGTTGGCCTAAAGGCCAAGCCACAAGCTATGCCAAGAAAACAAAAAGGCCGTCAAATTGACGGCATTTTCATTTTAGACAAGCCCACAGGCATGAGCTCTAATCATGCCCTGCAGCGCATTAAACGCCTTTTTGGGGCCCGTAAAGCGGGCCACACGGGTGCCTTGGATCCCTTGGCGACGGGCCTGCTGCCCATCTGTTTGGGCGAAGCGACTAAATTTACCCAATTCCTCCTAGACGCTGACAAGCGCTATCAAACCACGGCTCAATTAGGTGTGCGTACGGATTCCAGTGATGCAGATGGTGAGGTTGTAGAGACCAAGCCTTGTGAGCACATATCGAAGGCTATGGTGGAGGCAGAATTGCCGCAATTTCGTGGACAGATTACCCAGGTGCCGTCCATGTTTTCTGCTTTAAAGCACAATGGTCAACCCTTGTATAAGCTGGCCAGAGAAGGCAAGCAGGTCGAGGTAAAGCCCCGTCAGGTGACCATCTATGATCTCACCTTGATGTCCATGGCAGATACCCAGGTGCGTATGGATATCACCTGCAGTAAAGGCACCTATATCCGCTCTATAGTGGAAGACCTGGGTCTGGCTCTGGATTGTGGTGCCCATGTGGCCCAGTTACGCCGACTACAAGCGGGGCCGTTTAAGGCTGAGCAGATGCTAACTTTTGCGCAGTTGGATGAGCTAATTGAGTCGGTGCAGCGTGAATATGATGAAAATGCGCCACAATCGGCCTTATTTGCTGCCTTGGATGCCCTATTATTGCCTGCAGATACTGCCGTTTTGCATTTAAATGCTGTACAATTATGCGCCCAGCAATCGGGTGCGCTGCAGCAGGGTAAAGTGTTAACTCTCAGCGAGCAGGTAAATCCCGGTCTGGTAAGAGTTTACGGTGACCAGCAGGCCTTTATTGGTATTGCTGAAGTGGCCGCAAATGGCACCTTGCGTGCCAAACGTCTGCTGCAGACTCAATAGAGTGTTGCAGTTCTTAAACGGTTCCACTGTTAATATGCGCGGTGGGAACCAAGATTGACTTCGAAGCTCACTTCGAAGGCATATTAGGAGATACTATTATGGCACTATCTGCCCAAGAAAAAGCAACTATCGTTGCTGACTACCAGGTTGCTGAAGGCGACACTGGTTCCCCAGAAGTTCAAGTTGCACTGCTAACTGCTAACATTGTTGGCCTGCAGGGACACTTCAAAGAGCACAAGCAAGATCACCACTCTCGTCGTGGTTTGATTCGCATGGTAAACCAGCGTCGTAAGCTGTTGGACTACCTGAAGCGTAAAGATGCTCAGCGCTATACGGCTCTTATCGGTCGTTTGGGACTGCGTCGCTAAAATGGTTAAGGGCCGGGTTTTACCCGGCCCTACTTTTTTACCTAGGAAAACAACGACAAGTTGGCATGATACAGCTTGGCCCGTACTTCTTATTGGCTTTGTGATTTACCAAAGAGTTAATAAGAGTACTGGTGGAGCAGACTGTTGAGATAAAGGCTTGTCCATTTAAATGGAGAAAATAATGTCTGTAATTACTAAGACTTTCCAATACGGTCAACAGACCGTGACCCTAGAAACGGGTCGTATTGCTCGTCAAGCTACTGGCGCTGTGCTGGTGACTATTGATGATGCTATTCAAGTACTCGTCGCTGTGGTTGGTGCTAAGACTGCACGCCCAGATCAGGGATTCTTCCCACTGTCTGTGCACTATCAGGAAAAGACCTATTCGGTAGGTAAGATTCCTGGTGGTTTCTTTAAGCGCGAAGCCCGCCCAAGCGAATTTGAAACCCTAACCAGTCGTCTAATCGACCGCCCAATTCGCCCATTGTTCCCTAAAGGCTTCATGAACGAAGTACAGGTTATCTGTACCGTTGTATCGGCTGACAAGAAAAACAGTCCAGACATTGCTGCCATGATTGGTACCTCTGCTGCCTTGGCTATTTCTGGTATTCCTTTTGCGGGCCCAATCGGGGCTGCTCGCGTTGGTTACAATGATGATGGTTACATCCTTAACCCAAGCTACGAAGCCATGGCTGATTCCGATCTGGACATGGTAGTAGCCGGTACTGCTGACGCTGTATTGATGGTTGAATCTGAAGCTGATGAGCTGTCCGAAGACGAAATGCTAGGTGCCGTACTCTACGCTCACGATGAGATGCAGACGGTTATTAACGCAGTCAACGAATTTGCTGCCGAAGCTGCCAAGCCTGCTTGGGAGTGGCAAGCCGAAGCGGAAAACACTGCACTGAAAGATGCGGTTACCGCCGCCGTTGGCGCTGCCGTTGGTGAAGCTTATCAGATCAGCGACAAGATGGATCGTTATGCGCGTCTAGGTGAAGTGAAGGCTGATGCCGTTGCGCAACTGTGTGGTGACGAAGAAGGTCCAAGCGAAGCTGACGTATTGGCCATGGTTGCCAAGTTGGAAAAGAACACTGTGCGTTCTCGTGTGGTGGCTGGCGAACCTCGTATTGACGGTCGTGACAACAAGACCGTGCGTGGTATCAATGTTGAAATTGGTACCTTGGCTAAGGCCCACGGTTCTTCCTTGTTCACTCGTGGTGAGACCCAGTCCATCGTTGCCGCTACCTTAGGTACCAGCCGTGATCAGCAGATCATTGATGCCCTAGAAGGCGAGCGTAAAGATGCCTTTATGCTGCACTACAACTTCCCTAGCTACTCCGTTGGTGAAACGGGTCGTATGATGAGCCCAGGCCGTCGTGAAATTGGTCACGGTCGTCTAGCCCGTCGTGGTATTCAGGCCATGCTGCCTAGTCAGGAAGACTTCCCTTACACCATCCGCGTGGTGTCTGAAATTACTGAATCTAACGGTTCTAGCTCCATGGCTTCTGTGTGTGGTGCTTCCTTGGCATTGATGGATGCTGGTGTACCACTGAAAGCGCCAGTAGCAGGTATTGCTATGGGTCTGGTTAAAGAAGATGCAGGCTTTGCCGTACTAACTGACATCCTAGGTGACGAAGATCACCTGGGTGACATGGACTTTAAGGTAGCCGGTTCTGCAGACGGTATCACTGCTTTGCAGATGGATATCAAGATCCAGGGTATCACTGAAGAAATCATGGAGATCGCGTTGGAGCAAGCCTACGATGCACGTATCCATATTCTCGGTGAAATGAACAAGGTTATCGCTACTGCTCGTGAAGAGTTGAATGACAACGCACCGACCATGAAGACCATCAAGATCGACCAAGACAAGATCCGTGACGTGATTGGTAAGGGTGGCGCAACTATTCGTTCACTATGTGAAGAAACGGGTGCTTCTATCGATATTGAAGACGATGGTACGGTGCGTGTATATGCCGATGACAAGGCGTCTGCTTTGGATGCCGAGCAGCGCATTCTGGCCATTACCGCTGAAGCTGAAGTCGGTGCTATCTACGAAGGTAAAGTAGAGCGTATCGTGGACTTTGGTGCTTTCGTTAATATCCTGCCAGGCAAGGATGGTTTGGTGCACATTTCGCAGATCTCTCAGGAGCGTGTTGAGAAGGTGACTGACTATCTAGAAGAAGGTCAGATGGTGAAGGTGAAGGTGCTGGACGTGGATGCCCGCGGCCGTATCAAGTTGACCATGAAGGACATGGAAGCTTAATCGAGAAAGTAAGCCTCCAATAATTTAAAAAGGCCGCTTTAGAGCGGCCTTTTTTATTATCTTTTGGTGGGAAATTCATGACAGTTGAGCGCATTTCAGCTGATTTGATGTCGCAAACCATGGTAAAATGG
>JAERSU010000159.1 GCA_016845445.1 Oceanospirillaceae bacterium | reverse complement strand
GTCTAGGTTGGCTAAGCTGTATTCGTGGGTAGGGTAGGCTTTGGTAGTGTTGGGCAAGCTCATAAGGCGTTGCAAAGCGCTGTGCATCTGTTCCATAGTGCCTTCAAAGACCCGTCCACAACCACCTAAAAACAAGGTGTCGCCACAAAACAGATTACCTCCTTGGGAGTCAAAATAGGCTATGTGATCGAGGGTATGGCCCGGTATGCTCATGATGGTAAATTCGATCCCCATTAAGCTCAGTTTACTATGATCAGCCAAGGGCCTGTTGATGAGCTGACAGGGGCTAGATTGTGGGCCGGCAACCAACAAGTTGGCATGTTTGGCCTGTAAGGCTTGGATGCCGCCTGTGTGGTCATGGTGGTGGTGGGTGATGAGAATACCCGCCAGAGTGAGGTCATGGTCATTAATATAGTTGATCACCGGCTCGGCGTCACCTGGGTCAACCACCAAAGCTTGCTGCCGGTCGTTGCTTAGGCACCAAATATAATTATCATCAAAGGCTGGAATTGGCGTGATAGTATAGGTGTTCGTCATGTCGATAGTGTGAAATAATTGACTAATGACTATAGCCTAATACTTGCCATGGGTTGATGGCAATAGCCAAGCAGCAATGTCCACCTACTGAAGCAGCTTAATGTTCTGAAAATATGAAAATACGTGGGTTACAAAGTTACGACCAAGAGCAATTATTGTTTGAACAGTGGTTACGTACGGATTTGGGCCAAGCCATGCAGGCTTGCGAAAACCACCTATTGCAACAGCACCTGCAACAATGTTTTGGCGTTTATCGTGTGCATGTTGGCCCGGGGGCAGATGCTAGCAGTCAGTTGGCGGCCAATATGGCGCGTAATATATTGCTAAGTTCGCATAGCGGTATGGATACCCAGGTGATCATGGATCCCCATAATCTGCCGTTAGCGACGGATTCAATTCAGGCCTTGGTTATGCAACACGTATTTGATATGGCACATGATCCTCATGATCTCTTACGTGAAGCCGCCCGGGTCGTTATGCCTGGGGGACGTATGCTGATATGCGGTTTTAACCCCTATAGTAGTTGGGGCTTGTGGCGCAATATGCGCTTACGCCGTGGGCGGCCGTGGACCTACCGCTTTTTACCTGCCCATCGCTTACATGACTGGCTTAGTCTATTGAATTTTAAAGTAAACGATACCAGCTATGGCTTTTATCGCTGGCCGGTAAATAGCAACAAATGGTTGCAACGAACTGTTAAAATGGAATCCTTCGGGGAAGGACGCAATTGGCCTTTGGGGGCCTTTTATGTCATTAGTGCGGTAAAGCAAGAAGTGCGCATTCGCAATTATAGGCCTTCCTGGCGTGCCAAAATTCGTCGTCCACAACTGGGCATGGCGCGGATGGAAGACCAAGTTAAGGGACAATTGAAGTCAAAGCAAAGCAATGGATGAAGTAGAGATTTATACTGATGGCGCCTGTAAAGGCAACCCCGGGCCAGGTGGTTGGGGGGTTCTCATGCGCTATAAGCAGCAAGAAAAACGCTTGCATGGTGGCGAAGCGCTCACCACCAATAATCGCATGGAATTAATGGCTGCCATTAAGGGTTTAGCCGCCCTTAAGCGTCCCTGTGTGGTGCAACTAACAACGGATTCGCAGTATGTAAGGCAGGGTATTACCGAATGGATACATGGCTGGAAAGCCAAGGGCTGGATGACCGCTGCCCGTAAACCGGTAAAGAACGCCGATTTGTGGCAGCAATTAGATCGTGAAGTGGAAAAACACCAGGTGCATTGGCATTGGGTAAAAGGCCACAGTGGCCATGCAGAAAATGAAATAGCCGATGAGCTTGCCAATTTAGGTGCTGCTGAGCACAGTTGAGTGAGCGGTACATTTATACAAAATTAACTAGAAGAGATTAAAACGTGTCTAGAATAGTTGTCCTTGATACGGAAACCACGGGTCTTGACCCAAGAAAAGGTGACAAGCTGGTAGAAATCGGTTGTGTCGAAATGGTGAATCGGCGCCTGACGGGGCGTCATTATCATCAATATGTTCAGCCAGAGCGTGATGTGCCTTTAGAAGCCCAGGCTGTGCATGGCATTACCGATGATTTTTTAGCAGATAAACCGGTTTTTGCTGAGGTTTTTGACGACTTTTTGGCCTTTATTGATGGGGCTGAATTGGTTATCCATAACGCCCCATTTGATATTGGTTTCTTAGATCACGAATTGATGTTGGTGGCCAAGGCCAAGGGCACAAAGCTACCCAAGATTGGTGATATTTGTGAGATTACTGACTCCCTGGTAATGGCACGACAAAAGCACCCAGGCCAAAAGAATAACCTGGATGCCTTGTGCCGTCGTTATTACATAGATAATGGTCATCGAGAGCTGCACGGCGCCTTGCTTGACTCGGAAATTCTGGCCGACGTATACCTAGCCATGACCGGCGGGCAAACCAGTTTGCTATTGGCCGGTGAGGATGCTGATGCTGCAGACGGTGATGGCAGTTCGCCAGAACAAATTGAAGTTGATGGTTCTGGCCTGGTGGTGGTTCACGCTAGTGCCGATGAGCTCACCGCCCACTCAGACAAGCTACAGGTCGTTGGTAAGGCTGCCAGTGGCGAAAGCATGTGGCATTCTATCGAATCTGGTGGTTCCACTAGCTAGCATAATGCCACATTGCGGGGGAGGGCAACCACTTGCAGGTTCCGCCACAATGGTGATAGAAAGCCCTAGCTACTCTTTCCTTGGCTGGCTACGCCAGCTTCCCTTCGCCAGCACGCCCCCAACGGGCGCTGCGGAACTCGGTCGCAAGCTCCCTCAGACAGTCCTCGCTTGATTCCCGTTGTGAACGCACTGACTCGGCTGCGTCAACGTTCCGCTAGAACTTTCAATCACCATTGCGGCCTAGTGCAATACTGGAAAATCACTGACGATTTGCACTTAGGGCATGGATACTTGACGATGGTTGCGGAACGTTGACGAAGCCAAGCAAAGCTAGGTTTAATGGGAATAAGCGAGGACTGTCTGAGGCCCAAAGGGCCGAGTTCCGCAGCGCCCATTAAACCTGGTTTTGCGCCGGGAAGCCTACGCAGTCGGCCAAGGAAAGAGAAGCTACCAGAGTCCAGTATTCATGGCCGAACCTGCAAGTGGTTCCCCTCCCCAGCAGTGTGGTACGGAACCAACTAGTGGCTGCCACGATACTAGCCGCCACAAAAAAGCCCGCTACCATGAGCGGGCTTTTTTAATCACGTGAGTGATTAAAGGAAGTTCACTACCGCTAGGTAGCCCACAATACTCATGGTGATGGTGTATGGCAGGGCCATCCATACCATGGTGCCGTATGATAGGCGAATCAATGGGGCAAGGGCAGAGGTAAGCAGGAACAAGAAGGCAGCCTGACCGTTAGGTGTTGCTACGCTAGGGAGGTTCGTACCTGTGTTGATGGCAATTGCCAAAGTATCAAAGTGCTGGCGGTCAATGGTGCCGGCATCCAAAGCTGCTTTTACTTCGTTGATGTAGATGGTGGCAACAAATACGTTGTCACTAATGGCGGATAGTACGCCATTAGCAACAAAGAAAACGCTAGGTTGCACATCACGCTCCAAGGTCAGTACCCAATCAATAATTGGGTTAAACAGGTGCTGTTCGTGAATTACCGTAACGATAGAGAAGAATACCACCAACAAAGCCGTGAATGGCAGGGCTTCTTCAAAGGCGTGGCCAATCTGGTGCTCTTCTACAATACCGTTGAAAGCGGTAAGTAAAATAATGATCATCAGGCCAACCAGACCAACAGAGGCCACGTGAAAGGCCAAAGAAAATACCAATATTACCGCAACAATGCCTTGAATAATCAAGGTGGCATAGTCACGTAGGTTACGCTTGGCCTTTTCTTTTGCAGCAAATTCTTCTAGTACACGGCGTACTGCAGGGGGTATTTTGGCGCCGTAGCCAAACAAGTTTAACTTTTCTGTGAAGAAACAAGTAAGAATACCAACAATAAAAACAGGTGCTGTAATAGGTAGCATCATGGTGAAGAACTCAACGAAGTTCCAGCCAGCTTTTTCGGCAATCAGGAGGTTTTGTGGTTCACCAACTAGGGTCATTACACCACCTAAAGCTGTACCCACAGCACCGTGCATCATTAGGCTACGCAGGAAGGCGCGAAACTCTTCAAGGTCTTCACGATGATGGTCGTGTACCAAATCATCGTTGGCATGATCGTGAGCGTGTGCCCCCGCTTGGGATGCCGCCTTGTGGTAGACGCCGTAAAAACCAACAGAAACACTGATTAGTACAGCGGTAACGGTAAGGGCATCAAGGAAGGCAGACAGGATCGCTGCAGAGATGCTAAACAACAAAGATAGCATGGTTTTAGATTTTACACTCACCAATAGGCGCGTGAAAACGGCTAACAGCATATCTTTCATAAAGTAGATGCCCGCTACCATGAACATGAGTAGCAAGATTACTTCAAGGTTAGCGTTCACTTCATGATAAACACCATGGGGTGATGCTAGGCCAATAACTACAGCTTCAATGGCAAGAAGACCACCTGGTTGTAATGGGTAACACTTAAGGGCTAGGGCCAAAGTGAAGATGAATTCAAAGATCAGGACCCAACCGGTTACCGTTGGGCCTGCTAAGACCATCAAGATAGGGTTGAGGATCAGAAATCCGATAATCGCCTGCTTATACCAAGTAGGGGAGTTACCGAGAAAGTTCTGCGTAAAGGCCTGACTCAAGGTGTGGGCGCGTTGCATACTTGCGGTTCCTATAAAGATTATAAATTCGGTTATTTGACCCTTTGCTGGCGATGGTTTTTTCTGCGGCAGTCTTGATTAAGTCAATTTGGCGCGATATTTTAAGGCTTTCAAGGGTTTAATTCAAATAAAAGCCCCTTAAATTAGAGGTTTAATAATGAAGATAAAGAGTCATAGGGAAGCAAACTCAATAACATCTCGTTATATCTATATGCAAAATGGAGAGGTTTTGCTGGATGCACAGCAAAATTGGCTGCAACACCTGCCTTTGGCGCTTGCTCATAGTGCAGGGCAGCAGCGGCCATTATTGATAGCTAGCCTAGGTGATGAAGATATCTACCTGCATACAGTTTGTCATTCAGTGAACTGGTCCCATGAGGTGGTGCACGGACGTGAATTGATGGCTAGTCTGTCTGAGCTAGAGGTAGACCTTTTGTCTCGCGCTTTGCAATTATCACATTGGCTGCGAGACCACCAGTATTGCGGTCGATGTGGGGCCCACACCCAGCTACACAAACAAGATTATGGTTTATATTGTAAGGCCTGTGAGCATACCCAATATCCGCGTATTTCGCCTTGTATCATTGTGGTGGTAAAGGGCCCAAAGGGTATTCTGTTGGCCCACAACACACGTTTCCCCGAAGGCCGCTACAGTGCGTTAGCTGGCTTTGTTGAAGCTGGTGAAAACATTGAGGCCGCAGTGCATCGCGAAGTGTATGAGGAAGTAGGGGTAAAGTTAGGTAAATTAACCTACCTTTACAGCCAGTCCTGGTCATTTCCACATTCATTGATGATGGGCTTTCTTGCTGAGTACGACAGTGGTGAGATTCAGGTGGATGGGGTAGAAATAGATGCGGCAGATTGGTTTATGCCCAATGATCTGCCGCAGTTGCCACCTAGTTTTTCTATCGCTAGGCAGCTTATTGATACGGCTCTAGAAGCTTACTCTTAATGGGTCTTTAACTAAGATCAAACAATTGACCTAGGCGGGTACCAAGCATGACGTCGCCTTCGGCTTTTAGACGGCCGCCCATAAAGGCTGCCATACCATCCAATTCACCGGTAACAATTTCTTTTAACGTATCAACATCCATGATCATGGTGATGTCAGGATCATCATGTTCACCAACGCCTGCACTGCAGTCTTCGTCTTCGATGGTGATATAAAAATCGTCGTCACCTTCAATCATGAATTGAAAGGTCGCTTCCAGATCATCTGCTGCATCAGCGTTAAAGGCGTCGGTTAGTTTTGCCATGATTTCTGCTACGGCCATGGTGCTAATTCCTATGGGTTGGTTTAACTGATTTGCAGATTGTAGGCAGTATTTTGGAAAAAATCAAACAACTGTTTGAAAATAATTGACCCTTGCTCCAATTAAACCTTGTTAAGCCAGTGTAAGAACACTATAAACAGGTCTATAGACATCTGCCTTCGCACCTTGTTTTAGGGCGTTGCCAAAGGAGAGTAAAGTTGGAATTTGTACAAGAATATGGCTTGTTTCTAGCCAAGGTGGTGACCCTTGTCATTGCCCTTATCATCCTAGTGGGTGTCATTGTTGTGGCCGGTCAGTCGCGTCGGGCTAGTAAGCAAGGTTACATTGAAGCACGCAAATATAATGACGACATTGAAGACATGGTGGACACGGTCCATGATCTCATCATGGACAAGTTTCAACTAAAAAACTGGCGCAAAGTGCAGGACAAGAAAGACAAGGCCGAAGCTAAAAGCGCCAAGAAGCAGGCCAAAAATCTGGCTAAGGGTGTGGCCCAGCAAAAGGGCGCTAATGACGATGCCCATGATGGTTTACCAAAGTTGGACAAGCAGCATTACGTATTGGATTTTGATGGGGATATCAAAGCCTCAGACGTGGATAAGATGCGTAACGAGATTACTGCTATATTGGCTGTGGCTAATGCCGGTGATGAAGTAATCCTGCGCTTGGAATCAGCCGGCGGCATGGTGCACTCCTATGGTTTGGCGGCTTCCCAATTAGCCCGCATTCGTGCTGCAGGCCTGCCATTAACGATCTGCGTGGACAAGGTGGCGGCTAGCGGTGGTTATATGATGGCCTGTTTAGCCGACCATATTATCGCCGCCCCATTCGCCATACTGGGCTCCATAGGGGTGGTCGCTGAAATACCGAATATTCATCGATTGTTAAAAAAGCATGATATTGATGTTGAAGTGATGACCGCCGGCGAGCATAAACGTAGCGTAACCCTAATGGGAGAAAACACGCGCAAGGGTAAAGACAAGTTTATGGAGGATTTACAAATAACCCATGACCTGTTTAAAAACTGGGTGGTTGAGCAGCGTCCCCAGGTGAATATTAAAGAAGTGGCCAATGGCGATGTTTGGTACGGTCAGCAAGCCCTAAGTCATCGCCTGGTTGATGCCTTGGGTACCTCAGATGACTACCTGCAGCAGCTGGTTAAACAAGGGGCCAGTGTAGTGCTTATCAGCTACCAAGAGAAAAAATC
>JAERSU010000158.1 GCA_016845445.1 Oceanospirillaceae bacterium | reverse complement strand
TTTTAATCTCGTTTTTTGGCTTTGCACTGTTTGCAATATCCCAGCCTGCATTTGCAGTGCTAATGGAGTCCTTTGTTCGCGCACTGGATGGCGACGCTGTTGATGGTATGTATTTTATCCCTGCGATGTGTGTCGGAATTGCACTGTTGCGCGGCATAGGCGGTTACCTTGGCAATTACTACATGGGTAAGGCGGGAGCGGGTGTGGTGCATGCGATTCGTTGCCAACTTTTTTCCAGCCTGGTCTATTTGCCGTTGGGCTTTTTTGATAAAAACAAAACCGGCAACCTGGTGTCGTTATTTACCTATAACGCAACTGCGCTCACACAGTCGGTAACCAAGGCTATAACCATTATTGTCCGCGAAGGATTTACGGTTATCGCCCTGTTTGCCTATATGGTTTATTCCAATTGGCAGCTCACCATTATTTTCTTGTTGTTAGGTCCTGTACTGGGTCTGGTAATTGGCTGGATAGGCAAGCAAATGAAACGCCTGGGCAAGGGGATACAGGCTTCAATGGCTGATATCAACCACGTGGCCAGCGAAGTATTGGGTTCGGTGCGGCTGGTAAAAAGTTCTGTGGGTGAAGATATAGCAGTAGAGCGGTTTACCAGGGCGAGCCAGGAAACGCGCAAGTTCCTGCAAAAGATGACCAAGGCAACCTCAATCTATACGCCGGTAATGCAAATGCTGGTGATCCTGGCTATGGCCGTTGTGATGTATGTGGTGCTGATGGTCAAGGATACGATGGATCCGGCAGAATTGATTGCTTACGTGACGGCGGCCGCGATGCTGCCCAAGCCGGTGCGCAGTTTAAGCAGCGTTTACGCACAAATCGTCCAGGGTGTTGTTGCAGCCGATGAAATTTTCTCCTATATGGATAAAGAAAAAGAGCGCGACGACGGCCAGCGTGATGGCTCGGGCATTCGCGGGGCGATAACTTTCGAGAACGTCAGTTTTCGCTATCCCGGGTCGGCCGAAGACGCCCTGGGTGATATCTCGCTTGAGATTGCACCTTGCACCACTATTGCACTGGTAGGCAAATCCGGTAGCGGGAAATCTACCCTGGCCAATTTATTGCCGCGTTTTTATACCCGCACGGGTGGTGAAATCCTTATTGATGGTGTCGCTATCGACGACTATCGCCTGTCGGCCCTGCGCGAAAAAATTTCGGTGGTTTCGCAAAACGTCACCTTGTTTAACGATACGGTGGCGGCCAATATCACCTACGGTAACGGCAGCTTTAGCGAGCAGGAAATTGTCGAGGCGGCCAGGGCGGCCAATGCGCACGAATTTATCCTGGCCTTGCCGGATGGTTACGACACTGTGGTGGGTGAGAACGGCAGTTTATTGTCCGGTGGCCAGCGCCAGCGCATCGCCATTGCCCGGGCGTTGCTCAAGGACGCGCCTATCCTCATCCTCGACGAAGCAACTTCCGCGCTGGACAATGAATCCGAGGCATTCATCCAGGCGGCGCTGGAGCGGGTAATGCGTGATCGCACTACCATTGTGATTGCCCACCGCCTGTCCACTGTCGAGCATGCCGACGAGATCCTGGTGATGGACCAGGGCCGGGTAGTCGAGCGCGGCACCCACTCCAGCTTGATGGAAAGCGAGGGTGTATACACAAAAATGGTGTCACGGGACTTTTCCTAGTGCCGGCCAGGCGTAGTACCGCTTGGCTGTAATCCTGGCCAGCCGGCCAATGGCTGTTCAATTTTCCAGCTCGCCTCGCCTGTTATCACCGACATTGACCATATAAGCACCAGCCGGCTCTCGATTGGTGACCTCCCCGTGAAATATCGGAAAAGCTGATTAACATATAGTCACCCACTATGGACGCTTACCAGTCTTTATAAGAGAATAAGCGCCCCTTTTTTGAGGCAACCTGCTGTGCAAGGCTAAAAATGATCACAGCGGGACAATTGCCTGCCTATTGGAACAGTGTGACTCGATGAGCCAATCCGAGACTACAGCGGCTGGTTTGCGCCCGGTTGGGTCTGCCAAAGCCGGAATCGATGCCGAGCAGGCGGCCGACCTGTACCAGCGCGCTGGTGCATTGCCTGCTGGCCCGGATACCGCCGACATTGCCGAAGAAGGCGTTGTTGTCCCAATCCATACCGGTGTAGACCGCCCACTGAATATCTGTATTACCGGCTACCGCAGTGCCCCGCATGGCGGTGGCCAGGGTATTTATATCAAGTACCTGAGCAAGGCCCTGGTCGATGCCGGCCATAATGTCGACGTGATTTCCGGCCAGCCTTATCCGCACCTGGATCCGCGCGTGCGCCTGATCAAGATGCCAAGCCTCGACCTGTTCGCCAACGGCCTGGCATCGCTGCGTCCGAGACACCTGAAATCCTTTACCAATATTATCGAGTGGACCAGCAAGCTCACCGGCGGTTTTGCCGAGCCTTATTGTTTTAGCCGGCGCCTTAGCAAGTACCTTGCAGAGCACGGTGACCGTTACGATATTGTCCATGACAACCAGTGCCTGGGTTGGGGCATGCTCGACTTGCAGGAGCGCGGCACCAATT
>JAERSU010000157.1 GCA_016845445.1 Oceanospirillaceae bacterium | reverse complement strand
ACAATGGGCCAAAGACACCCTCAATCTACTGCTCAAATATCAGGATGATATTGATGCCGTAGAACCGGAGCTACCGGCCCTTATTAAAGCCGCCAACAAAGGCCTGTAAGCCCAGCTGCTATGCAAAAGATACTTGGCGATTTTATTCATGCTCTGCGCCAGGCGGGATTACCCATCTCCTCAGCGGAAACCCTCGATGCCCTGCAAGCAGCGCAGCTGGTGGGCATTGACGATGCCGTGATGTTAAAACATAGCTTGGCTGCCACCCTGAGTAAGAACCTAACCAACCATCCGATTTTTGAGCAGACCTTCGAGGCTTTTTTTAGCCACCTACAAAATCTTGAAGTGTCTGTTGCAGAAGCCAGCAACGAAGATCTGCGCAGGCCGTTACTAGACCAGCCTTTGGCGCAACAGCTTGTTAGCAATGACCTCAGTACCTTGCAAATGAACATCGCCAGTGCCGCCACCGCAGCGGGCGCGCAAACCATGAGTGCCCTGACCCAAATTCCCATGGTGACCTTTCGCATCATGCAGGCCTTGGGCGATGGCGCCTTGCAGCAACAACTCAATAGCCTTAGCCAAGCACAAGCCGATAGCGCCGAGGCCCAGCTTGTGCGTCAAGCTCGCAACCAGTTGCAGCAGCAGGTACGTGATTATGTAGAGCAACAATTTAGCCTTTACAGCAGCAACCAACCCGATGCCTTGCGACTCAACAACCTACAACGAGCGAACCTCACCAGCATCGATAAACGTAACTACCACCTGATCGAAAAGCTAGTGCGAAAATCGGCCAAACGCCTAGCTAGCCTGCATAGCCGTCGCCGACGGGTGACCAAACGCGGACTATTGGATGTCAGGCGTACCATTGCTGCCAACGCGGCCTTTGATGGCTATCTATTTCACACCAAATGGAAAACCACCCGCATTGAACGCCCCAAACTCATGGTCATTTGTGATGTCAGTGGTTCTGTTAGCCGCGTAGCCCAATTTTTATTGCTGTTTTTATATTGTCTGCAGGATGTCTTGCCCAAGGTACGCTCCTTTGTATTTTCCTCAGACCTTGGGGAAGTGACCGACCTACTCAACAAGCAAGACCTAGAGGCCTCCCTTGGGCAGGTAATGCAACGCTGGGGTAATCAACCCACAGACTACGGCAAGGCTTTACGCGATCTACAGGCAAACGTTGTCAGAGACATGGATCCACGTACCACGGTCATTATGCTAGGTGACGCTCGTAACAATAACAATCAATCCTGCGCCCACATCTGGGAAGAAGTATACCGTCGTAGCCAACGGGTGATTTGGCTCAACCCGGAAGGAAAATTTAGCTGGAATACAGGCGATTCCATCATGCAGGCATACACGCCCTACTGTTCTCAGGTAGAATGCTGCAATTCAGTCAGGGACCTCAATCGCGTACTTAGCTCCCTATTAAAGCGTGCAAGCTAAGAGTTCACCTCTATGACCCAAACACCAAACCTGCACCTGCCCAAGCCTTACGGCATGCTCATTGTTTTGTGGCTAGTGGGCTGGACCTTGCGTATCACGGTCTTGTCTGTGCCCCCACTGGCCATTCACATCGCCGATGATTTCGGCTTGGGTGAGAGCTTAGGGGCGCTTACCATGCTACCAGTGGTAGCCATCGCTCTTGGGGCCTTACCCGCTGCCTGGTTTATCAATCGCTTTGGCTTGCGGATTAGCATTGTCGGTGGTTTGCTGGTCATGGTTGCCGCTTCCATAGCGCGTGGCCAGGTACCCAGCACCTTGCTGCTATTTTTTATGTCGGCATTGATGGGGCTAGGTATTGCGGTTTTCCAGACAGCACTACCCGCTGCTACACGCTGTTGGACGCCATCCCATCTAGCTCTAGGTAGTGCCGTCTATTTAAACGGCATGATGATGGGCGAACTCACTAGTGCTGGACTAACCTTGCCAGTGGTTTTGCCGATGGCAAATGGCGACTGGACCATGGTTTTGATCCTGTGGGCCATACCCATCCTACTAATTACCCTTCTGGTTGTCATGATGAAAACCCCACCAGGGGCCATAGACAATGTGGCAATCGAAGCAGCTGATAGTGCCACCTTCCCCAACTGGAAAGATAAACGTCTGTGGCAATTCAGCATTCTTTATACCAACTCCATCATTGCCTTTTTCATTATCAATGCCTACTGTGGCTCCATCCTCCGCCAACGTGGGGAAATTGAAGCCTTAGAAGAGTTTCTGTTTGGTTATAATGCCATGCCCCTGTTAGGCTCATTGCTAATTCTAGCTAAGCCAAAATGGGTTGGTTACCGCAACCCCATAGGCATGGCAGCCCTATGCGCTTTGCTTGGTTTGGCGGGCTTTACCTTTTTCACTGGCTGGCTATCTTGGATTGCGGCCTGTATCACTGGCTTTAGCGCCACCGTCATGTTGATTTTACTGCTGTCTTTACCGCCTTACATCGCCACTGGCAAAGCCGTCACTCGTTTAAGCGCGGGTATGACTCTATTGGGTTTCAGCCTGTCTTTTGCACTGTCGTTAGTCGGTGGCTGGTTAGCAGACATTAGCCAAGTAAACCATATGGCACTTATACCGGCCTTGGTATTTATGCTGCTATCCATGGCCGCATTAGGCCGTCACAAGCTCTACCCCAAGTACAGCTAGATCTTTCCCCACTTGGCCGCCCATTTTCCTTTCCTATCTAGGTGATTAATCAGGCGCGCTTCAAAGGTTAGCAACTTCCTCTGGGGCTTGCTGCTTGAGAAATTCAACCAGTGCCTGAGTTGCTTGATTGTCAGTGACATTAACCGGCCTGATCAAATTCCAAGTTCTGATGATAGGCAGGTTCTTTACCTGCAGCACCACTAGACGCCCTGCTGTTAGCTCGTGGCTAATTGTATGGCGTGATACAAAAGCAATACCCAAACCTGCCATCACCGATTGCTTAATGGACTCATTGCCGCCTACCACATGCCCGCGGGGCGTATGAATATCATTACTAGCAAAGAAGTACTGCATGAGTTTGCGCGTCCCTGAACCCTCTTCACGCATGAGGAACACCTCGCCAGCAATGTCTGCAGGTGAAATACGCTGTTGCCCGGCTAGAGGATGCTGCGGATGGGCGATGATGACATAAGGGTGTTCGGCAAACACCTCGCTGCGCACGGAAATGCGCTTGGGTGGCCTCCCCATGATGGCCACATCAACCTTGCCCTGAGCCAGGTAATCGATGACCTGAGAACGATTCACCACCTCCATCTGCACTTCCACATCCTCATGCAGATCGTTAAATTGTTTGATTAACTGGGGGATAAAATAACGGGCGGTTGTGGTAATAGCCATCTTCACCTTACCCGCTTGAATACCCTTGAGGGCATTCAAGGCACCTTCGGCATCGGCCATATTTTGCAACATCTTTACCACATGCAGCTGCAATATTTCGCCCGCTTCGGTTAACTCGAGATTACGACCCGATTTAGTAAACAGCTCCGTGTCAGCAATTTCTGCCAGTTTCGACATCTGCATAGAAACGGCAGGCTGGCTTAGATGTAATTCATTGGCCGCCGCCATAAAACTCTTGTTTCTGGCAGCAGAAGCAAAAATACGTAACTGCTTAAAGGACACATTGCGACTGAGTGAATGCATGGCAACTCATGTGAAAACGACTTTTAGTTAAGCATACATCAGCATTAATTAAATATCACTTAAGTTTTTCTTATATATAAGAAAACATGAACCCTTCAAATTGTTTGATCAGTTTTTCATTGTTGATTGTCGCAGGACAGCTATATTGAACCCATAGCAACCGCGCTCAACGAGGAGCAACACCATGAAGTACTTCATTCATTTCGCTATTCAAGGCATCAGTCAATCCATGTCCATTACCGCCAACAGCCGCAATGATGCCTACCATTGGATCACAGCCAATAGGCCTGGAGCTGAAGTGCTTTGTGTAGTACCCGTGATTAGTGAATACGAGTTCCCAGAATAGTACTTAGTCCGCTGTC
>JAERSU010000156.1 GCA_016845445.1 Oceanospirillaceae bacterium | reverse complement strand
TCATACAAGGCTTTGGTTTCATCCAAACCTTCGTAACATTGCATACGAATCAAGGGTGCCGTTAATAATTCTGCGGTCTTTTTGGCTAATTCTGTTTTGCCCACCCCCGGAGGCCCTTCAACCAGAATGGGCTTTTGCAGGTGGCAGGCCAGATAAACACTGGTGGCAATACTATCGTTACAGATATAGCCAAGATCAGCGAAGTGCTGCTTGATAATAGCCGGTGAAAGAATTTTATCCTGATTACGAATTAGCACGTTGAGCCCCATGATGACGATGAACAACTGATTATAGGTAGCCAGCTAATTGATGCATAGTGTTGGTATGTCGTAGCCTGACTTTGTTGAGGTTTTAGTAGCCATCTTTTAATTTTTGTATAAGTGTATAAAATATCATACAGTCTAAAAATTAAAAGTTAGCTCATAACCTATGAATTTAAATACCCATCAACGATTTGTTGAAAGTTATAATGGTTTGCACAGTCGTGCATTTTTTCCTGTCGAAGGACCCGTTCAAGTCGCTTATATCGCTGTGTTGCATGAGCGGAATTATCAACCACATCAAGCCATTGAGCACTTGCAAAGTCTGTGTGCACATTTTCACATGGAGGTTGAGTTAAGCCCACCTTTTGTGACCTTTCGGATGCCTGAGTTCGAGTTGCGCTGGGAACAGCATACGGAATTTAGCACCTATAGCTTTATAACCTATTTGCCAACCGAGCAGCCCTTTGTTCAGACTATCATGACGTCACTGCCTGAGGAGTGGTTGGAGGCCATTCCCGGTAAAGTGGTCTCGGCTTTGCAGGTGGGGGTCGTGGATGCCGACCAGGTACCAGAGCGCGATAGTCTGCGTGGGCATTTTGATGGTGAGCGCCTAAAGGGTTCGCAACTGCGAGGTGGGGCAGCGACGCTGTGGAGTGCCTTAAGACTACATGATGGCTTTAATCGCATGCTGGTGCTTAATCATAGCCTTAGCGAATGTGAAATTGGCCGCATAGTGCGTGCCTTGTTGGAGCTGGAAGCCTACCGCAATATGCTGCTGTTGGCCTTGCCTGTGGCCCAACAAACCACAGGGGTAGTGAGTGACATGGAAGGGCGTTTGGCTAAACTGACCCATCAGTTTAGTCATGCTTTAGAAGCTATCGATGATCAGCAATTATTAGCTGAGTTGTCGGGCATGGCGGCCGCCATCGCGGAATTGATCGCTGATTCCCGTTACCGTTTTGATGCAGCTCAAGCATATTATCAAATGGTGGAATCGCGCTTTGAAGAATTGCAGGAAAGCGAGATAGATCAACTGCAAACCATCTCTGCCTTTATCGATCGTCGCATCACACCGGCTATTCGTACGGTCAATGCTGCCAAGCGGCGATTGGATGATCTGTCTGGACGTGTCGGGCGTGCTACGGATTTTATTCGTACCCGTATCGATATGTCCATCGAGAAGCAGAATCAGAATCTGCTGAAATCCATGGACCGTCGGGCGAAGATGCAGTTTCGTCTACAGCAAACCGTTGAAAGTCTATCCGTGGTGGTGTTGACCTTTTACGTACTCAGTTTACTGGCCTTGGGTTTACGTGGCGTGCCAGAGCAGGCGATGTTTTTCTCTGCCGACACTGTCGTTGCAATGATGATCCCGTTAGTCTTGGGCACTGTTTGGTATCTAACTCGAAGGGTGAAAAAGAAGATCACTCAGCGCTAGTCTTGCAACTTGCTAGGGGTATGGCCTTGCTCGATAAGTATATTATGTAAGTGCTTAATATGAGCAGGGCTAATCTCACAACAACCACCGACAATGCTGGCGCCACCTGCACCGACCAAAGCGAGTGAGATTTGTCCTGCATGGAGCGGGAGTTGATTGCTTGGCCAAGGCCACCGTCCAAGAGGGTAATATTGCTCATTGAATGGTCCTCAAATAGAGATTGCGTCAAAAAGAGGGTAAGAGTAACCTAAATCTATCCTCAGTAACATGGTAAATGCCCATGACTGACCTACCTGCTACATGGCGTAAGCGCCTGACTCACCTAGGTTTATATTTAGGCTTATTACTTGGCGTTATCTATGCGTTTGGCGGTTTGATCATTGATTTGGCGACTATTGGCTTAAACTGGGGAACCCTCATGGCCTTTGGGGCTTTAATTGGCATGCCGGCTATCTTTGCTAGTGCTGGCTTCATTCTGGGTCTGCTTATCGATCTGCTATTGGGCTTGTCTCGATCTAAAAGTTAATTGATCTAACTGCGCATATTTGCACGGTTGGTGTCTATTTTTACCAGTTGTTGCAACTATTTTGAAGAGTAAAATACCCTTTATTAACAGCCATAGCGATAAGGGTATAGAAGATGATGCAAGCAAGACAGGTAAGCCAACAAATTACCGGTATGCGCGCCTCTGATGGTGCCGGTGTAAGCCTTATGCGTCTTATTGGCCAACCCATGTTGGATATGCTGGATCCCTTTTTATTGCTGGATTATTTTGCCAGTGACGAGCCCGATCAATACTTGGCTGGCCTTCCCGCCCACCCCCATCGCGGCTTTCAAACGGTAACCTACATTTTGGCTGGCGCCATGCGCCATAAAGACAGCCTCGGCAACGAAGGGGTGATTGCTACACATGGTGTGCAGTGGATGAGTGCTGGAAGTGGTGTGGTTCATTCAGAAATGCCAGAACAACATGAAGGCCTGATGCAGGGCTTTCAGCTATGGGTTAATTTGCCCGCCAAAGACAAGATGACTGCCCCTAATTAT
>JAERSU010000155.1 GCA_016845445.1 Oceanospirillaceae bacterium | reverse complement strand
GTTTATGGGCTTTGTGTTGGCTTATTACCGTTTTCCAGGCCGTTGGATGGCCATTAGTGTGCTCAATAGTCTGCTTGCTGTGCCCACGGTGGTGGTGGGGCTAGTCCTGTATATGTTGCTTTCTAGGGCGGGGCCCTTAGGTGATTATCACTTGCTATTCACGCGCCCAGCCATGGTCATTGGTCAAATCCTGTTGTGTTTTCCGTTACTGGTTTCTATGAGCCTAAGCGCTTTTCAAGCAGCTGATCAACGGGTTTTAGAAACCGCTAGAACCCTTGGCGCAAGCCGCTGGCAGGCGTTTACCACCTTGTTGTTTGAGGTGCGTTTTGCCTTGATGGCCGCAGTAGTGACCGCGTTCGGTCGTATTATTGCCGAAGTCGGTTGTGCCATGATGGTAGGTGGTAATATCCTCCACTATACCCGCAACATCACTACCGCCATTGCCTTAGAAACAGGCAAGGGTGAATTTGTCCAAGGCGTAGCACTGGGTATTGTACTCTTGACCTTGTCGTTAATCCTGAACGTGACGCTTGGCTGGATGCAAAGTAATAGTCGTGTATTAAGGCAGGTGTCCTGATGCGCTTACGCTTGTCCAATATTCGTCAAAGCTTCGGTGGCAATGAACTATTCTCCATTCCTGAAGTGACTTTGCAAAGTGGTCAGGCTGTGCACTTGCATGGTGCCAATGGCACGGGTAAATCCACCTTAATGAAGATTATGGCTGGCCTGCAAACCCCCACTAAAGGCACTGTCGAAAGGCTATTTAATGCCGGCGTAAAACCTAATCGCCAAGCGGTCATCTATTTGCATCAGCAAACCTATCTATTTGATACCCATGTACGGGCTAACGTTGAATATGGTTTGAAACTGCGCCGCGAAAACAATCCAGATAAAGTGGACGAGGCCCTGCAATGGGCGCAGTTGGATCACATTCAAAAACGTGCGGCCCATCATTTATCAGGCGGTGAACGTCAACGTTTGGCGTTGGCTAGAGCCTTGGTTTTAGACCCGCAGATCATTCTACTGGATGAGCCGAGCAGTAATTTGGATGGTAGTTCAAGGGAACGTATTCAAAGTATGTTGGTGGACTTGCAGAAAAAGGGCACAGGTTACCTATTAGCCTGTCACCAAAATACCCTTACCAGCGCTTGTTGTGATCAGCACTGGTATCTAGAAGAGGGTAAATTACGCGTCGATTAATGACGTCGAGGCTTTTTGCTACCTTTGCCTTTTTGGCCTTTACCTTGCGGCCCCTTAGCACCTGGCTTGCCTTTAGGCTTGCTGTCCGCTGGTACGCGGAACAGCAAAAACAGATCCTGCACTAACTCTGGAATCTGTTCGCATAGTTGCTGACACAGTTTACCTTGTAAGCGTAAATCAGACAGTTCGTCGTCTTCATCCAGATTAGCCGCCAACATAAACGGCAATAGGCTTTCGGCTACCGCATCCTCATGCTGACTAAACCAAGCTTGCTCTTGAGTAAATACCAGTTCCATAAAGCCTTGAGCCCAGTATTCCAGTAGGCAATCACCTTCTTCATCCAATTCTAGGGTGAGGTCACAGGGCAACTCGATGCTGGTATCGGATTCCAAGCAGTCACGGATAAAAGCATACTCTTGGCGAATCAGTTGCACCATGGCAGGATCCGCCGGACTGCTAGCTTCATCGGCGGCCAGTACATGATTTAGCCAATCAGCTTCTGCTAGTGCAGCAGGGCTAACTGCTAGGGCGCATAGGTAACCGTGCAGGGCTATATAATCAAGGGCTTCTTCTGGCACCGCAGGGGACAACAAGTAACTATCTAGTTGTTCTAATTGTTCGTCGGTTAACGGGTCACAGGAGTAGGCCATGCTTGAATCTCGCAAAGGGTAGTTTTCTGGCTATTATTATACCAGTAGGTTGGGCTAGGGCCCAACTGTAGGTCGGACATTAGTCCGATAATTACAGCCCTAAGGCACTAGTCATGGAAATGTAGCAAAAAGTCGGTCTAAAGTCCGACCTACTAATGACAAGCTGTAGCAGCTAAAGGATAATAGCGCGCCATGTACGACACTCCCCAAGCATTATTGCAAAGCATTTTTGGTTACCAACATTTTCGTGGCCAACAAGCGCAAATTATTGATCACCTCATTGCTGGTGGCGATGCCATGGTGTTGATGCCCACGGGTGGCGGTAAATCCCTGTGTTATCAGATTCCAGCCTTATTACGCCAAGGCATGGGCGTGGTGATTTCCCCCTTGATTGCGCTAATGCAAGATCAGGTAGTTGCCTTGCAGCAATTAGGCATTCAAGCCCAGGCGCTGCACTCGGCAATGGATTGGCAGACTCAGCAACATGTAGAACAGCAAGCTATGAATGGCGAATTACAGTTGTTGTATGTGTCACCAGAGCGCTTACTTACCAGTCGTTGTTTGGACATGCTCAAAGCTACGCAATTAAGCTTAATTGCCATCGATGAAGCTCACTGTGTATCGCAATGGGGGCATGATTTTAGGCCTGAATATTTGCAGTTAGATAGCTTGCAGGAACTGTTTCCGCAGGTGCCTCGTGTGGCATTGACTGCCACTGCCGATGGACCCACGCAAGCAGAAATGATCAAGCGTTTGCACTTGCAAGGGGCAGAACAGTTTATCAGCAGTTTTGATAGACCTAATATCCGCTATCGAATTCTGCAAAAGCAACAGGGTAAGCAACAGCTTCTGCGCTTTATTCAAACGCAACATCAAGATAATGCCGGTATCGTTTATTGTGGTTCGCGCAACAAGGTTGACGAACTAGCCCAATGGCTTAGCCAACAAGGTGTGCCTGCATTACCTTATCATGCGGGCATGAGTGCCGAACATCGTAATCAAAATCAGACTAGATTCTTACAAGAAGATGGCCTGGTGATGGTGGCCACCATTGCCTTTGGCATGGGCATAGACAAACCTAATGTACGCTTTGTTGCTCATGTAGATCTACCGAAAAGTATTGAGGCCTACTATCAGGAAACGGGCCGTGCAGGACGCGATGGATTAGCGGCCGATGCTTGGATGATTTACGGTTTGCAGGACGTCGTCTGGTTGCGTCAGCGCTTAATGGAGTCGGATATGGACGAAGCCATAAAACGCTCTGAGCAAGGAAAATTGGATGCCATGCTAGGGTTATGTGAAGTGACCTCCTGTCGTCGCCAATCTTTGCTTGCCTATTTTGGGGAAAACTTGGCTGAGCCATGTGGCAATTGTGATAATTGCATTGAGCCGGTGGCCACCTTTGATGGCACGGAAGTAGCACGCAAAGCCTTGTCCTGTGTGTATCGTAGTGGTCAGCGTTATGGTGTTAGTCATCTGGTGGATGTCTTGCTAGGCAAACCAACGGACAAGGTGAAACATGCAGGGCATGACCAGCTTAGTACCTTTGCCATTGGTCAGGAATTGGATCAAAAGCAGTGGCGTTCTGTATTCAGGCAACTATTAGCCCAGGGGCTTGTGGTTAGCGATCCGGCAAATTTTGGAGGTTTGCGCTTGATGCCCAAATGTCGCCCTTTGCTAAAAGGCGAAGCATCGTTACAGTTACGTTTGGATCGCAAGGTATCGAGTAAGTCCGGTAGCAAACAACGCCAGCCAGTGGCGGTGCAAGACCTAGGTCTATGGCAGGCTCTACGGGACCAGCGCATGACCCTAGCCCAAGAGCAGGGTGTGCCACCCTATGTTATTTTCAGCGACGCCACCCTGTTAGCCATGATCGAAGCCAAACCACAAAGCCTTGTGCAAATGAACCATGTCCCCGGCGTGGGTGAGAAAAAACTCGACCGCTACGGCGACACCTTCCTTGCCGTTATCGCTGAACATCAGAGTACTTAACATACTCTGTGCCACGTTCAGGGGCAGTGGAACCACTAGCAGCACCGAGCATGAAGGGAATTAACTTGTTGCTTCTCTTTCCTTGGTCGGCTGTGCCGACTGCCCTGCGCATTGCCAACTTTAATGGGCGCTGCGGAACTCGGCCTGTGGCCTCAGACAGTCCTCGCTTGTTTCCCATTAAAGTCGACCCTGCTTGGCTGCGTCAACGTTCCGCAACAAGTAAACACCCATCATGCTCTATGTGCCTGTGATTGGTCACTTACAAATAACCAGTATTGCACATAGGTGCCATGCTGGTGATGACTGCTAGCGAAACGTTGACGCCGCCTAGTCGGTATGTTCCCAACGGGATATAAGCGAGGACTGTTTGAGGGAGCATGCGACCGAGTTCCGCAGCGCCCGTTGGGGGCGTGCCGGCGAAGGGAAGCTGGCGCAGCCAGCCAAGGAAAGAGAAGCTGGCAGTCATCATCAGCCTGGCGACCGATGTCCACTAGTGGTTCCACCGCCCAGGTCGTTGGCACAGGGGGCAATGAGTGGTACCACCTAGCCTAATAGGTATAGAAATGTGGTAGAATTCGCTGCAAATTTTGAACCTGTGAAAGATTCCATGGCCAGTTTACAAGAACAACTTTTAAAGGCTGGTTTGGCCAATGAAAAACAAGCCAAACAAGCCACCAAAGCCAAGAAAAAGAAATCCCGTGATCAGCGTAAAGGTGTTGATGTGGGGGAGAGTGCAGCCGATCGTGCAGTGCGCGAAAAACAGCAGCAGGCAGAGCGTTCTAAGGCGCTAAATGCTGAGCGCGATGCGCAGCAACAAGCCAAAGCCCTAGTAGCGCAGGTAAAACAAATGGTGGATGGCTGTAAACTGGATATTTCCGCTGGCGAAAGTGCCTACAACTTTGTTGATGGTAAAGCCATTAAAAAGCTCTATGTTAGCGAAGAACAGGTTGGGCTACTAAGTCGCGGTAGCCTGGTGATTGTGGGCATCGAAGGCCTGTACAGCGTCGTGCCTGCCGCCGTGGGTAAGCGTATTGAAGAGCGCACCGATAAGGTCTTGATCATTAAAGCTGAAGTACAAGAAGATAGCCCGGATGAAGACGATCCATACGCGGATTTTGTAATACCAGACGACTTGATGTGGTAATAAACGTGAGTGTTGACACCTATACTCCCACCACGGCTGAGACCCTATCAACGGCTGTTGTTGAGAGCGTGCGAAGCGAAGCAGAGCAGGCCAAGCTTAATAAGCAGCGCATGAACAAATTGCAGAAGCGACTGCGCCGCGATGTGGGCAAGGCCATTGAAGATTACGCCATGATTGAAGCGGGTGATAAGGTCATGGTGTGTTTATCGGGTGGTAAAGATTCTTATACCATGCTGGATATACTGCTCAATCTGCAAAAGAGCGCACCAGTTCATTTTGACATAGTGGCCGTTAACCTGGATCAGAAACAACCCGGTTTTCCTGAGCATATATTGCCTCAATATCTGAGTGATATTGGCGTTGATTATCATGTCATCGAACGGGACACCTACAGTGTCGTGAAAGCGGTGGTACCAGAAGGCAAGACCACCTGTGGTCTGTGTTCACGTATGCGCCGTGGTACCCTGTACCGCTGGGCGGAAGAAAACGCCATTACCAAGATCGCTTTAGGCCATCATCGTGATGATATTCTGCAAACCCTGCTGTTAAACATGTTTCATGGTGGCAAGCTGAAAGCCATGCCAGCACGTTTGTTGAGCGACGATGGCAAGCATACGGTTATCCGCCCTCTGGCTTATGCCCGAGAGCAGGATATTGAGGCCTATGCTGCCTTAAAACAGTTCCCTATTATTCCCTGTGGCCTTTGTGGTTCGCAGGAAAACCTGCAACGTCAGCATATCAAGGGCATGCTTAATGATTGGGAAGCCAAGTATCCAGGGCGCATAGAAAACATGAGCCGTGCTTTACAACACGTAGTACCTAGTCACTTAATGGACCGTGAACTGCACGATTTTAAGGGTGGTGTTAGTTGCGAAGAAGAGCCTTCAGAGCAGGCAGGCTTGGATTTATTGAGTCTTTAAATTACGCACAAGATAGGGTCAGATTTGAGCGAAGCGAAAGTCTGACCCTGGCTAGTGGTACCACTAGTTTGATCAAAGCTTTCATTGGGGTCAGACTTTCGCTTTGCTCAAATCTGACCCCTTTAAAGAAAAATGCCCAAATCTAGCCCCACTAATGTGCAATGCTCAATAGGCACACAAGGCAAAGCAGGGAATGCCTGTTTCAGTGACGCGGGCACTGCCGCCTAGGTCAGGCAAATCAACGATGGCTGCAACTTCGGTCACTTCTGCACCCAAGCGCTTTATGAGGCTGATCGCGGCCAGCAGGGTACCGCCAGTGGCTATCAAGTCATCAAATAACAACACTCGATCACCTTCACCACAGGCATCAAGCTGCATTTCTACGGTGGTGGTGCCGTATTCTAAGGTGTAATCTTGGCTTACACATTGGCCTGGTAA
>JAERSU010000154.1 GCA_016845445.1 Oceanospirillaceae bacterium | reverse complement strand
TGATTAAATCGAACTCCGAACCCAGGTGCTCGATAAGCGGAATGGTTATATCGGGGGACAACAGGCCACGTTCGGCAGAGGGCCAACGTATTAGAGCCTCGGCGGTTTTGGCAGTATTGTCCTTCAGCGACAGTTTGGGCTGGTAATAGAGCACCAGTTCCTGTTGCTCCATGGCATCGTGCAGTTCGTTGAGCAATTCCCATTTGAGCTGGTCACTGGCTTGCTGCTCATCTTTGCCCAGCATCAGGTAAGGCTGGTTGTTGTTCTTGGCCTCTTCCAATGCAACCTCGGCATCGAATACCAGTTTTTCTACATCGCCGTGATTTTCGTAGTTGTAGGCTATGCCGCAATTGATAGTAATTTTTAAGGTGTGCTCCTGCCATTCGAACACTTCCTTGAATAACTTGATCAGGCGTTCGGCAAACAAAACAGCAAAGCCCGGGCTTTTAATATGGGGCAGGACAATGGCAAATTCATCACTGCCCAGGTAGTGGTAGTGAAAGTCTTCTGCGCCGACTTCCAGCTGGTGTAATCGCTGGTTAATCGCGCGAAGAATATCGTCGCCACATTCCATGCCAAAACTGCGATTGAGTTGCCTGAAGTCGCGCACGTCGATGATTAACAACACCACCAGGCCATGGGCGCCGGCAGCCTGCAGTGCAGTGTCGAGATCAGCGATCATGCTGTCTCGTTGTAACAGCAGGGAAGCCCTGGATTTGTTCGTGTCAGTGTGTTCCATATCGCTGTATTATGCCATATTCGCCTACCGGGGTAGTAATGGGGCGTTGTGCATAAGATCACTGTTGGGGGACTAGTTGCCAGCCTGTAGTTGTGAGCACAGGTCTCTATTTAGCGGGCAGTCGATTGCGTGTTCTTTTGCCAGTGTGAGCAGGTAACCGTTGAGGTGTTCCAGTTCCAGTCGACGGCCCAATTGGTGATCACGGCGCATCGATGAAATATTCGCCGCTGTTGCTTCAGCTACTTTTATGGCTTGCTGGAAAACATCAAAATTTTTATTCGCCAGCGGTGAAAAGGGCAGGAAGGCGGCCAGCTCGACACACAGCAACCGCAGGGTATCGCGATATTGGCTGTTACTGCACAGCTCTCCGTTGTCGCAGTTGAATATTGCAGTCAGCGGGTTGATCGCGCAGTTGACCAGGAATTTTTGCCACATCGCCGATTCGATGTCGTTGCTGGTCTGCCATTGCAGGTCGACAGCCGGCTGGATAGATGGCAGTGAGTCTATTGGTGGCAGATGATTCTGCCGATACCCTAGCAGTGTGGTTCCATGGCCGGTGTGGGTTACTGACAATGCCTTATCCAGCGCGGCACCATCAGTGGTGACTCCCACGGTTAACCGGCCTGGCGACAACAGGTCTTCCAGCTGTTGGTGAAAGCCAAGACCATTAGCCAGGCAAATCACCTGCGTGTCAGTGCTGCACAGCTGTTTAACCGATGCCAGCGCGGTGACTGCATCGTAGGATTTGGTAGCCAGTACCAGGTGCCCGATAGCCTGGTTGAGGCGGGACAGTGATTGCGACGTTTGCAGGGAAACGGGAACATCAATAACTGCATCGTCGCCTGTCGTTCGAAATTGAATGTTCTGCTTGCCAGTGGCCAGCGAGGTATCGCGTGTAATTAGGGTGACTGCAGCCCCGGCCAACGCCAGTTTGCTGGCCCACAGGCAGCCAACGGCCCCGGCACCCAGCACGTGCCATTCTGGTGTTGAGACCTTGCCAGCGCTTTCCTCGCTTTTATTTAAATTGAGATTATTGTCTGTCACCACGTACAATACCGCGTTTAGTTTCCAGAAAACCTACACCGATCCGGGAGATTTTTCCATGCCGTCGTTCGATATTGTATCCGAAGTAGATTTGCACGAGGCTACCAATGCGGTAGACCAGGCCAACAGGGTGGTGGCCAATCGCTTTGATTTCAAGGGCGTTGATGCGAGCTTCGAGCGTGAAGAGCGGGTGGTTACCATCAAGGCAGAAGCAGAGTTCCAGGTCCAGCAAATGCTCGATATGTTGCAAAACGCCCTGCACAAAAACGGTATTGATATTGCCTGCATGGATATGGGCGAGGTCGAGCAAAGCGGTAAGCAATGTAAACAACGCATAACGCTTAAACACGGTATCGACAGCGAAACCTGTAAAAAAGTGGTCAAGCTAATCAAGGGCGAGAAAATGAAAGTGCAGGCAGCGATACAGTCCGAGCAAGTCAGGGTCACCGGTAAAAAACGCGACGATTTGCAAACTGTAATGGCTTTTCTCAAGCAGCAGGACCTCGGTTTACCCCTGCAGTTCACCAATTTCAGGGATTAGCAAAGACCCCGCAGTGATGACAGCGAACAAGCAAACTATTTAGCAATATTTATATCGCCAGGCGAGAGGAATCATACATGGCAGCCAATGCAGAAAGCGACAGCAAGGCCGAAGACAATATACGCAAGGGCCTGCAATACCCGTTTGGCATAGACTGGGCACCGGAAATTGGCGAGCCATTTAAAGTTGCCGATGGTGTCTACTGGTTACGCATGCCATTGCCGCTTAAGCTTGACCATATTAATTTGTGGCTGCTGGAAGACGGTGACGGCTGGACCATCGTCGATACCTGCATGAACCAGGAGCAGGCAAAAACTATTTGGGGCAATGTATTCAAGGGGTTTTTCAAGGGGCGCCCGGTCAAGCGCGTGATATGTACGCATATGCACCCGGATCATATCGGGCTGGCCGGATGGTTGTGCGAGCAGGACAATGCGGAGCTGTGGATCTCACGCCAGGAATACCTGATGTGCAGGAACCTTACCAGCTATACCGGGCAGGAAGCGCCGGACGCGGCGATCAAATTTTTGCGCGGCTGCGGGTTTGACGACGAATACATTGATCACTACCGTTCTATCTTCGGTCACTTTGGCAAAATGATATCGCCGCTGCCCGACAGCTTTCGTCGCCTGGTCGATGGCGAAACCTTTGAAATCGATGGCCGCTACTGG
>JAERSU010000153.1 GCA_016845445.1 Oceanospirillaceae bacterium | reverse complement strand
TTGTCTGTGTGTGCCTGAATCGCCGCTCCGGTAAAGGCTAGATTAACGGGGTTATCCTCTACCCGCTCCTCAAAATGGCGGCCATACTTGGTTTCTCGCACCTAACCAAACAGATCAATCACCTGATACAGGGCACCATCTTCACTGGGGCCAGTGGTAACCTTGGCAAAGCCATATTTGGCAAACTGCAGCAGCCAAGCAGAACATGCCTTTGGGTTTTGCTTCAATTCGGCAAAATCCCCCTCGGGCAAATGCGCCATTAGCTCACTGTCCCACACCTCGATATTAGGCTTGAGCCAGCCCTGATTAGCTTCACTTGGCTTATCGTAAGCATGTCGTTGCAACCAAGCCACGTCATACTCAATGGTCCTGTCCTCGGGCATAAAATGCAGGCTGATTATGGCGTCTGATAGCAGCTTAGCAGCAGCAATATGAGTGTCTTTAGGAATATCTCGCAAAGCAATTAGACGCTGACCATTACCGCCGTCTCGAGTAGCCGGGTCCCAGGCATTGTCGCGTAACCAGATAGCATGAAAACGCCAAGTTTGTTCACCTACTTGCAGGGCTAGCACCTGCCCCTGCTCCGTCACCGATATTTCCATTACGAGCGTTCCTGCCTGCTTGTTATTTTATGGCAGTGTAGCTGAACTTAAGCCAAGCTACACCCGTTGTTTTTTTAGTCATGACCTTGCCTAAATTTATGCTAAGGTATAGTGCTGATTCTATTGCTTTGTGCCACCAAACTAATGACCAACCCACAGCCGTTTTCTGACCTCACTCCTGACCTCATTATGGACGCCGTAGAAAGTCTCGGTTATTGGAGTGATGGCCGCTTTATTGCCCTTAACAGCTATGAGAATCGGGTTTATCAAGTGGGCATAGAAGATCAAACACCGATCATCGCTAAATTTTATCGCCCCCACCGCTGGAGCGATGAACAGATTCTGGAAGACCACCGTTTCAGTTGGCAGTTAGCTGATCAGGAGCTACCCGTGGTGCCACCTATACGCGATGCAAAAGGCACTAGTCTGTTTCACTACCAAGGCTTCCGCTTTGCCCTCTACGAGCGCCGTGGTGGACATGCGCCAGAGCTCAGCAACATGGATCACCTATATACCTTAGGGCAGCTACTGGGGCGTATACACGCTGTAGGCGCCACCGAAAGCTTCCAACACCGCCCTAGCCTCAACTTAGACAATTTTGGCCGCCAGTCCTTTGCGCTGATTAGCCAACAACACATCCCCAGTAGCTTAAAGGAGGCCTACACCACCCTGGGTAAAGATGTATTGCAGCTCATGCAAAATCAGTTAGGTGTCTATTGCCAACAAGGCCCTATCAATGAAATCCGTGTGCACGGAGATTGCCACACAGGCAACATTTTATGGCGCGATGGCCATGCGCATTTTGTCGATATGGACGACACCCGCATGGCACCGGCCATCCAGGATATTTGGATGCTGCTATCAGGCAGCCGAGAAGAACAACGTGGTCAACTGCAGGAGTTGTTGGAAGGCTATGAAGAATTTAATGATTTTGATATGCGCGAACTGCAGCTCATCGAGGTCTACCGCACCCTGCGCATCATGCAACACGTTGCTTGGGTAGCCAAGCGCTGGGATGATCCGGCCTTTCCTATCGCCTTTGCCGGCTTTAATAGTGAACGCTTTTGGAGTGAACACATTCTCACCCTGCGGGAGCAATTTGCGGCCCTACAAGAACCGGCCCTTAGCTTATTCCCTTAGCAATCTTGGTATTCTGATTTCCACAAATCATACCAACGACGCAGGTCTTGGGTAAATTGTTGTAGGCTAAAGACGCCAGCTTGCTCAAGCACAAGCTGGCCCTCAAGATAGACCTTTAATACTGGCAGGCTAAAGACACCATGTTGGGCACTTATCGCAGGCGTTGCCTGACAGTCTACATAGGCACTTTGCAACTGTGGAAATTGCTCTGGCAGTAGTTGATTGAGCTTTAGTTTAAGGCTTTGACAGACACTGCATGGTGGGGCACCAAAAAGGATGAGTAGAGGGGCATTGGCTTGGAGGTCGTTTAGCTGCTGCTGGGTAGTTATTTGTTTCATACAAGACCTACAATCAAAAAAACCAGCCTAAGGGCTGGTTTTTTATGGGGTCAGACCCTAGGTCAGACCCCAACACAGTTAGGGATTATTCCCAGCCAGTCACTTCTTTCAGAGCAACACCGATGTCGGCTAAAGAACGTACAGTCTTAACGCCCGCGTCGTTCAGGGCAGCAAACTTCTCATCAGCTGTACCTTTACCACCAGAGATGATGGCGCCAGCATGGCCCATACGCTTGCCTGGAGGTGCAGTTACACCGGCAATGTAGGAAACCACAGGCTTGGTAACGTTAGCCTTGATGAAAGCCGCCGCTTCTTCTTCAGCAGTACCACCGATTTCACCAATCATAACGATGGCTTCAGTCGCTGGGTCTTCCTGGAACATAGCCAGGATATCGATGAAGTTAGAACCTGGGATGGGGTCACCACCGATGCCCACACAGGTGGACTGGCCGTAACCGGCGTCGGTAGTTTGCTTAACCGCTTCATAGGTCAAGGTACCAGAACGAGATACGATACCAACCTTACCTGGCAGGTGGATGTGACCAGGCATGATGCCGATCTTACATTCGCCTGGGGTGATCACGCCTGGACAGTTAGGGCCGATTAGGCGTACACCTAGTTCGTCACACTTCACTTTACATTCCAGCATGTCCAAAGTGGGAATACCTTCGGTGATAGCCACGATCAGCTTTAGACCAGCGTTAGCGGCTTCAAGGATAGAATCCTTACAGAAAGGCGCAGGTACGTAGATCACAGTCGCTTCAG
This sequence comes from Oceanospirillaceae bacterium, assembly GCA_016845445.1. Taxonomy (GTDB): domain Bacteria; phylum Pseudomonadota; class Gammaproteobacteria; order Pseudomonadales; family Balneatricaceae; genus Njordibacter. The sequence goes on along the minus strand of JAERSU010000153.1, from coordinate 3,631 downwards.
CACCAGTCGCTGCAACGGCTTCAGCAACGGTGTTGAATACTGGCAGACCCAAGTGCTCGGAACCACCCTTGCCAGGTGTTACACCACCAACCATTTGTGTACCGTAAGCAATGGCTTGCTCGGAGTGGAAAGTACCCTGACCACCAGTGAAACCCTGACAGATTACTTTGGTGTTCTTGTCGATTAGGATGCTCATGCGTCACCTCCGGCAGCTGCAACAACGCTTTCAGCAGCGTTTGTTAGACTGGTTGCAGCAATAATGTCTAAACCACTTTCCGCCAGAATCTGGCTACCCAGGTCGGCATTGGTGCCTTCCAAACGTACAACCACAGGTACTTCTACGCCGACTTCTTTCACAGCAGCGATAATACCTTCAGCGATCAGGTCACAACGTACGATACCACCGAAGATGTTCACCAAGATGGCTTTTACATTGTCATCAGAAAGGATGATCTTGAATGCTTCAGCGACACGTTCTTTGGTAGCACCGCCACCTACGTCAAGGAAGTTAGCAGGGAAACCACCGTGCAGAGCAACGATGTCCATGGTACCCATGGCTAGACCAGCACCGTTTACTAGACAGCCGATAGTGCCGTCTAGGGCAACGTAGTTCAGTTCCCAAGCAGCCGCTTCGGCTTCACGAGGGTCATCCTGAGATGGATCGTGCATGCCTTGGATATCTTTATGACGATATACAGCGTTGGAGTCGATTACTACCTTGGCGTCCAAACAGTGTAGGTTGCCTTCTTCGGTAATTACCAGCGGGTTGATTTCCAATAGGGCCAAATCCTTGTCTTGGAACAATTGCGCAAGGCCCAAGAAGATCTTAGTGAATTGCTTGATCTGGTCACCTTGTAGACCCAAACGGAAAGCTAGGTCACGACCCTGGTATGGCTGAGCGCCAGTCAGTGGATCGATTTCAGCTTTGAGGATCTTTTCAGGCGTTTCTTCAGCTACCTTTTCGATTTCTACGCCACCTTCAGTGGAAGCCATGAAAACGATTCGCTGGCTGGAACGGTCAACAACGGCACCCAGGTATAGTTCCTGAGCGATGTCGGTGCAAGTTTCCAGATAGATCTTGGATACTGGCTGACCATTTGCGTCTGTTTGGTAGGTAACCATGCGGTTGCCTAGCCACTTGTTTGCAAATGCAGCGGCTTCTTCTTTAGAAGAAATCAGTTCAACACCACCAGCCTTACCACGGCCACCGGCGTGTACCTGTGCCTTGATAACCCAACGGTTGCCTGGAATCTTGTCCAGGGCAGCCATGGCTTCTTCGGCGGAATCAACGGCGATACCCTGGGATACAGGAAGGCCGTATTGGGCAAACAGTTGCTTGCCTTGATACTCATGCAGATTCATTGAATTGCCTGTTTCGATTAGTCATTAATTAAATGTCGGCTCTAACCGACGGTTTCTGAGCGAGGATTCAAAGCCCCCGCTTTATTATTTCTATTATCAATCAATTTATAAGCAGCCAGTTTGTTTTTGGGCAAGGCAACAAGGCGCGCAATGAGGAAGCTTACATGAAGTAAGTGACCGATTGAGCACCTTGTTAACGCAGACCAAAGGCAAAATGGCAATTATACATTGATTTATTTGCGCTTTTTACGGTTAGCTACATGTATTGCGTGGCCATCAGCAGCTAGAGCAGCTTCGTGCAATGCTTCACTCAAGGATGGGTGAGCAAACACAGTCAGCGCTAGATCTTCAGAGCTGGAACCAAATTCCATGGCGATAACCGCCTGCGCGATAATTTCGGAAGCTTGTGGGCCAATGATGTGGCAACCAAGTACGCGATCCGTCTCAGCATCAGCGATAAGCTTAACAAAGCCTGCCGTTTCGTTGGCCGCCATGGCACGGCCACTGGCAGCAAATGGGAACTTACCCACTTTCACGTCAACGCCTTCGGCCTTGAGGTCCTGTTCAGTCTTACCTACCCAAGCCATTTCTGGGTGGGTGTAGATCACAGAAGGAATGCAATCGTAGTTCATTTGTGCCTTATGACCAGCAATAATATCTGCCACCATCATGCCCTCTTCCGAGGCCTTGTGAGCCAACATCGGGCCACGGGTGATGTCACCGATTGCATAGATGCCTGGGGCTTCAGTACGACACTGTTCATCAACGTGTACAAAACCACGTTCGTCCAGACCAACACCACTGTCTTCGGACAAGAGACCATCAGTGTATGGTTTACGGCCAACAGCAACAATGAGCTTGTCAAAGGTCTGGGAAGATTCTTCACCAGCACCATTCTTGGAAGTCACGGTAACTTCCTTGCCGCTAACTTCAGTACCTGTTACCAGCGTGCCAAGGCGAATATCCATGCCTTGCTTTTTCAACAGCTTGCCGGCTTCTTTGGCCACATCTTTGTCAGCCATGGCCAGGAAGGAATCCATGGCTTCATAAACCACCACTTCGCTGCCTAGGCGTTGCCAAACGGTACCCATTTCCAGACCGATAACACCACCACCAATGATACCCAAACGCTTTGGGGCCTCAGCAATATTGAGTGCACCTTCGTTATCGAGGATAACGTCTTCTGTCAGAGGCGCTGGTGGGATGTTTACTGGTACAGAACCAGAAGCCAGAATCACGTTCTTAGCTTTAATTTCAGATGTAGCGCCATCATTAGCAGTAACAGTGATGACCTTGTCCGCACCAAGCTTACCTTTACCAGAAATCAGAGTTACGCCATTAGCCTTAAACAGGCCGGCTACACCCATGGTGAGGTTATTAACGATCTTGTCCTTGCGAGAAATCATGGTGGGTACATCCATCTGTACATCACCCGTGCTGATACCGTGAACGGAAAATTCGTCCTTGGCATCATGAAACTTATGCGTGGAATCCAACAGTGCCTTGGATGGGATACAACCCACATTCAAACAGGTACCACCTAATACGGTAGCGCCCTTATCGTTAGTCCACTTTTCTACACAAGCCGTGCTTAAACCCAATTGGGCAGCACGAATAGCAGCAACATAACCACCGGGGCCGCCACCAATTACAACAACGTCAAATTCTTGAGACATAGTTTACTCTCTGTTACTAAAGTGCCCTGGATCTCAGGGCACCGGGGTTAACCATTGGTTATCTGGATTAGATTTCCAACAAAATGCGGGCTGGGTCTTCCAGCAATTCCTTAATGGTAACAAGGAACTGAACCGCTTCTTTGCCATCGATCATACGGTGATCATATGACAAAGCTAAGTACATCATTGGTCGGATAACGACCTCACCATTTTCAGCCACTGGGCGTTCCTGAATCTTATGCATGCCCAAGATAGCAGTCTGTGGCAAGTTAAGGATTGGTGTGGACAACAAAGAACCGAAGATACCGCCATTGGTGATGGTAAAGGTACCGCCTTGCATGTGCTCCATGGTCAGCTTACCTTCACGACCAAGGGTAGCAAGTTCTGCAATACCGCGTTCTACGTCAGCCAAACTCATGCCGTCGGTATCACGCAATACGGGTACCACCAGACCACGATCGGTGGACACAGCCACGGATACGTCCTGGTAACCATGGTAAACGATATCGTTGCCGTCTAGAGAAGCATTCACAGCTGGGAAGCGCTTAAGGGCCTCGGTCGCCGCCTTCACGAAGAAGGACATAAAGCCAAGC
>JAERSU010000152.1 GCA_016845445.1 Oceanospirillaceae bacterium | reverse complement strand
CATTATGGGCCCTGTATCGAGTGTTTGACGGCTTTTAGCTAGGGCTAAGGTGAGCTGCAATAAAGCCAGCAATTGGGTGGTGAAAGCCTTAGTGGAGGCGACACCGATTTCAGGGCCAGCCTGAGTCAAAAGGGCAAAATCAGATTCCCGTACCATGCTACTCGATGGCACGTTACAGATGGTCATGGCTGCCACCAACTTGGACTTATCAATGTGACGTAGTGCAGCTAGAGTATCGGCCGTTTCCCCTGATTGAGATAGGGTAACAAACAAGGTGCCTGGAGCAACCACTGCCTGGCGGTAGCGGAACTCACTGGCAATCTCTACCTGACAGGATACCCCAGCTAAGGATTCAATCCAGTAACGGGCTACCATGCCAGCGTAATAAGAGGTTCCGCAAGCAATAATGAGGACTTGCGAAGCTTCTGCTAACTTGGCTAAAGCTTCCTTATCCAAGGGGATGTGCAGTTCGCCATGTAGGTCACTGCGGTCACTAATGATTTCGCCAATGATTTTAGGCTGTTCATGGATCTCTTTGGCCATATAGTGCTTGTACTGGCCTTTATCCGATGACTGGTCACCATGTTCATAGCGCACCACGTCACGTTCCACAGCCTCATCGGCAGCGTTCCAGACCTGAATCCGTTGCAGATCTAGCTGCGCGACATCACCTTCTTCGAGGAACATAAAGCGATCGGTCACCTGCAACAGAGCCAGCTGGTCGGAGGCAATGTAGTTTTCTTCTGAACCCACTCCCACAACCAACGGGCTACCTTTACGTGCAGCAATGAGTTTGTCCGGCTCATTACGATCAATCACACCTAATGCATAAGCACCTTCGCACTGCTTAACAGCGATCTTCACCGCCGCCAGTAGGTCTAAGCCTTTGGCCCGATAGGAGTGAATCAGGTGGGCGATCACTTCGGTATCCGTATCCGAGGCAAAGCCGTAGCCTGTGTCGATCAGCTTTTGCTTTATGGGTTCAAAGTTGGTGATGATGCCATTGTGTACCACGGCAATATCATCGTTATGGGAAAAATGTGGGTGAGCGTTGGTTTCATTCGGTACGCCGTGGGTGGCCCAACGGGTATGGGCGATGCCCAAACCACCGGAAATGGGGTTTTCATCAATGGCAGCCTGTAGTTGCGCCACCTTACCTGCACGGCGACAGCGTTGTACCTGGTTATCAGCAAACAGAGCAAGACCAGCGGAATCATAGCCACGGTATTCAAGTCGATTTAAGCCTTCGATGAGGATACTGGCAACGTTACGCTGGGCAATGGCACCGACGATTCCACACATGATTTAATCCTTTTAACTGCCGTCCAAGTTTTACTTGTTTACTTTTGTTTGGTGGGTTTTGGCCAGCCCGCCATATTGCGCTGCTTGCCACGGGCTATTGCTAAACTATCCGCTGGTACTTCCTTGGTCACGGTAGAACCCGCACCCACGGTAGCACCGGCACCAATCACCACTGGGGCAACCAAAGATGAGTTGGAGCCGATGAAGGCGCCGTCATCAATTTGGGTACGGAATTTATTCACGCCATCATAGTTACAGGTAATGGTACCGGCACCAATATTAACGCCTTCACCGACGCTGGTATCACCTAGATAGGTAAAGTGATTGGCTTTGGAGCCTTTACCTAGATAGGTTTTCTTGGTTTCTACGAAGTTACCCACCTTAGCCTGAGCTGCCAGCTCTGTACCAGGGCGCAAGCGGGCAAAGGGGCCAATATCACAGTCTTCACCAACGATGGCGTCTTCAAACACGCTGTTGGCCTTGACCATAGTACCGGCAGCAATACTGGTGTCTTTGACCACACAATTAGGGCCAATATGCACGCCATCACCAAGATTTACCTGGCCTTCAAATACACAGTTCACATCTATAAAGACATCGCTACCAACGCTTAGTTCACCACGCACATCAATACGACTAGGGTCGGCAATCTGCGCCCCTTGGCCCATAAGACTAGTCGCCTGTTGCTGTTGATACCAGCGTTCAAGCTCGGCTAGCTGTAACTGGTCATTCACACCCTGAGTCTGTTGCGCAAACTCAGGTTGCATAAAGTCGATAGCAATACCATCGGCCACGGCCATTGCCACCACATCGGTAATATAGAGTTCGTTTTGCGCGTTGTTAGCTTGCAAACGTGGGAGCCAAGCCCGAAGGAACTTGGCTGGCATGGCCATGATGCCTGTATTAATCTCTTGAATGGCCTGTTGTTCGATGCTGGCGTCTTTTTGTTCGACGATGGCCTCGATGTTGCCCTGGTTGTTGCGCACAATACGGCCATAACCGTGGGCATTGTCTAAGGTTACTGTGAGCAATACCAGCTGTTGCTGGTCAGCCTTGTCCACCATGGCCTGCATTAATTCAGCAGGCATTAGGGGAACATCGCCGTACATCATCAAGATGGTGGCATCCTCTGCCACATCTCGGGCACCAATGCCCACAGCATGACCAGTACCTAACTGTTCTGCTTGGTATACGCAGTTGACAGGCAGGTGTGCTACGGCATCTTGTACAACTTCAGACTTGTGGCCAACGACAATGTGTGTCGCCGCAGGCTGTAGCTGCTGGGCGGTTTCTGCCACGTGAAGCAACATGGGCTTACCGGCTAACTTGTGTAGCACCTTAGGCAAACTGGAGCGCATACGAGTGCCTTGGCCGGCGGCGAGAACGATGACTTCGAGGGCCATTGACGGGGTCCTTTCGTAGGGAGTGCAGGTATAGTAACTTAGATGCTAATTATAAACGAAGTTCCGTGCGAAACGGGGATTGTGGTGTATAAAAGAGAATATTTCTGAGGTAACAGAAAAGACTGGGGTACAAACCTCGCAGGGGTCTGATTCCCATAGGCTCTACGCAGTGCCATCTGGCAGTCATGCACCTGCGGTACGCAAAGAATGGAGTCTGACCCCATCGAGAGGGACCACTGTACTGAAAGAATCCGTGCCACAAACACTGCTCCTGCGCATCCATGTGCCCGCGGAGTACCGTACATCCTGTACATAAAAAAAGGGACCAGCATAGCTGATCCCTTTTCTCGGAGTCGAAGAGAGCTTACTTGCCCAGCTTCGCGCGAATCTGACGTATGGTACGCAGTTGCGCGGTGGCTTCGGCAAGCTGTGCTGCTGCCACGGAGTATTCAAACTCAGCAGTCTTGTCAGCCATTTGCTGTTCGGCTTCACGCTTGGCTTCTTCGGCTTTCGCTTCATCCAGATCGTGAGCACGCAAAGCAGTATCTGCCAATACGGTGATCTTGTGTGGCTGCACTTCCATGAAGCCGCCAGATACGTAGAAGACATCTTCTTCGCCGGATTCCATGCGCATGTGCACAGGACCAGGCTGGATCGCTGACAGTAGTGGGGAGTGGCCAGGCGTAATACCCAGGTCACCCATGCTACCGGTCAAGGATACAAACTGAACTTCGCCAGAGAAGATAGATTCTTCTGCACTTACGATATCGCAATGTACGCTTGTAGCCATGTTTTAATCCTCTTTTTTAGGGTTTATCTACCTATTGTAGGTTAGGCTCTGCCTAACCTACAAAAGAAGAGGCATTACATGCTCTTGGCTTTCTCGATCACTTCGTCGATGCCACCAACCATGTAGAAGGCTTGCTCTGGTAGGTGATCATATTCACCTTCCAAGATGGCCTTAAACGCAGAGATGGTTTCTTTCAAGGATACGTACTTACCTGGAGAACCGGTAAATACTTCCGCAACGAAGAAAGGCTGAGACAAGAAACGCTGAATCTTACGAGCACGGGTTACTACCTGCTTGTCTTCTTCAGACAGTTCGTCCATACCCAAGATGGCGATGATGTCTTTCAATTCCTTAAAGCGCTGTAGAGTACCCTGTACGCCACGAGCTACGTCGTAGTGTTCCTGACCAATTACCAGTGGATCCAACTGACGAGAGGTGGAGTCTAGTGGGTCTACAGCAGGATAGATACCTAGTTCTGCAATTTGACGAGACAGTACAACTGTGGCGTCCAAGTGAGAGAAGGTGGTTGCTGGAGATGGGTCAGTCAAGTCATCCGCAGGTACGTATACGGCCTGGATAGACGTGATGGAACCGGACTTGGTGGAGGTGATACGCTCCTGCAAAACACCCATTTCGGATGCTAGGGTTGGCTGGTAACCTACCGCAGAAGGCATACGGCCTAGCAGAGCGGATACTTCGGTACCTGCCAAGGTGTAACGGTAGATGTTGTCAACGAACAACAATACGTCACGACCTTCGTCACGGAACTTCTCAGCCATGGTCAAACCAGTCAAGGCAACACGTAGACGGTTACCTGGTGGCTCATTCATCTGACCGTATACTAGCGATACCTTATCCAATACGTTGGATTCTTTCATCTCGTAGTAGAAGTCGTTACCTTCACGAGTACGCTCACCTACACCAGCGAATACAGAGAAACCACTGTGCTCGATGGCGATGTTACGGATAAGCTCCATCATGTTTACGGTTTTACCTACACCGGCACCACCGAACAAACCTACTTTACCACCCTTGGCGAAAGGACATACAAGGTCGATTACCTTGATACCTGTTTCCAGTAGCTCGTTAGAAGCTGACTGTTCGTCATAGGAAGGGGCTTTACGGTGAATAGGCATACGCTCTTCTTCACCAATGTCACCACACTGGTCGATTGGGTTACCCAATACGTCCATGATACGGCCTAGGGTCGCTGTACCTACTGGTACGGAGATGGCTGCACCTGTGTTGGATACGTCTAGACCACGGCTCAGACCTTCGGTCTGGCCCATGGCGATAGTACGTACCACGCCGTCGCCTAGCTGCTGTTGCACTTCTAGGGTAGTACCCTTAGTGTCAACGGTCAGAGCGTCGTATACTTTTGGCACGTTGTCACGTGGGAATTCCACGTCGATTACCGCGCCGATAATCTGTACGATTTTTCCGCTACTCATAATTCTTTCCTCTTACCTGTACCGGTTATACGGCCGCCGCGCCAGATACGATCTCAGAAATCTCCTGAGTGATCGCCGCTTGACGGGCCTTGTTGTAAACCATCTGCAAGCTGTCAATCAGCTCGCCAGCGTTGTCTGTGGCGTTTTTCATTGCCAACATACGCGCCGCTTGTTCACAGGCGTTATTTTCTACTACAGCTTGATATACCAGGGACTCAACATAACGAGTCAAAAGACCAGTGAGCAATTCACGGGCGTCTGGCTCATATAAGTAATCCCAATGGTGATTCATGCTGTCATCATTCGGGTCTGCCTGCAGAGGCAAAAGCTGTTCCACGGTGGGGGTCTGAGTCATGGTGTTAACAAAATTGTTATATACCACGTACAGGGCGTCCAACCGGCCTTCATCATAATTGTCCAGCATCACCTTGATAGCACCGATTAACTCGGATGCTTCAGCCTTGTCGCCAAGGTGGGTCTTGCTGGCTACAACGTTACCGCCGTAGTTATTGAAGAAGGATGCTGACTTAGAACCAATGGCGCAGATATCAATTTCTACACCATTGTCGTTCTTTTCAGACATAGCTTGTACAGTCTGCTTGAACACGTTGATGTTCAAGCCACCACACAAACCACGGTCGGAAGAAACCACAATATAACCCACCCGCTTCAGCTCACGCTGCTGCAGATACAGATGCTTGTATTCAGGATTGGACTTGGCCAAATGAGCAATTACCTGACGCATCTTCGTTGCGTAAGGACGGCTCTCATTCATGCGGTCCTGAGCTTTACGCATTTTAGATGCCGCGACCATTTCCATGGCGCTAGTAATCTTTTGCGTGCTCTGAATACTTGCAATCTGGGTCTTAATTTCTTTTCCGACTGCCATATTCGTTTACCTTTCTTGATAGCTCGTTAGCGCCTGTTGCCAGACGCTAAGCGGCTTACCAGGTTTGGGTTGCCTTGAACTGCTCAACGCCGGCCTTAAAGGCGGCAGCGATGTCGTCGTTATAAGTACCAGATTCGTTAACCTGGTTCATAACGTCAGCGTTCTCACTATTCATGTAAGAAAGCAAAGCAGATTCGAAAGCACCGATCTTGTTCAGCTCAACGTCAGCTAGGTAGCCTTCGTTTGCTGCGAACAGGGAAACAGCCATCTCAGCAACACTCATTGGCGAGTACTGGTTCTGCTTCATTAGTTCGGTAACAGCTTGACCGTGCTCCAACTGGGCGCGAGTGGCGTCATCCAGGTCAGAAGCGAACTGGGAGAAAGCTGCCAATTCACGGTACTGGGCCAGTGCCAAACGTACACCACCACCTAATTTCTTGATGGCTTTAGTCTGTGCTGCACCACCTACACGGGATACGGACAGACCGGCGTTGATCGCAGGGCGTACACCAGCGTTGAACAAGTCAGTTTCCAAGAAGATCTGACCGTCGGTAATGGAGATTACGTTAGTCGGTACGAAAGCCGATACGTCACCACCTTGGGTTTCGATGATTGGCAATGCAGTCAAAGAACCTGTTTGACCCTTAACTTCGCCGTTAGTGAAGTCTTCAACGTACTTAGCGTTTACACGAGAAGCACGCTCCAACAGACGGGAGTGTAAGTAGAATACGTCACCTGGGTAGGCTTCACGACCTGGAGGACGACGTAGCAACAGGGAAATTTGACGGTAAGCCCAAGCTTGCTTGGTAAGGTCATCATAGATGATCAGGGCGTCTTCACCGCGGTCGCGGAAGTATTCACCCATGGCACAACCAGCGTATGGAGCCAAGAACTGCATTGCTGCAGAATCAGCCGCGCCAGCGTTAACAACGATGGTGTGATCCATCGCGCCGTGCTCTTCTAGCTTACGTACTACGTTAGCGATAGTAGATTGCTTCTGACCGATAGCAACGTACACACACTTAACGCCAGTGCCTTTCTGGTTGATGATGGCATCGATAGCGATGGCAGACTTACCAGTCTGACGGTCACCGATGATCAACTCACGCTGACCACGGCCAACCGGTACCATGGCGTCGATTGCTTTCAAACCTGTTTGTACAGGCTCATCAACAGATTGACGTTCGATTACACCAGGGGCTACCTTTTCAACGGCGTCAGTCATAGAAGTTTCGATTGGGCCTTTGCCATCGATGGCATTACCCAGACCGTCTACTACACGACCTAGCAGTTCAGGACCGACTGGTACTTCCAAGATACGACCAGTACAACGAGCAGTTTGGCCTTCTACCAAACCTTCGTAATCACCTAGTACTACCGCGCCTACGGAGTCGCGTTCTAGGTTCATGGCCATACCATAAACATTTCCAGGGAATTCAATCATTTCCCCGTACATAGCGTCAGCTAGACCGTGGATCAATACGATACCATCGGAAACGCTAACAATTGTGCCCTCATTTTGGGCTTCAGACGAAACGTCAAGCTGCTCAATACGCGACTTGATGATTTCGCTGATCTCTGAAGGATTCAGTTGCTGCATGCTTTAATTCCTCACACTCAGGCGTTTAAGGCTTCTGCCAGTTTGCCTAGCTTTCCGCGAACGGAACCGTCAACTACTAGATCACCCGCATGGATGATAACACCGCCGATCAATGACGCATCGGTGGTAGCGTTAACAGTCACTTCACGTGACAGCTTGGCAGTTAATGCCTGAGCCAGTTTGTCTTGTTGCTCGTTGCCTAATTCAAAAGCGCTGGTAATAGATACTTCTACTGACTTTTCCTGGTTTGCTTTCAAAGTTTCAAACAGGTTAGAAACTTCTGGCAACAAGGATAAACGCTTATTTTCGGCAAGCAGATTAAGAAAGTTCTTAGCCTGCTCAGAAACGGCTTGACTGGCGTTACAAACGTCAATCACCAGCTGAGCCTTGCTAGCATTGGCTAGGGCAGGGTTTTCTAATGCGATCTTAAGATCTGCATCAGCAACCGCCACAGCAGCTAGGTTCAAAAACTCAGACCAACTGCCCAGATCGCCCTGGGCAAGAGCTGTTTCAAACGCAGCCTTGGTGTAAGGGCGGGCAACGGTAATGGATTCTGCCATCGTTAACCTCTCTTACAGTTCGGCTGCCAGTTTGTCGACAAGCTCTTGGTGGTTGTTCATATCGACAGACGCACCAAGAATCTTCTCGGCACCAGCAACAGCCAATGTGGCTACCTGGGCACGTAGAGCTTCTTTCGCGCGGTTCACTTCCTGCTCAATTTCAGCTTGAGCGGCGGCCTTAATACGGTCACCTTCAGACTGAGCGGCAGTTTTCGCTTCGTCGACGATCTGGTTAGCACGCTTGTTGGCTTGCTCGATTAGCTCGGCTGCCTGTGCTTTACTCTTTTGCAATTCTGCTTCCACAGATTGCTGGGCTGCTTCTAGATCACGAGCTGCTTTATCAGCAGCATCAAGACCTTCGGCGATTTTCTTTTGACGCTCAGCCAAGGCCGCGGTTAGCGGTGGCCAAACGAACTTCATGCAGATCCACACGAAGATAGTAAAAGAAATGATCTGCCCAATAATTGTCATGTTGATGCTCATGGCATGACCCTCTTATCAAGTTCGGTTTGGTTCAAGTTTCCTTTAGGCAACCGCGAACATGATGTATAGGGAGATACCAACACCAATCATAGGTACCGCATCGGTCAGACCCATCATGATGAAGAACTGAGTACGCAGTAGAGGGATTAGTTCTGGCTGACGAGCAGCACCTTCTAGGAACTTACCGCCCAACACACCGATACCAACGGCAGCGCCAACAGCAGCCATACCCAAGATCAAAGCACCAGCAATGTAAAGTAATGCCATTTCCATTAGATTTTCTCCAGTAGGATTAAAAGTTAAATTTAAAAGTTAAGGTTAAAAAACTTAGTGATGGTCGTGAGCCATCGCCAGGTACACAATGGACAACACCATAAAGATGAATGCCTGCAATGTGATTACCAGGATGTGGAACAAGGCCCACGGCACCGATAGCAACCACTGCGCCCAGAAGGGCAGAAGTGCGATCAGAATAAAGATCATTTCACCAGCGTACATGTTACCGAACAGTCGCAACGCTAGAGAAATAGGTTTGGCTAGCAAACCAACCAGTTCTAGGAACAGGTTGAAAGGTAAGGCCCACTTGCCGAGTGGCTGCAGAGACAGTTCTGCCATAAAGCCGCCGATACCTTTTTGCTGAATAGAGTAGAAGATAATCAGTACAAACACTGCTACAGACATGCCCAAGGTCACGTTCAAGTCGGTAGAAGGTACAATCTTCATGTAAGGGATGCCCATCAGGTAGGTCGCATGTGGGATCCAGTCAACGGGGATCAAGTCCATCAAGTTCATGAGGAAAACCCACACGAAAATGGTCAAGGACATGGGAGCGATCATGGAATTTTTGTGATGGAAAACGCTCTTCACGTTTTCATCAACAAATTCAACGATCATCTCGATGAAGTTTTGGGCACCGCCTGGTACACCTGTGGTTGCATTTTTCGCCACCTTGGCAAATAGCCAAAGGAAGAAAATACCCAGGCCTACGGACCACAACATAGAGTCAACGTTAATCGCCATGAAGCCCATTTCTTGCGCTTCTTGACCATTAGCGGCGAACTTCCAGCCCATTTCTGGGTGGTTGCCATATGTCAGGTTAGTAAGGTGGTGAGTAATGTAATAGGAGGACGTCATTGTGTCACTAGCCATGCTCTATCTCACTTTCGATTCACAGAAGTTTGTTTAGCTATAACCACTGGCAACAGCGCCGCCAATACGTAGGAACCGATATAAGCGAGTAACAAGGCCAGGCTGTTGAGGGGCTGGACTAACTTAAACGCTGCTACGAACAATAAAATGGTGAAGCCAAACTTCAATATTTCGTTGCCGTACATCTGTGCCAAGGTGCGCTTGGGATCATTACTGGCATTGCTACGGTTAAACTCCCGTCGCATGGCCCAGTAAGTAGGCAAACTATAGATTGCCCCGCCCAACAAAACCGAATACCCGGTTACTGCGCTAGTTATAAATAAACCCACTCCGATGATGGTTAATACAATCACTTGGATGTTAAGGGTCTTTATCAACCAAACTGGAGCTTTATTTAACGCCATGTCAGCCCTCTTTTGAGGTTAGTTGATAACTATTTGTTGCTTCTATTACATCCTTGAGTCAAAGCAAGTGACACGAGGGTCATTGAAGCGCAGCAGATTATAGGTATTTTGGCTTCAAATCTCAAGCCATATTGCTGCTATTGAGCTAAGGTCTAATAAATAATGATTATTTGGTATAGAAGCGCTATTAGTCTGATTTGGGTTAATTATCAATAGGCTAGATTAACAAAGCCATCATAGCGGAGCAGATCCAGGGGTTCAGGCTATAGTCAAAAGATTGCGCACTAGGCTAGGTTGACTAATATTAAAACGGCACTCGGTTGGGATCTAGACGCTGCAAAATGCCATCCAATTCATCCAAACTGGCGTAGTTGATGGTTAATTTACCCTTGCCTTTGGCATTCTGACTAATGGCCACCTTGGCACCTATGGTTTGCGATAATTCTTCTTGCAGACGCAAAACATCGACATCTTGTTTGGCCTTAGCTGGGTCTGCTTTAGGTTGCTGACTACGGCGTACTAGATCTTCCGTTTGGCGCACGGACAAGCCTTTAGCAACCACTTCACGAGCGGCCTGCTGTTGTTGTTCGGTGGATAAAGCTAACAAACTGCGGGCATGGCCCATTTCCAGATCACCACGCTCAAGCATTAACCGCACGGGTTCGTCAAGTTGTAACAGGCGCAGTAGGTTAGCAATGGCACTACGGGATTTGCCTACCGCATCGGCAACTTGTTGTTGAGTAAGTTCAAATTCAGATTGCAAACGCTGTAAGGCCACGGCTTCTTCCATGGCATTGAGGTCTTCGCGCTGGATGTTCTCGATCAATGCCATGGCGATGGCAGCTTCGTCATCCACCTCTTTTACTAAAGCTGGGACATTTTCCAGTTCTGCTAGTTGCGCGGCACGCCAGCGACGCTCGCCAGCAATGATTTCATAGCGGTTAACAGCCACAGAGCGCACCACAATGGGTTGCATAATGCCATGCTGACGCACTGACGCGGCTAATTCTTCTAAGGCCTCTGGATCAAGATCACGGCGGGGCTGATACACGCCTCGTTGCAGCCACTCAACAGGTAAATACTGTAATTCATCGGTATTTTCAGTGGTTGCCTGGTTCAAGTCGACATCCAAACTTCCTGCACCTTGCAGTAAAGCTTCTAGGCCGCGATTTAAGCCACGTTTTTTAACCATGATGACAACCTCTACCTTTTTTCTGAAACGGGTTACTTTTGTTTACGAATAAATTCACTGGCCAAAGCCAAGTAAGCCACCGCACCACGTGAGTGCTTATCATACATCAAAGCTGGTAAACCATGACTAGGGGCTTCTGCTAAACGCACATTACGAGGAATAACCGTGCGATACACCAGTTGACCAAAGTGATTAATCAGCTGATGGGACACGTCATTGGTTAAACTATTACGTGGATCATACATGGTACGTAAGATACCCTCGATTACCAAGCCAGGATTAATACTGTTTTTAATCAGCTTTACGGTATTTAACAAGGCACTAATGCCTTCCAACGCATAGTATTCACACTGCATTGGAATTAAAACTCCCTGGGCACAGGCCAGCGCATTCACCGTTAACATATTAAGCGAAGGTGGGCAGTCGATAATAACGAAATCATAACGATTAGATAAGGGAGCTAGGGCGTTTTTTAACCGAGCTTCTTTGTTTTGTGCGTCTATGAGTTCTACTTCTGCTGCCGTTAAATCACCATTAGCGGGCAATAAATCATAGCCAGCAGGTGTTCTTACCTGCATAACCTGATTAATATCAGCACGACCTGTTAAGACATCCAATACTGAATAACGTAAGGTATTTTTATCCACACCACTGCCCATGGTGGCATTGCCTTGAGGATCTAAATCAATCAACAACACCCGTTGTCTGGTTGCTATTAAGGAGGCAGCCAGATTGACGCAGGTAGTGGTTTTACCCACACCGCCTTTTTGGTTAGTAACGGCGATTACTTTTGCCACGCATATGTCCTGTAATTTATTTAGTTATTTTTCTAATTGTCAGTAGGTGTCGTTCGGCATCCACAAAAGGCACCGTCAAAGACAGACTATCAATGACCTCAAAACCATCTGGCATAAGCGCCAACTCTTGTTCTGGGTATTGGCCTTTCATGGGCGTAAATACCCCACCAGTAGCAACGAGTTGTGCACAGCCGGTTAGCATATCACTGATTGAAGCAAAAGCTCTAGATATCACAAGATCATATGGTTTAGTGGGTTGATGCTGTTCAACACGTTTATTTAATACGGTTACATTATCTAAGTTAAACAAGTGCTTACAGTGGGTTAAAAAGCGCGTTTTTTTGCCATTGGTATCCAATAAATCAATGTTTATTTGTGGCAGCATGATAGCCAAAACAATGCCTGGTAAACCAGGACCTGTACCCACATCAATGAGGTGTTGTGGTTGTTTATCAAGTAGGGATTTAACGACACTCAAACTATCCAAGATATGCAATTTTAGCATTTGCTCAGGCTCACGAATGGCGGTCAAATTATAGGCTTTATTCCACTTCATCAATTGTTCTGTATAGGCAAGCAATAGCTCTTCTTGCCGAGCAGTTAATTGCCAGCCCAATTGTTGGCTACCTTGGCTTAACAAGGTGGCACATTTAGCGTTAAATGGCGTCATGGTCTTCTGTTCGCTCAAGGCTATGCTTCCATTTTAACTTGCTTCATTTGATGTTTTTTCAAATAGATCAGTAGCAATGAAATGGCTGCTGGAGTAACACCTTGAATACGACTGGCCATGCCTAAGCTACCTGGCCTGACCTGTTCTAATTTGGCCGTCGCTTCATTTGATAAACCAGGGATATCTGTATAATCAAAATCCACTGGAATAGCGGTATTTTCGTTACGTTTTAAACGTGCAATATCTTCTTTCTGGCGACTAATATAACCGGCGTATTTAGCCTCGATTTCAATTTGTTCGCCACAATCCACCGGTATTTCTGGGAGTTCCGCCAATTGTTGAATCTGCTTATAGGTTATTTCTGGCCGCTTTAGCAACTCCAATAAATTGCAATCTTTAGACAAAGGCTGTTGTAAAAAGGCATTTGTTTTAGCACCAAGGTCATTGTGCTTGGTAACTTTAATGTCAGTCATACGCTGCTGTTGTTGAGCGATAAGCTCACACTTATCGTTAAAGAACTGCCAACGTTCTTCACTAACCATGCCGAGTTTGTACCCCAGTTCTGTTAAGCGTTGATCAGCATTATCTTCCCGTAATAATAAGCGGTATTCCGCTCGGCTGGTAAACATGCGGTAGGGTTCTTGAGTACCATTAGTGATTAAATCATCCACCAGCACACCCAGATAAGATTGATCACGTGTCAAGGTAAAGGCATCCTTTTCTTGCGCCCGTAAGGCAGCGTTTGCCCCTGCTAATAATCCTTGCGCACCGGCTTCTTCATAACCTGTGGTGCCGTTAATTTGGCCAGCAAAGAACAAGCCATTAACCAATTTGGTTTCTAAGGTGGGTTGCAGATCTTGTGGATCAAAATAATCATACTCAATGGCATAACCAGGGCGAATAATATGGGCTTGTTCAAAACCCTTAATGGAGCGCACTAGGTTTAACTGCACATCAAAAGGCAAACTGGTGGATATACCATTGGGATACAATTCAATGCTATTTAGGCCTTCTGGTTCGACAAAGATTTGATGGGTATCCTTGTCGGCAAAACGCATAATCTTGTCTTCAATAGACGGGCAGTAACGAGGACCAACGCCTTCGATAACACCTGCATACAAGGGCGACCGATCTAAACCCTGACGAATAAAATCGTGGGTTTGTGCATTTGTATGGGTGATGTAACAGGAAATTTGCTGTGGATGCTGCTGTATATTGCCCATATAGGACATTACCGGTGTTGGTGTATCACCGGGTTGTTCTTGCATGACAGAAAAATCAACTGTACGAGCATCTAATCGTGGTGGAGTGCCGGTTTTTAGGCGCTCAATACGAAATGGTCGTTCACGTAATTTAGCAGCCAAGGTATTAGCCGGAGGATCCCCAGCACGACCGCCTTGATGATTTTGCATACCAATATGAATCACACCGGCCAAGAAGGTACCTGCTGTTAGTACAATCTGCTGGGCTTTAAAGGTTAAGCCCATGTTGGTTACCACACCTTCTACTTGATCTTGCTTGATAAGAATGTCATCGACAGCCTGTTGGAAAATAAACAGGTTTTCTTGTTCTTCAAGTTGAGCACGTACTGCGGCGCGATAAAGGGAGCGATCTGCTTGTGCTCGAGTAGCGCGCACAGCTGGGCCTTTACGGGCATTGAGTACCCTAAATTGAATACCAGCAAAATCAGTGGCCTTGGCCATATAACCGTCTAAAGCATCAATTTCTTTAACCAGATGACTTTTACCAATACCACCAATCGCTGGGTTGCAGGACATCTGTCCTAGGGTGTCAATATTGTGGGTAAGCAATAGGGTTTTTGCACCCATGCGGGCACTCACCAAAGCCGCTTCAGTACCGGCATGGCCACCGCCAACAACAATGACATCAAAAACGTCCGGATATAGCA
>JAERSU010000151.1 GCA_016845445.1 Oceanospirillaceae bacterium | reverse complement strand
ATGGATTTTGCTCAAGGTTTTAACCTAACTCAGACCCTAGGGCCTAATTACCTTGGGGGCCTAATGGATGCTGAATCCCGTAAAGCCATCCACGTCCTACATCGTTTAGGGGCGGTGATTCTTGGTGGATACCTGTTGCTGCTAGCATGGCGTTTGCGCAATCAGCCCGATGCCCGGCTGAAGTTTTTTGCAGTTTTGATACTGGCGGTGTTTGCCTTACAGTTCTTGTTGGGCTTGGCAAATGTTTATTGGTATCTGCCGTTGCCGGTGGCGGTGGCGCACAATTTTGGTGGTGCCTGTCTGTTTGTTACCATGGTTTGCCTCAATTATTTGCTTTTTAGTCGCCGTACCAATACCCACTACGTCTAATTAGCTAGGGGCATCACTGGGCCTTAGTGCAATGCTTTACCGTAGCATTCGTGTATAATGCCGCCTTTATTACATTCGCCCCCACCTAATCTTGGTATGCCCCATGACCTATGCCTATTTTGCCACCTGTCCAAAAGCTATTGAGCCTATTTTGGCCGATGAACTCAGTGCTTTAGGGGCTACCGATACCAAGCTGGCGCCCGGTGGTGTGTTCTTTTCTGGTGAGTTGGAGGTGGGCTACAAGGCTTGCTTGTGGAGCCGTGTAGCTAATCGCATT
This sequence comes from Oceanospirillaceae bacterium, assembly GCA_016845445.1. Lineage (GTDB taxonomy): Bacteria > Pseudomonadota > Gammaproteobacteria > Pseudomonadales > Balneatricaceae > Njordibacter. Next base: position 12,519 of record JAERSU010000151.1, on the reverse strand, counting down.
CTATTGCTAGTGGAAGAGGCCAATGTGGCTTCTGCCGAAGAGCTCTATAAGGCGGTGATGGCGGTGGATTGGCAGCAGCATATGCGTGCCAGCCAAACCTTTGTGGTAGATTATGCCGGTCGCATGCGGGGTATTGATAATACCCACTTTGGTGCGTTAAAGGTAAAAGATGCCGTGGTTGACCAGTTTCGTCAGCAGGGACTGGAACGTCCAAGTATCGCCAAACAAGACCCTGACATGCGCATCAATGTGTTTGTTAACAAGGGCAGGGCGCGGATTAGTATCGATCTTTCCGGTGATAGCTTACATAAGCGTGGCTACCGGCAGGACGGCGGCGTTGCTCCGCTCAAAGAAAACCTAGCAGCCGCCTTATTGGTACGTGCTGGCTGGTCGGCTATAGCCGCCAACAACAAGCCTTTGATCGATCCTATGTGTGGTTCAGGCACCTTTTTGATTGAAGCCGCCCTCATGGCGACGGACACAGCACCTGGCCTATTACGCTGGCGTTTTGGTTTACAGACTTGGGTACAGCACGATAGGGAACTTTGGCAAGGTATATGGGATGAGGCCGAAGCACGCCGGGAAAAGGGTGAGGCAGCCTTTAAAGGTGAGATTCATGGTTATGACGCCATGCCTAAGGCTATTAGCATGTGCCGCGATAACCTTAAACAGTCGGGCTTGGAAAAATTCATTCGTGTTAGTCATCGTGAGTTGCAGGAATTAAAGCCGTTAACCCATAAGTCTGACATTGAGCCAGGCTTGATGATCACCAATCCGCCCTATGGGGCCCGCTTAAGTGAAGTGGCAGACATTCAGTATTTGTATCAGCACCTAGGTGAGAAGGTTAGCCAGTTGTTCCAAGGCTGGCAGTTGGCCGTGTTTACTGGCAACCCAGAACTGGGCAAGGCCGTTGGTTTACGTTCCCACAAGCAATATAGCTTCTTTAATGGTGCCATAAAGAGCCAGTTACTACTGTTTGATATCAGCGCCAATAATCAGTTCCATGACCGCCGTCAAGCAAGTGGTGAGATCCCTTTGGCTGAACTGAGCGAAGGTGCCCAGATGTTTGCTAATCGCATTAAGAAGAATACTAAGCAGCTAAAGGGTTGGTTAAAACAACAAAAAATTAGCTGTTACCGCCTCAATGATGCGGATATGCCTGAATATGCCGTGGCAGTGGATGTATACGATGATTGGCTGCATGTGCAGGAGTACGCGCCCCCCGCTAAGGTGGATCCAGAACGAGCTGCTAAACGCTTGCAAGAGGTGATGTTAGCCTTGCCCCAAGCAACTGGAATTCCTGCTCAGCGCACGGTGTTAAAACAGCGTAAGCAGCAGTCTGGCAAAAAACAGTATGAAACTCATGACCAGAAGGGTGAGTTTTTTGAAGTACGAGAAGGTGGTTGCCGCCTATTGGTGAACCTCACTGATTACTTGGATACGGGCTTGTTCCTCGATCATCGTCCTGTGCGCATGCGTATTCAGAAGTTAGCCCAAGGCAAACGTTTTCTAAACCTGTTCTGCTATACCGCCAGTGCCACGGTGCACGCCATCAACGGCGGAGCGAAAAACTCACTTAGCGTGGATATGTCGGCTACCTATCAAAGCTGGGCGCGCAAAAACTTTGCCTTAAACGGCTATAGTGAATGGCTACATAAGCTAGAACAGGCCGATTGCATGGAGTTCTTACGCCACCATAAGGGGCAATATGATTTGATCTTCCTAGACCCGCCAACTTTTTCAAATTCTAAGCGCATGCTGGGCATCATGGATGTGCAGCGTGATCATGTGTGGATGATTAAGCAGGCCATGGGATTGTTAGCACCAGGTGGTACCTTGATCTTTTCTACCAATTACCGCAAGTTCGAATTAGATGACAAGGTGTGGCAGTTTAATGATGTGCAGGATATTACCAGCAAGACCCTAGATCGAGATTTTGCCCGCAACAAAAAGATTCACTATTGTTTTGAGATTAAGCCAAGGGTCTGACCTACGGTCTGACCCTGCGCGAAGCGCCATTTGGGAAGTTGCAGAGCAGTAAAAATCGGCCTTCGGCCGGGGTCAGACCAGAGGTCAGACCCCAAAATAAAGCACAAAAAAAGGGCAGCTAAATAGCTGCCCTTTTTAATGGCGGACTGTTTAATCCATGGACGTTGCACCGATCTTGTGGATAGACAAGTCAGCACCGTTGAATTCTTCTTCTTCAGTTAGGCGTAGGCCAATCAGTTGCTTCACTAGGCCATAGGCAATGAAGGCGCCGATAACAGCAATAGCGATACCAACGATAGAACCAACCAGCTGGCTCATAAAGGTCACGCCACCTAGGCCGCCTAGGGCTTCCAGTCCGAAGATACCCGCAGCAATACCACCCCAGGCGCCACACAGGCCGTGCAGTGGCCAAACACCTAGTACATCGTCAATTTTCCAGCGGTTTTGCACCAAAATAAAGGTAAATACAAATAATGCACCGGCAACGGCACCCACAACCAAGGCACCAATTGGGTGCATTAGGTTAGAACCGGCGCATACGGCTACTAGACCAGCCAGTGGACCATTATGTAAGAAACCCGGGTCATTCTTACCAACTACCAAGGCGGCAATGGTACCACCTACCATGGCCATCAGCGTATTGACTGCTACCAGGCCAGAGATGCCGTCCAGAGTTTGAGCGGACATGACGTTAAAGCCAAACCAGCCAATGGTTAGGATCCATGCACCAAGGGCAAGGAATGGAATGTTGGAGGGCGCCATGGCGACTACGCGACCATTCTTATAGCGACCATTACGATTGCCAAGCAGTAGCACTGCAACAAGCGCTATCCAACCACCCACACCATGCACCACGATAGAGCCAGCGAAGTCGTTAAACGGTGCACCAAAGGTGGCGGTTAGCCAGTCTTGGAAACCAAAGTTACCGTTCCAGGCCATGCCTTCAAACAGTGGGTAAATGAAGCCCACACAAAGGCCAGCAGCCACCAGAAAAGGCCAAAAGCGGGCGCGTTCGGCAATACCGCCAGAAATAATGGCAGGGATGGCCGCAGCAAAGGTCATTAAGAAGAAGAACTTCACCAGGGCATAGCCATTGTCGGCACTCAGATCAGCGGCACTGGCAAAGAAGGTGTCGCCATAGGCGACATAGTAGCCAATAAAGAAGTAAACCAGGCAGGAGACTGCGAAGTCACTCATGATCTTCACCAGAGCGTTGACCTGGTTTTTATGGCGTACGGTACCGACTTCCAAGAAGGCAAAGCCGGCATGCATGGCAAGTACCATGATGGCACCGATAAGAATGAATAAGGTATTGGAACTTTGTACCAATATAGCAACTGCACTGCTGATTGAGTCCACGATCTACTCCCTAATTATAAATATGCACCATTATGGTGCTTATGTAAGTGGCTGAGGGATGTTTTGGTGCACATCACTCAGTAAAAATAGCCAAAAGTGCACTACTTTTGGGATTCGCTATATGTAGAGCAAAGGGCGTGCCAATTTTGTGCGAGCACAAAAAAACCACCCGAAGGTGGTTTTTTGCTTGGCCTAAAGGCCAACCTAAAAGCAGGAATTTACTTCTTGGGATAATCGCGAGCGGTCTCACCAGTGTACAACTGACGAGGGCGACCGATGCGGTATGGGCCACTGTGCATTTCGTGCCAGTGGGCAATCCAACCAACGGTACGGGCCATGGCGAAGATAACGGTAAACATAGAAGTAGGGATACCGATGGCCTTAAGGATAATACCGGAATAGAAGTCAACGTTCGGGTACAGCTTGCGCTGAATGAAGTATTCATCTTCCAAGGCAATCTGTTCCAGACGCTTGGCGATCTGTAGAAGTGGATCGTCTTCGATTCCTAGCAGGTCTAAAACTTCGTCGCAGGTCTTACGCATTACCTTAGCGCGTGGGTCGAAGTTCTTGTAGACGCGGTGACCGAAGCCCATGAGGCGGAAGGGGTCGTTCTTGTCCTTGGCTTTGGCGACAAACTTATCGATGTTGGATACATCGCCGATTTCTTCCAGCATGTCCAATACTGCTTCGTTTGCACCGCCGTGTGCAGGACCCCAAAGGGCTGCAATACCAGAAGCGATACAAGCAAATGGGTTGGCACCGGAGGAGCCAGCCAATCGTACAGTAGAAGTAGAAGCATTCTGCTCATGGTCAGCGTGCAACATGAAGATCTTGTCCATGGCCTTGGCCAATACTGGGTCGATCTGGCTTTCTTCACATGGTGTACCGAACATCATGTGCAAGAAGTTTTCGCTGTAGGTTAGGTCATTACGTGGGTACATGAATGGCTGGCCAACAGAGTACTTGTAAGACATGGCTGCCAAGGTAGGCATCTTGCCGATCAGGCGTAGGGCAGATTCTTCGCGGTGGGCTTCGTCGGCAATGTCCATGGTGTCATGGTAGAAAGCCGACAAGGAGCCAACGGCACCACACATGATGGCCATAGGGTGTGCATCACGACGGAAACCGCGGAAAAGATTGACTAGCTGCTCGTGAACCATGGTCTTCATGGTGACACTAGCTTCAAATTCAGCTAGTTGCTCGGCCGTAGGTAGCTCTCCGTAGATCAGCAGGTAACAGGTTTCGAGGTAAGAAGATTCGTCGGCCAGTTGCTCAATTGGGTAACCGCGGTGTAGCAAAACACCCTTGTCACCATCAATGTAAGTGATCTTGGATTCGCAGGAGGCGGTGGATACAAAGCCTGGGTCATAGGTGAACAAACCCTGGCTTACTAAGGTGCGAACGTCGATTACATCTGGGCCAGTGGTTCCGGAGTAGATGGGCAGTTCAATGGGATCCATGCCTTCTACGTGTAGGGTGGCTTTTCTATCGGACATCAATTGGCTCCTTGATAGTTGCTATAGTCGGAGCTGGCTCTTGTTGACTGGCCAGCTTTGGTCGGGACGCGCCCCATATTAGGGGCTGGGGCGGGATTGTCAATGCGTACAAAAGTAGTACGAGTGGTTTGAAATTTCACTACAAAATCGGTCAATCCCATATGTGACGGACATTCTACCCTAAACTGCGTGGATGTATGATTCCGTAGCCTAATACCTAATATTACCATGATTTATATCGTCAATCAGTGAATTAAACTTTTCTTATGACGAAACCTTATTAATTGCTGGTTTTGTAAACATTTTACAAAAATGACAGGGGTTTGCTTTATGGTTATTTTTTTTACAAATTTCTGTAATTCGGTCTATTGCTACCTTGGTTGCGTTGTCAAATAGGGGTTAAAACTCTATACTTGCGCGCAGTTTGACGTTTTCAGCTAAGAAAAGGTCGAACTGGCAATAAAATGTGCCCGTTGTCATGGGGCGTTATTCAGCGCTGGAATGGCAATCACTTGAGCCATTTATATTACAAAGAGAAGGTAACCGTGAGCAAAAACAGACCTGTAAACCTGGACCTGCGGACTTTCAAGCACCCACTACCAGCTATGGTATCGATCATGCATCGTATCACTGGCGTGGCATTGTTTGTTGGTCTTATATTTATGTTTTGTCTATTCGATCTGTCCTTGGATGGCGCAGAAGGCTTTGCCTCTGCTAAAGCCATAATGAGCGACAACTTCTTCGCGAAGTTGATTGCCTGGGGCATGTTGGTATCTTTGTCCTACCACTTGTTTGCTGGTGTTAAGCACCTGTTTCAAGACATGGGTCGTGGCGAAGAATTGGAGTCTGCCAATCAGGCAGCGAAATTTGTACTTGGCGCCACTGCCGTGGCTGCACTGCTGGCAGGAGTTTGGGTATGGTAAAGACAGTTACAAGCTTTGGTCGTAGCGGTTTATACGACTGGCTGATTCAGCGAATAAGTGCAGTGGTGTTGGCCGCTTACTTTGTATTCATGGTGTTTTACTTCTTGGATACTCCTGGGCTGACCTATGAGCAATGGAGTGGTTTGTTTGAAAACACTGCTATGCGTATTTTCAGTCTGATGGCGTTGCTTTCTTTGGGGGCTCACTGTTGGATTGGTCTGTGGTCTGTGTCCACTGACTATCTAAAGCCTCTGGCTTATCGTTTTGCTTTCCAAGTGGTTACTGGCGGCCTTATGTTTGCCTATACCGTTTGGGGTATTCAGCTGCTGTGGGGTCTATAAACCATGTCTAACACACTGCGTAAAATGACATATGAAGCCATCGTAATTGGTGGTGGTGGTGCCGGTATGCGTGCGGCACTGCAATTGACAGAGTCTGGTCTTAAGACCGCCTGTATTACTAAAGTATTCCCAACCCGTTCTCATACGGTGTCTGCTCAAGGTGGTATTACTTGTGCCATTGCTAGCCATGACCCAAATGACGATTGGCGTTGGCACATGTACGACACCGTTAAAGGTTCCGACTACATCGGTGACCAGGACGCCATCGAGTACATGTGTTCCGTAGGTCCGCAAGCCGTATTTGAGCTTGATCACATGGGTCTACCATTCTCCCGTTTTGAAAACGGCCGTATTTACCAGCGTCCTTTCGGCGGTCAATCCAAGAACTTCGGTGAGGGTGGTCAGGCTGCGCGTACCTGTGCTGCCGCTGACCGTACAGGTCACGCTCTTTTGCACGCCTTGTATCAAGGCAACCTGAAAGGCGGTACGACCTTCTTAAACGAATGGTACGCCGTGGACCTAGTGCAAAACGATGATGGCGCCGTAGTGGGCGTTATCGCTATCTGCATGGAAACCGGTGAAACTGTATACGTTGAAGCTAAGGCTACCGTATTGGCTACTGGTGGTGCGGGTCGTATCTATCAGTCTACTACTAACGCTCACATCAACACTGGTGACGGTGTTGGTATGGCCTTGCGTATGGGTCTGCCTGCGCAAGACATGGAAATGTGGCAGTTCCACCCAACCGGCATCGCTGGTGCGGGTGTACTGGTTACAGAAGGTTGTCGTGGTGAAGGTGGTTACCTGATCAACAAAGACGGCGAGCGCTTTATGGAGCGCTACGCACCTAACGCCAAAGATTTGGCGGGTCGTGACGTCGTTGCCCGTTCCATGGTTATGGAAATTTTGGAAGGTCGTGGCTGTGGTGAAAACGGCGATCACGTTTTCCTAAAGCTGGATCACCTGGGTGAAGAAGTGCTGGAAAGCCGTCTGCCAGGTATCTGTGAGCTGTCTCGTACCTTTGCTCACGCTGACCCTGTGAAGGTGCCAATCCCAGTAGTGCCAACTTGTCACTATATGATGGGTGGTATGCCAACCAATATTGGCGGCCAGGTATTGTTCCCACAGTCTGAAACTGAAGACGTTGTGGTTGAAGGCCTGTATGCCTGTGGTGAGGTTGCCTGTGTATCTGTACACGGTGCCAACCGTCTTGGTGGTAACTCCTTGCTTGACCTTGTTGTGTTTGGTCGTGCTTGTGGCCTGCAGATTGAGAAGTCCATGCGTGAAGGTTATGAAACTAAGCCTGCTTCTCTGGCTAACCTAGATGCCGCCATGGCACGTCTAAACAAGCTGAACAACTCTGAGAACGGCGAAAGCGTGCCAGAAACGCGTGCCGAGCTGCAGAAGATCATGCAATTGTACTTCGGTGTATTCCGTGAAGGCGAGAGCATGCAGAAGGGTCTGGAATTGTTACGTGAACTGCGTAGCAAGATTGACAACCTGCATCTGCAAGATAAGAGTGGTGCTTTCAACACAGACCGTATTGAAGCGCTGGAACTGCAAAACCTATTTGAAGTGGCCTTTGCGACTGCTGTTGCAGCAGAAGAGCGCAAGGAAAGTCGTGGTGCTCACGCCCGTAACGACTACACTGAGCGTGATGATGAGAACTGGTTGAAGCACTCTGTGTACTTCCCAGCTGATCAGAGCATCGGTAAGCGTGCTGTAAACTTTAAGCCTGCTACCGTTGATGCCTTCCCACCAAAAGTACGTACTTATTAAGGAGTTCCACATGTTAACTGTTAGTGTATATCGCTATCATCCTGAACAGGACCAAAAGCCATACATGCAGGACTTCCAGATCGATACTGGTGGTAAAGACCTGATGGTATTGGACGTATTGCATCTTTTGAAAGAGCAGGACAGTACGCTCGCTTTCCGTCGCTCATGCCGTGAGGGTGTGTGTGGTTCTGATGGTATGAATATTAATGGCGTAAACGGTCTTGCCTGTATCACACCGCTGTCTGAGTGTGTGGAAAACAATAAGCTGATCTTGCGTCCGTTGCCAGCTTTGCCTGTTATTCGTGACCTGGTTATTGATATGGATCAGTTCTATCAGAACTACGAACGTATCAAGCCATTCCTGCAAAACGACAATCCAGCACCGGCCATTGAGCGTTTACAGTCGCCCGAAGAACGAGAAAAGCTTGATGGCTTGTATGAGTGTATTCTGTGTGCCTGTTGTTCAACTTCTTGTCCTTCCTTCTGGTGGAATCCTGACAAGTTTGTTGGTCCTTCTGGCTTGCTGCAGGCTTATCGCTTCTTGGCTGATAGCCGTGATACGGCGACAGAAGAGCGTTTGGCAGAGCTGGATGATCCGTTTAGTGTGTTCCGTTGTCACGGTATCATGAACTGTGTGGCTGTATGCCCTAAGGGATTAAATCCCACCAAGGCCATTGGTCATATCCGCAACATGTTGTTGAGCCGCGGTACCTAATAATTTGGACTAATAAAAGCCTCGTTAACTGCGGGGCTTTTTTGTGGGTGATGGGGTCAGACCTGAGGTCAGACACCATTATTGCGCCTCATTTTGGTGTCGTAAACGAATAATAAGCAGTAATTTGAATCAAGTATTCCAAACGCTTAAGAAAGCCTTAATAAAGCTTAAAAAAATCGACTAATACCTTAGTAGACAAAGGCTTTTCCGACTAGTAAGTCATGTCGCATATGGGTATAATAACTACACATGTTTTAATAACAAAAATGCATAAGCAATGCCATTTGGGTTATATGCGAAATGCTTGATAGGATTCCTTGATCAGGCTGATTAATTAAGTCAGTTTTGTGATGGGTAAATTGTTAATTTAACTAGTCTGGAATAGCCGAATGTCCGATAGTTCAATGGAGCTGCAACTTAGAGAGTCGCACTTCTCCGGCGGTAATTTTGCTTATATTGAGCAGCTTTACGAAACTTACCTTATCGATCCCAACGCCGTCCCTGAAAATTGGCGTCAAGAATTCGATAAGTTGCCTCGAGTTCCAGAGGCCATAGCCGGTGATATCCCTCTAGCTCCCATTCGCGAACACTTCTTGCTGTTAGGCAAGAATCAGCGCAAATCTTCTCCTCTACCTACCAAATCCGTTAGCAGTGACCACGAACGTAAGCAAGTCCGCGTAATGCGCTTGATTAACGCTTACCGTCTCCACGGTCATCAGGTTGCCGACTTGGATCCGCTGAAGTTGGCGCACAAGAAAAAGCCACCTGTACCGGCCTTGGATTTAGCCTTCCATGAGCTATCCAATGCCGATCTGGATACCGTGTTTCAGGTGGGTGCTTCCTTCTTGGGTAAAGAAGAAATGCCTCTGCGCGAGATCATCGCTGCACTGGAAGAAACCTATTGCTCTACCGTCGCCGTAGAATACAACCACATTGTTGCTACCGATCAAAAAATGTGGCTCCGTCAACGCCTGGAATCCGTACGCAGTCATCCACAACATTCTGCCGAGAAGCGCAAGCATATCCTTGAGCGCCTCGTAGCAGCGGAAGGATTGGAAAAGTACCTGGGCTCACGTTTTGCCGGTGCCAAACGTTTTGGTCTGGAGGGCGGTGAATCTCTGATTCCCATGTTGGATACCATGATTCAACGTGCAGGTGATCAGAATACTAAAGAAATTGTAATCGGTATGGCCCACCGTGGTCGGTTAAACGTATTGGTCAATATTTTTGGTAAAAACCCCTCTGACTTGTTTGAAGAATTTGAAGGCAAGCGCCCACTCAATACCTCTGGTGATGTGAAGTATCACCAGGGTTTCTCCACCAACGTTCATACCCCTGGTGGCGAAGTGCATATGGCTCTGGCATTTAACCCTTCGCATTTGGAGATTGCTAATCCCGTGGTGGAAGGTTCTGTACGTGCGCGTCAAGACCGTCGTGGTGATGCTACCGGCCAATCGGTGCTGCCCGTCGCTATCCATGGTGATGCGGCATTTGCGGGGCAGGGTGTGGTAATGGAAACCTTCCAGATGTCCCAGACCCGTGCCTATAAAACCGGTGGTACGATTCACATAGTGGTGAATAACCAAGTTGGTTTTACCACCAGCCATAAAGATGACGCCCGTTCTACAGAATACTGTACTGACGTTGCCAAGTTCATCGATGCGCCGATCCTGCACGTTAACGGTGACGATCCAGATGCCGTGGCCTTTGTGACAGAAGTGGCCTTGGATTACCGCAACGAATACAAGCGTGACGTGGTTATCGATCTGGTATGTTACCGTCGTCGCGGTCACAACGAAGCCGATGAGCCTTCTGGTACCCAACCACTGATGTATCAAGCCGTGAAGGTACAAAAGACAGTACCAACGCTGTATGCCGACCGCTTAGCGCAAGCTGGTATCTTGTCTGCTGCAGACTTCAAAGCCTATCAAAACGATTATCGTGATGCGCTGGACAATGGACGTCACGTTGCCAAGTCCTTGGTTTCTGAGCCAGATGCAACCAGCTTTGTAGATTGGAAACCTTACCTGAACCACCACTGGACTACGGCTGGCGACACAAGAGTGGACGCCGCTAAGATCAAAGATCTAGGTCAACGATTAGCGCAAGTGCCAGAAGGGCATGTGGTACAACGTCAGGTGAAGAAAATTATTGACGACCGTAAGCTCATGGCGACTGGTGCTGCCCAGTGTAACTGGGGTTTTGCCGAAACCATGGCCTACGCGACCTTGTTAGAAGAAGGGTATCCTATCCGTATTACCGGCCAGGACGTTGGTCGTGGTACCTTCTCTCACCGGCATGCGGTATTGCATGACCAGAAGGGCACGGGTGCCTATGTACCATTAAAAAACCTGTCTGCAGAGCAACCTGAATTTACCATTTTTGATTCCTATTTGTCCGAAGAAGCGGTCCTTGCATTTGAATTTGGTTATGCTTCGACGGCCCCCAAGGGGTTGGTGATTTGGGAAGCCCAGTTTGGTGACTTTGCCAACGGCGCACAGGTGGTAATTGACCAGTTTATAACCAGTGGTGAGCACAAGTGGGGGCGCATGTGTGGCCTAACTATGTTGTTGCCGCACGGCTATGAAGGCCAGGGCCCAGAACACTCCTCTGCACGCCTAGAACGCTACTTGCAGTTGTGTGCCGAGCACAACATTCAGGTATGTGTACCTTCTACGCCGGCACAGGTGTTCCACATGCTTCGCCGGCAGGTGATTCGCCCCATGCGCAAACCGCTGGTGGTGATGTCACCAAAGAGCCTGTTACGTCATAAGATGGCAGTATCCGATGTCAGCGAACTGACCAACGGTCAATTTCAGACGGTTATTGACGATGTCAAGGTCCAAGACAAGAGCAGCATTAAGCGTCTGGTACTGTGCAGTGGTAAGGTTTACTATGATCTGCTGGAAAAGCAGACCGAAGCTGAAAAGAACGACGTGGCTATCGTTCGTATCGAACAACTGTACCCTTTCCCGGAAGACGATATGGCCAAAGTCTTAGCGGATTATGAAAATCTGGAAAGCATCGTTTGGTGTCAGGAAGAGCCTCTAAACCAGGGTGCCTGGTACTGTAGCCAACATCATATGCGCAACGTGATTCATCAGCACAATACTGCCCTGAATTTGAGCTGTGCATCACGTCCAGCTTCGGCTGCACCGGCTTCCGGTTATATGTCCGTACACCTTGAAGAACAACGCAACCTAGTGGCCGATGCCCTGGGTTTAGAGTAAGTTTTGGAATAAGTTATAGATAACTTAAAAAGAGAAAGTTATGTCCATTGAAATTAAAGCACCATCCTTTCCTGAATCCGTAGCTGATGGCACCGTAGCCACTTGGCACAAGCAGCCTGGCGAAGCCTGTTCCCGTGACGAACTGATTGTAGATATTGAAACTGACAAGGTGGTCATGGAAGTGGTTGCCCCTGCAGACGGTGTCATTGCTGAGATCGTTAAGGGCGAAGGTGACACTGTACTTAGTGATGAAGTTATTGCTACCTTCAACGCTGGTGAAGCGTCAGCCGCTGCGCCTGCCGCTGCCCCTGCAGCACCTACTACAGAAGCTGCTCCTGCCGCTGACGCTGGTGATGTTTCCGGTCCAGCCGTACGCAAGCTACTTGATGAGCACAATCTAGAAGCTAGTCAGGTAACGGGCACTGGCAAAGGTGGTCGAATCCTGAAAGAAGACGTGCTAAATCACGTTAAGAACGCGCCTGCCGCTGCCCCAGCTGCTGCAGCGCCCGCTGCACCAACCGTTGAAGTAGCCCCTGGCGAGCGCCCTGAGCGCCGTGTACCTATGACGCGTTTGCGCTCTACCATTGCCAAGCGTTTGGTGTCTGCCACTAACGAAACGGCCATGTTGACCACCTACAATGAAGTCAATATGGCGCCCGTTATGGCCCTGCGTAATCAGTATAAAGA
>JAERSU010000150.1 GCA_016845445.1 Oceanospirillaceae bacterium | reverse complement strand
GATCAAGGCCGTTGAAGAAGAAAGTAACGGAAACCTGAAGATTCGTATCCTACCTAAGGCACTGGGTGCGCCACCAGCTCACTTTGACCTCGCTAAAGATGGTGTTGCCGATGTGACTTACGGTGTACACGGCTACCAGCCAGGTCGCTTTAAGCTGACATCTGTGGCTGAACTGCCATTCTTGGGTGATAGTGCTGAAGCGACCTCTGTGGCTTACTGGCGCGTATACAAGAAGCACTTCGAGCAAGCCAACGAGCACGAAGGTGCCAAGCTTCTAGGCCTGATGACTCACGGTCCTGGTGTTATCCACAACAACGTACGTGAAATCAACAGCGTCGCCGACATGGCTGGCCTGAAGATGCGTATCGGTGGTGGTGTTGTTGCTGACGTGTCTAAGGCCTTGGGCTTCACGCCAATCATGGCTTCTGCTACCAAGAACTACGAAATGCTATCCAGCGGCGTAGCTGACGGTACTCTATTGCCATTTGAATCCATCAAGTCTTTCAAACTGTCCAAGCTAGTTAACCAAGCGACTACCTTGCCTGGCGGTTTATACAACACGTCTTTCTTCCTGGTTATGAACCCAGCTAAGTTCGAAGGTCTATCTGCTGAAAACCAGGCTGCTATCGAGCGCGCATCTGGTGAGAACTTTGCCCGCATCGCTGGTCAAGGTTGGGATGCTGCTGATAAGGCAGGCCAAGCTGCTGTTGAAGCGGCTGGTACCAAGGTTGTGAAGGCCTCTGCTGCGTTGATTCAAGAAGTACGTGATACCACCAAGCACGTTGAAGCTAACTGGATTGCTACTGCCAACGAAATGGGTGTAGACGGCAAGGCTGCTCTATACGACCTGCGTACTGAAATTGCGGCAGAGTCCAAGTAAGATCCTAGTAAGATCTGAGATATTATGTCTAACGATGTAACCAATAGCCGGCGCTTAAGCGCCGGCTCTTCTTTAGGGGCCAAAATTCAGGATAAGCTAAAGCGTATCCTTGGTCTAACAACGGCAGTATTGCTCTTTTGCATGATGATACTGACTCTGTTAGACGTGTTTGGTCGTTATCTGTTTAACTCTCCTATCATGGGCGCCTACGAGATCACCGAACTGATGTTGGTGGTGTTGATTTTTGCTGGCATTCCACTGGCTAGTGCCAATGACGAGCATATTGCAGTCGACCTGATCGATGGCATTGTGCCCCGTGCAATTGCTAAGGTGCGCGATATTGTGATTGCCTTAGTGATGAGCCTCGTCATGGGTGCTTTGAGTGTATCAGTCTGGCACAAGGCCTTTGATGCCATCAAGTATGGCGATACGTCTGCCATGTTGCAGATTCCCATGCCGCCAGTGTTTTTCGTTATCAGTGCTGCCTTAGCGTTAGCGTCACTGGTTAGCCTAGCTTTGGCTTGGCAATACACTATTCACCGTTTTGGCGATGACCGAAGACTAGAACTATGAATGAATCCTTAATTGCATTTGCGGCCATGCTTACTTTGGTAATCGTGGTGCGTATGCCGATTGCTTTTGCTATGGGCTTGGTTGGCTTTGTTGGTTTTGGTTTGATGACCAGCTTTGACGGCTCCCTAGCCATGGCAAGTATTATCACCTACGAAACGGGCATGAATTACGGTCTGTCGGTGGTACCTTTATTTATTTTGATGGGTAATTTTGTTACCCGCGCTGGCTTATCAGATGAGCTTTATGCCGCGGCCAATGCCTTCTTGGGACACCGTCGTGGTGGCCTGGCTATGGCAACTGTCGTGGCCTGTGGTGGTTTTAGTGCCGTGTGTGGCTCAAGCCTTGCTACTGCTGCAACCATGTCCAAGGTGGCTCTGCCGCCTATGCGTCGTTATGGTTATGATGATGCGCTAGCCACAGGTTCCATTGCTGCTGGTGGTACGCTGGGTATTTTGATTCCTCCCAGTGTCATCCTTATTATCTACGGCATCATGACCGAAAGTGATATTGGCCTGCTGTTTATTGCCGGCATCCTGCCTGGTTTTATGGGCGTATTATTGTATCTGGTTGCTGTGTTGGTGAGTGTAACCCTTAAGCCAGAAATCGGCCCGCGTGGTGAAAAAGTAGATTGGCCAGGCCGTCTACAGTCCCTATGGGGCGTAAGCGGCGTATTGGGTCTGTTTGGTTTGGTAATCGGTGGTATCTATGGCGGTATCTTTACGCCAACTGAAGCAGCCGGTATTGGTGCCTCAGGGGCTTTCTTTATTGCCTTGTTCCGTCGCCGCCTTACTTGGAGCTCACTGTACGAAACCCTAGTAGAAAGTGCCCGTACCACAGGTATGATCTTTGTCATCCTGATTGGTGCAGAGATTTTCTCCAACTACATTAATATTGCTGGCTTGCCAGATCTGTTGAGCGAGTGGGTTGTGTCCTTTGATCTGTCTGCCATCGTGGTGATCTTGCTGATTATGCTGGTCTATGTGATGTTGGGTACGGTATTGGAAAGCTTGTCTATGATCATGCTGACGGTACCTGTGTTCTACCCCTTGGTTATGGGACTAGATCTTGGCGAGTATTCTGAGTCGTTGATGGACCCTGAAATGGCCTTGATTTGGTTTGGTATAATTGTTGTGGTGATTACCGAAATAAGCCTCATCACGCCACCTGTGGGTTTAAACGTGTTTGTTTTGAAGAGCATGTTGTCTGATGTCAAACTGAAGACCATCTTCCGCGGTGTAACCCCATTTTGGATTGTCGATATCGTACGATTAGCTATTCTGGTATTGTTGCCAGGGCTGGTATTGTGGTTGCCCAATTTAATGGCGAGTTAAACCACCAGCTAGCTTATTAGCTTAAAAAACCAGGCTTTATGCCTGGTTTTTTTGTTTTGCTCTACCACTAAGAAAAATGCCTCCAAGGATCAAGGCCAAGCCTAGCAGCATGGTTGCCGTAATGGCCTCATCAAGCAGCATGGCACCAAACAAGACGCTAAACAAAGGCACGAGATAACCCACCTGTGCCATGAAGGTAAAACCATAGCGCTTAATAATGGCAAACCGTAATAAGAATGCTAAGCCAGTGGGGATTATACCTAGATACATAAGGGCCAGTATGCTGCCTGCTCGGCCACCTTGTAAGGCTGTGATCGGTGATTCTATGATGAGTGCTGCAGGCATGGTCATCAGGCAGCCAAATACCATCACCATGGTGGCTAGGGGCATACTACGAATGTGATTGACCCGTGTAACCAAGGCACCGGAGACCACATAGGAGGTGGCGGCTAATATTAATGCCATTTGCGGCATTATCTGGCCAATGCCACTGCCCATTTGTTGCCAACCGATGAGTAGCACAACGCCGACAAACCCCATGGTAAAGCCCATGGCTTTGTGGCTATTTAGACGTTCGTTTGCCGTACTGAAGTGACCAACAAGCAAGGCAATCAAGGGCCCTGTGGCCATAAAGATAGCTGCACGACCAGAATCAACACTTTGCTCCCCCCATGGAATAAGGTAGAAGGGCAGTACGCAATTAAAGATGGCTATTAACCATAAGAAGCCAAGGTCTCTAAACTGTCTGGGCAAGCGTTGACCTTGTAAGTAGAGGGCTGCCAATAATACTAGGCTTGCTAACAACAGGCGTCCTGCGGCAATGGTCATGGGGCCAAAGTCGGCAAGGGCGAGTTTAATAGATTGGAAAGATGAGCCCCAGATTGCCCCTTGCAATAGCAGTAGGGCATAGGCTTGAAAACCAAGTCGTTGCATAAATAGTATCGCTGGCGGGTTTGTTGCCATTGTCGACCAAGGCGGACTAAACAGCAACTAGAAATTGCAGATCGCTTTGTTGTCCCTGCTGCCTAGCAATAGCCTACTAGATTAAGCGATCGACAATGGACTTGTGTTCTGCGGTCGCAACGTCATTGTAGGCGTCCTGGGCTAATTGATGCAACAGATCTAGGCTTCCCGTGGTTTTCAGTATGAGGTGATCAAGGGGG
>JAERSU010000149.1 GCA_016845445.1 Oceanospirillaceae bacterium | reverse complement strand
GGCACCGACAAGGCTTGTTGCAAATCACCAATACGTGCAGCAAGTCCAGCAAAGTTAGTGTCACCTTCTGGCTGCACGGCCTCCTGCAAGGGATTCAAGTGTAAAAACAGAGCATCGGCCTGCACCTGCTGCAAAGCTGATTGCACCTGCTCAGCGGTGACGCCATTGTTCAACTGCACAGCACCAAGGTTGCCAAATAAAAGGACATCGGGCGCCACATCACGTAATTTAAAACTTTGCGCAGCCTGCTCATCTTCAAGCATTACCCTTTGCGAGCCTAAGCCCATAGCCACACCCGTAATCTGCGCCGCCTCAGCCAAATTGCGATTCACCTGCCTTACCAGGGCATCATCGCCACCGGTCATGGATGAAATCAGCATGGGAAAGCTCAGACGCTTACCCATGATTTCCACGCTGGGATCAACATCGGCCAAATTAATCTCTGGTAAGGCACGGTGCTGCAGTTGAATAGCATCAAAAAAGTGCGCCTGGCGATCCACCTGAGGATCGCGATTAATCACCTCTATATGCTCGCGCTTGCGGGCGTTGGTAAGGTCACTCATTTTGCCTTTCGCTCCAGCTTGACGTGAGCTTCCATCAACTCACCTGGATTAGTCTGGGCCGCCAACAAGGATAATTCACCGCACAGGACGGTGGCTGCACATATCTGCGCCAAACGACGGGAATTGTCACCGGGCTCACCATCTTGTTGGGCACAACCAAGCCTAGCTAGATTATCGGTCACAAAATCCAAACCTTTGCCATTGCCTACGGTGCCCATAATCAGATTGGGCAAGGTACAGGAGAAATACAAATCGCCATCACGCACTTCTGCATGGGTAACCCCTTGTGACCCTTCGATGATATTGGCAGCATCCTGACCGGTAGCTAAATAGAAACCCAACAACATATTGGCATAATGGGCATTAGCACTGCGCAAGCCACCCGCCATCAAGGTACCAATGAGGTTCTTCTTAATATTTAGATCTACCACCTTTTCGGGAGTTGTAAGCAAGCGACGCTCGCACAGGGCACGAGGAATGGTAATCTCTGCCACCACGTATTTACCACGGCCTAAAATACCATTGACCGCTGTGGCCTTCTTATCACTGCAGTAGTTAGCCGATATGGAGCAATAACTTAGCTGCGGGTAGTTATCTAGTACCCAAGCCATTATATTATCGGCCGCTTGCGTCACCATATTGTGACCCGAAGCGTCACCAGTGGTAAATTCCAAGCGCAGGTACAAAAGATTACCGACAATCTGGCTATGCATATCGATAAGCTTAGCAAAACGGCTGCTTTTGCTCACTTCTGCCTGCATCTGGGCTTGGCTATTCTGTAGCGACTGCCAGGCAGCTAGGGCATCACTGGCATCATCCGCTTCCAATAGAATGGAACGCGTCATACGCTCATCCACCAAGGTGGTTTTTATCCCATCTTCGCATAGCACAGATACTCGCGCACCACGACCAACGGAATGCCACAGGGGGATCTCATAGGTTGCTAAAGGCACTGCAATTTTTTCTTCCCAGTCACTGGCCTTGATCTTCAGCGGACCAACAAAGCGCATCGGTACTGGCGCTTGAGTGACTTTGGGACTAGATGATGCCATGCAAAAAACCTATTCAGGATGGGCGAAAAAGGGTGGCTAATTTTACCGGTCAGCCTACTTAGATGCAATGAATGGGCTGTTTTGGGCATTAAAAAACCCCGCTGAAATTGATTCAAACGGGGTTTTTAGTCTTTTCTATAGACCAATGTTGTAGGTTTTAGTGTAGATCTTTTTGCAGGTCGGCCTTTAGGTCGACTTGTTGGGCAAAAACCCCAATCCACAATTGTCTACAAGCTAGTCGGCCTAATACCCAAAGCACTCCCTGCGGTCGCGGGGCACGCTGAGGCCGACCTACACATAGTTACAGGTTGTCAGCATTCTCGGACAGGTAAGAAGCCACACCTTCTGGGGAGTCCTTCATGCCAGAGTCACCCTTGTTCCAACCAGCTGGGCAAACTTCGCCGTGCTCTTCGTGGAATTGCAGAGCGTCAACCAAACGCAACAGTTCATCCATGTTACGACCAAGTGGCAGGTCGTTAACGATCTGGGAACGTACGTTACCTTCACGGTCAATCAAGAAGGCACCACGGTAAGCCTTACTACCGTCGGCCAGCTCAACGTCATAAGCGCGACAGATGTCGTGCGCCATGTCAGCTGCTAGGGTGTACTGCACAGGGCCGATACCACCTTCGTTGATTGGGGTGTTGCGCCATGCGTTGTGAGTGAAGTGAGAATCGATGGATACACCAACTACTTCAACGTTGCGCGCCTTGAACTCAGCCATGCGGTGGTCCAGAGCGATCAGCTCAGAAGGACATACGAAAGTGAAATCAAGAGGATAGAAAAATACCAGACCATACTTGCCCTTGATGGCTTCGGACAGAGTAAAATCTTCAACAATGGAACCATCACCCAATACCGCTGGTACAGTAAAATCTGGGGCTTGCTTACCTACTAATACGCTCATTTTTGTTGCTCCTTAAATTAGAGAATAAGTGAGGTTAAACCTCTAAATTAATTGTTTTCTTCAGCGGCAGCGGCAGCTGCTGCGGAAACCATTTCTGCTAATTCGCCAGTCTGAGACATTTCTACCACAATGTCACAACCGCCTACCAGTTCACCATTGATCCACAGTTGTGGGAAGGTTGGCCAGTTAGCGTAGTTCGGCAATTCAGCACGAATATCTGGGTGCTCTAGAATATTAACGAAAGCAAAGCGTTCACCGCAAGCCATCAATGCTTGCACAGCCTGAGAGGAAAAACCACACTGTGGGAACTTAGGGGAACCCTTCATGTATAACAAAATATTGTTGTTGGCGATTTGATCTTTGATGACGTCGATAGTTTCCATTACTACACCCTTAATACAATTGCAGTGCCCATTTATCAGCACCAGCCATAAAATACTGTCTATTTAATTGGCCCTTGCATGGTATTTTTCAAGGGGCCTCTATATCACTGCGCGTCATTATACCTAAATCCGACTAAATTGGTCAGTTATTTGTGTAAATATTTACCCAAATCCGTCATTGCGAACCCACCACACCGTCATTGCGAACGCAGTGAAGCAACCTCCTCCAGCATAGCACCTTGCCTGATGGAGATAGCCACGGGCTGCGCCCTCGCTACGACGTTATATTCAGTCATTGCGAACGCAGTGAAGCAACCTCCTCCAGCATAGCACCTTGCCTGATGGAGATAGCCACGGGCTGCGCCCTCGCTACGACGTTATATTC
>JAERSU010000148.1 GCA_016845445.1 Oceanospirillaceae bacterium | reverse complement strand
GTTGGCTGAGAAAAACGGTATTGCCTATCAGAACCTTATTAATCTCTATCTACGTGACTGCGTGGAAAAGCATAAAGAGCTGAAATTGGATTGGCAATAATGTAACCTATGTCTTCGACATGAACTTTCAGAATTTGGTCGGGACGAGAGGATTTGAACCTCCGACCCCCACAACCCCATTGTGGTGCGCTACCAGGCTGCGCTACGTCCCGACTATCCTGTGTGAGCTGCTGCCCGAAAGGAGGCGGTATCTTACTGTAAACCAGCGGCTTTGTGAAGCACTTGCGGCTTAAATTAAGCCGCAAAGCGCTGCTTATTTGATAGCTGGTTTTAATTCTCCAAGATTAAGCTTTGCTGAGCCTCACTTGGCAGGAATGGTGTGGGTATGCCCTGTTGCCAAGCTTGGTGGCCGGCGCCGTAGTATGGCGAAAGTGGATGGCCGCTTTGGCCGCCAGGCATGTGGAAGTAACCTTGGGATTCTTTACCCGGTGACACTGCAAAACGCTCTGATGCGCCATTGTTATTGCCGGCCACCTTGGGTAGGAAACTATCGCCAGATTGCGGGTCTGCAGGCATGTCTAACAACCAGCTCAGTTGCGGCACAGCGCGCGACAGTGGGTGCTGAATACGGGCTTCATTGAGCTTACCCCAATTGGCTTTATCCACACTACCAGCATCGGCTAACAGCTGTTTGTAGGCGCCTGTGGCAGCGTCATTGTAGAGCGCCTGCCAGGAAGCAAAGGCTGGGTTCAACCAATGGGCCGGCTGCTCCTGCAGCAAGTGCCATAAGGGGCCATCGAGCTGGCGCCAATCCAACATGGAAAGGTCTTCATCTTTGGCTTTCACCATGGCTTCTAAAGGTGCCCATACACGATCGCGGACCTGTAAACGGTATTCTCGTACGAGGCTATAGGCCACAGAATCCACGGCAGCATGGCCATCCCAATCTTCTAGGCTGGTTAACAGATCTTTCACGCTAGTGTCACTGCTATTGTGCAGGTGCTCACGCATTAGCTGATACCATTCGCCATAGAACTGGGCTTCATCATCCAATTGCACGCTGAGCATGTCTTGTTCGTCTGCCTTATTGAATTTGGCCAAATGATCGCGAATTTGACGTTGACGAATACCTAAGTCATAACCACCGTCACCTAGTTTAAGCAGATCAACGCCGCTGGCCACGCGGGAGTTGGCGGTTTGTAGCTGGCCATCTTGTGGGTTCAATACTCTTGGGTAATCCTGTGGTGCTAACCAGTCGCTAAAGCCGTCCCCAGCTAGCTGCCATGGCACCAACTGGCTACCATCGTAATGTCGCACAGGCATCACCCCAGCAATGGTCCAGGCAATATTGCCCTGGCTATCTGCTAGCATGAGATTTTGTGGCGGAATACCCGCCGTGTTGCCAATAGCCACAGCATCATTAACGTTTTGCGCCTGCTCCAAATGCATAAGATTCAGGTTAGCAGCCTGGGGAAAGTACTGGGTCCAACGTACGGCTAGTGGGTTGCCCTCTGGATCATGCTTTAACACCGGGCCATAGCTGCTTTCTAACTGTTCGCGCACATGATTGTCGCCATTGCTATCACCTAACAACGACATTCGCCATACAGCGGCATCCGGCACCGGCGGCTGCTGGTATACATCCCCTGCTAGGGGCGCATCCCAACGGCTGCCCGTTGCCAGCAGGTAATCGGCTACCTGTTGGGGTAATTGTTGGCGCAACAAGCTAGCCAGCTGTTCTGCTTTGGCCTCTTCTTTGGTTAGATCAAGGGCCATGGCATAGATAACAGCCACCGAATCCTGTACCTGCCAAGGGGTAGGCTGTTGATTCAACAACAGGTATTCGAAGGGTTTGACATCCAAGGCAGCAAGGCCAGAGTTAACACCTTCCACATAGGCGTGCAGCACATCCAATTGTTCACGGGGCATCATACCAGGGCATTCTGCGCATGACGGGCAAAATCATGCATACGCATCTGATGATCCAGATCAACAGCGATAGGGCCAAATAACTCACTTAAGCGGCCACTCACCTGACGACGCATAAGGTCCATTTGGAAATAGCGTTCTTGGCCGTGGAGGTAACCTGTGGCGCGAGCAGCATCAAGGCGATTACTGGCAAACACCGAAGCCACGCCGTATTCATCACGTTCTACCTTTACCGTATCCATTAAACCGGATAGTTGGGCATTGCCGGAGTATTGGGGTAGTGAGGCACGCAGTAGTAGATAGACAGTTGCCACTGCGAGCAACACCAAAAGAATCAAAAATAGTGATATGCGTTTGAGCCAGCGAGTCATGGGGGTTTCTACCAATTATTTTATTTTTTGTTGGCCTGAAGGCCAACCTACAGAATGTTTAAAAACAAAAAAGCCGTACACAGGGGTACGGCTTTTAGCAATTCTTTAGTTTTTGGAACTACGCTTATTCACTTTCCACTCGGTCTTTGAGCTTTTGACCAGGACGGAAGGTAACGACACGGCGGGCTGATATTGCCACTTCTTCGCCGGTTTTTGGGTTGCGGCCTGGGCGAGAGCGCTTGTCACGCAAATCAAAGTTACCAAAGCCGGATAGTTTTACCTGTTCGTTATTGACCAGACAATGTGCGATCTCATCGAAGAAAGCTTCCACCAATTCTTTGGCTTCGCGCTTACTAATGCCATGATCGCTGCTTAGGCGCTCTGCCATGTCAGCTTTTGTCAATGAACCCATAACTAATCCTCTATGCCGTTATTTTTATTAAGGATTCCGCAGCACAGTGTAACACTCGGTTGGTAAAAGTAAAGGGTTTGAGGTTGAAGCTAACATATTGAGAAATAACAAAAAGCCCGGTGACTAGGACCGGGCTTTTGTTAAGTGCCTATAACGCGGGGGCAGACCCCAGTATTAGCTGCGTAGTGTGGCAGACAATTGCGCTTGCATGGCAGTGACCACCTTGTCGAACCACTGGTTCACTTCGTCGTCATTTAGGGTGCGCTCAGCATGCTGCCAAGTCAAACCCAGTGCTAGGCTCTTGTGACCAGGTTCAATGCCCTTTCCTGCATAGACATCAAACAGGTTCACCTGTTGCAGGTGCTCACCAGCTTGCTGTTTAATGATGCCTTCCACTTGGCTTACGGCAATGGCTTCGTCCAGAATCACAGCCATGTCACGGCGCACTTCAGGGTACTTAGACAGGGCATTGAAGGCCGGCACTACACCCGCTTGCAAGGCAGCCAGATTCACTTCAAACAAGAACGCAGGGCCTTGCAGACCCAGTTCTTTCACCAGACCTGGGTGCATGGCACCGGCATAACCTACCTGCTCGCTATTTTTAAAGATAGCCGCACATTGGCCTGGATGCAGAGCCACGTGTTCAGCCTTAGCAAAGGTGAAGCTTGCGCCCTCACCGGTTAGGTCAAACAGAGATTGCAAATCGCCTTTCAGGTCGAAGAAATCAACGCTTTCGGCCTTGCCGTGCCAGCTTTCTGGGTCACGAGAACCGCTAATCACACCAGCAATCACGTCTTCTTGTTGCAAGCCATCGTTGCTAGGAATAAATCGTTGGCCTGTTTCAAACAAGCGCACACGGCTTTGCTGACGGTTCTGGTTGTACTGCACAGCCTTAGCTAGGCCTGGCCAGATGCTAGTACGCATCACGGACATGTCGGCAGAGATGGGGTTAGCCAAGGCCACAGGGGTATTCTGGTCGTCCATCTTGGCCATCAATTCAGGGGCCACAAAGGAATAGGTAATGGCTTCTTGATATCCACGGCTCACCATATGGTGACGCAGCAGGCTCATGGGGCGATGCATTTCTGGCTTGGCCGGAATGTCCATGCTGCCCACAGGATTAGTACTTGGTAGATTGTTATAACCGTAGACACGGGCTACTTCTTCAATCAGATCGGCTTCAATGGCCATGTCAAAACGCCAGCTAGGCGACTTGAAGGTCCACCCAGCATCATCTTTGCTTACCAGTTCCAAGCCCAAACGAGTCAAGATATCCTCAACCTGAGCATCGTCAAATTCAAAGGCCAACAAGGACGTTAAGCGCTGCTTGCGCAATACCACCTGTTCACCCTTGGGTAGGGTTTCATTGGCAACCTGCTCAATAATTGGGCCGGCTTCACCGCCACAGATATCCAGTAGCAGTTGCGTAGCACGATCCATGGCTTGGCGCTGCAGAGCATAATCTACCCCACGTTCAAAACGGTGGGAGGCATCCGTGTGCAAACCAAAGCTACGTGCCTTTCCGGCAATAGTAATTGGGTCAAAGAAGGCGGCTTCTAGCAGCACGTCCGTGGTATTGCTGTTAACACCGGTGGAATTACCACCCATGATGCCGGCCATACCAATGGCACCTTCGTTATCGGCAATAACCAGAATCTCTTCATTGAGTTCCACCAGCTGTTCATTCAACAGCGTCAACTGCTCGCCTTGGCTAGCCTTACGCACGTTGATGGAACCATTTAACAAGGCCAAGTCATAGGCGTGCATGGGCTGGCCCAGTTCCAACATCACATAGGCGGTGATGTCTACCGCGGCATCAATAGAACGGATACCACTGCGACGCAGACGCTCCTGCATCCATTGTGGGCTAGGCTTGGACACGTCAATACCACGTACCACACGGGCCGTGATACGCGGGCAACCTTGCGGGTCGCTCACCTTAATGGGGAAGGTATCTTCAATGGTGGGCGCCACTTCCGACATGGTAGGTGGTGTGAGGTCAGTGGAATTCAACACACCCACTTCACGGGCTAGGCCGGCAATGCTCAAACAGTCACCACGGTTAGGAGTCAAATCAACATCGATGATTTGATCGTCCAATTGCATGTACTCGCGCAGATCACCACCCACTGGGGCATCGGCTGGCAGTTCCATAATGCCGTCGTTTTCTTCATTGATATCAAGCTCAGCACCAGCACATAGCATGCCAAAGGATTCTACCTGACGCAGCTTGGCCTTCTTAATCTTGAAGTTACCCGGCAATACGGCACCCACAGTGGCATAGGCTACCTTGATGCCCGCACGGGCATTGGGTGCACCACACACTACCTGATGCTCGGCAGTGCCGTCAGACACGGTGCAAACACGTAGCTTGTCAGCATTGGGGTGCTGCTCGGCAGCGACTACTTCTGCAACAATCACGCCGCTAAATTCACCAGCCGCAGGGTCAACATCGTCAACTTCTAAGCCCGCCAGAGTAATCTGGGCAATAAGCTCATCGCTAGAGATGGCTGGGTTAACCCATTCGCGTAACCACTTTTCACTGAATTTCATTTTCTTTACCTAATCTTTTCATTGGGGTCTGACCCCTAAATCGTCATTTGCTCTTGCCGATTACACTGGGGTCAGACCCCATGGGGTCTGACCCCGATGAGAGGCCTTTTACTTATCCAAACTGGGATAAGAATTTCAGATCGTTTTCAAAGAACAAACGCAGGTCTTTTACGCCGTAGCGCAACATAGCTAGGCGCTCTACACCGAAGCCAAAGGCAAATCCGGTGTACTTCTCTGGGTCAACACCAGAGGCGGTTAACACATTAGGGTGCACCATGCCGCAACCCAGGATTTCCATCCACTTTTGTTCACCATTAGCACCGGTATAACCAATATCCACTTCAATAGAAGGTTCAGTGAACGGGAAGTAAGACGGACGATAACGTACTTGCAAGTCCTGCTCGAAGAAGACATTTAGGAAGTTATGCAAAATTCCTTTTAAATCAGCAAAGCTGATATTGTCATCCACCAACAAGCCCTCTACCTGATGGAACATGGGAGAGTGTGTTTGATCCCAGTCACAGCGGTACACACGCCCCGGACAAATAACGCGGATGGGCGGCTGCTGTTGTTCCATGGTCCGTACCTGCACCGGTGAAGTGTGCGTGCGCAGCAAGGTACCATCATCAAAGAAGAAGGTATCGTGCATGGAACGAGCTGGGTGGTGAGATGGAATATTGAGGGCTTCGAAGTTGTGATAGTCATCTTCGATTTCTGGGCCCTTGGCCACGGAGAAGCCAATTTGCGCAAAGAAGGCTTCGATACGTTCCATGGTCATGGTCACAGGATGCAAGCCACCACTTTGCTGGCCACGACCAGACAGGCTGACATCGATGCTTTCGCTTGCCAACTTGGCCCGTAGGGCAGCTGATGCCATCAGGGTGCGCTTGGTATTAATCGCGTCCTGTACCTGTTGCTTGGCTTCGTTAATCTTGGCACCGG
This sequence comes from Oceanospirillaceae bacterium, assembly GCA_016845445.1. Taxonomy (GTDB): domain Bacteria; phylum Pseudomonadota; class Gammaproteobacteria; order Pseudomonadales; family Balneatricaceae; genus Njordibacter. The sequence goes on along the minus strand of JAERSU010000148.1, from coordinate 4,527 downwards.
CAGCAGGGCGTTCTTCTGCTGACAGTTGACCCAGGCTCTTTAGCTGGGCAGTTAATACGCCCTTTTTACCTAGGTATTGGACCCGAATCTGGTCAAGCGCCCCTTCGTCTTGGGCGGCTTCAACGGCAGCTAGGCCTTCTTCTACCAGCTGGTTCAGGTTTTCCATAGTCTTCTCCGCTTTTTAGCTTGTGGCCAAGCGTCCTTGCTTGGGCCTTAATATCTTTATCCTGTCGTCGTCACGAGCGTAGCGAAGTGGTCTTTGTCAGCCTAGCACCTTGCTGGCTAAAGATTGCTTCGTCGTACCACCTCGCAATGACGCGGGTTTCTACGAATTCAAAATAAAACAGGGGCGGAGTGCGAACACCCAGCCCCTGTTTTGTCATTTCCGGTAGGAAATCTACCCGATCGTCAAGGCCTCTTGATAAGAGACCCTCAAGGAAAAACTTAGGCTAGTGCCGCCTTGGCTTTTTCTACGATCGCGCTAAATACCGCTTTATCATGAATGGCCAGGTCGGCCAACACTTTACGGTCAATCTCGATGGAAGATTTCTTTAAACCAGCAATCAAACGGCTGTAAGACAAACCGTTCATACGCGCACCGGCGTTGATACGGGCAATCCACAGAGCACGGAACTGACGCTTACGCTGACGACGGTCACGGTAGGCGTATTGGCCGGCTTTGATTACGGCTTGCTTAGCTACACGGAATACACGGCTACGAGCGCCGTAGTAACCTTTAGCTTGCTTTAAAATCTTCTTATGACGACGGTGTGCTTGTACACCACGTTTTACGCGAGGCATGATTCTTTCTCCTTACCAGTGACTATTAAATATACGGCAGCATGCGCTTAACTAATGGCTTATCTGCAGCACAAATCTGCAGAGTGCCACGTAGGTGACGCTTACGCTTGGTAGATTTCTTAGTCAAAATGTGACTAGTAAAGGACTGCTTGTGCTTAAAGCCATTGGCAGTTTTCTTGAATCGTTTTGCAGCACCGCTGCAAGATTTCATCTTAGGCATTTCAATTTACTCCACGCATTCATTAATTTGTTAATGAAGGCTCACGTCAGGACCTAACCCCTCAGTGGTCTCCACGAAGCAACGGATGTTACTTCTTTTTCTTTGGTGCAAGCACCATGGTCAGTTGACGGCCTTCCATTTTTGGATACTGTTCTACGGTGCCGTATTCTTCCAAGTCGACTTCGACTCGCTTCAACAACTCCATACCCAGATCCTGGTGGGCCATCTCACGTCCGCGGTAACGCAAGGTCACTTTGGCCTTGTCTCCGCCTTCTAGGAAACGTATCAGGTTGCGCAGTTTTACCTGATAATCTCCTATATCAGTTCCTGGACGGAACTTGATCTCTTTAACCTGAATCTGCTTCTGCTTTTTCTTGGCAGCGGCTTTTTGCTTCTTGGCTTCGAATACGTGCTTACCATAGTCCATCACTTTACAAACTACAGGCTCCGCATCGGCAGCAATCTGCACCAGATCCAGTTTTGCCTCTTCGGCCGCCGCTAGGGCTTCCTTTAGACTCACGATGCCAACCTGACTACCGTCAGCACCGATTAATCGAACTTCATTGGCTTCAATAAATTCGTTGATAGCCGGGCGCTTAGCTCGACCTTTATTCATTTCGCGTTTGATTGCGCTATCTCCAATTAGTTAAGGTGATTACCACCTACTCATTAACCCTGGTAACGACCCTTGTCGTTCACGGCATCTTGCAGCAATTGCGCAAATGCTTCAGGGCTCATGTTACCTAAATCTTCACCACCGCGAGTACGTACTGTTACGGTGCCAGATTCCACTTCCTTGTCGCCGATAACCAGCTGGAACGGAATCTTCTGAATTGTGTGCTCGCGAATTTTAAAGCCTACCTTTTCGTTTCTCAAGTCTGCAGCGACTCGGAAGCCCATTTTCGTCAGTTTTTCTTCAATTTCCTGACAGAAAGGCGCCTGTTTGTCGGTAATATTCAAAATTACGGCTTGTTTTGGTGCCAACCAAGGTGGCATAGCACCAGCAAAGTTTTCGATCAAAATGCCTAAGAAACGCTCAAAAGAACCCAAGGTTGCACGGTGCAACATCACCGGCACTTCACGCTCACCCGCTTCATTGACAAACTGAGCATCCAAACGACCCGGCATGGAGAAGTCAACCTGAATGGTACCGCACTGCCATACGCGACCCAAACAGTCCTTCAAAGAAAACTCAATCTTAGGGCCGTAGAAAGCACCTTCGCCTGGCAAAATATCAAATGGCAAATCTTTGGCATTTAAGGCTTCGGCCAAGGCCGCTTCGGCACGATCCCAAACCTCATCAGAACCAACGCGCTTTTCAGGGCGGGTAGACAGCTTCAGAATCACATCATCAAAACCAAAATCACGGTAGGTGGCGTACAAGAAATCAATGAAACGTGCCACCTCTTCTTGCATCTGGCTTTCGGCACAGAAGATGTGACCATCATCTTGGGTAAAGCTACGCACGCGCATAATGCCGTGCAAGGTACCGGATGGTTCGTTACGGTGACAGGAACCAAACTCCGCCATACGCAATGGCAAATCACGGTAGGAACGCAAACCCTGATTAAAAATCTGAATGTGACAAGGGCAGTTCATTGGCTTCACCGCATAGTCACGGTTCTCAGACGCCGTGGTAAACATCATGTCAGAAAACTTATCCCAGTGACCAGAACGCTCCCACAAAGAACGATCCACCACTTGTGGCGTCTTCACTTCTTGGTAACCACCAGCTATTTGGCGCTCACGCATGTATTTTTCTACTACCTGATAGATGGTCCAGCCATTGGGATGCCAGAACACCATGCCTGGGGCTTCTTCTTGGGTATGGAATAGATCCAGCTTCTTACCAATTTTACGGTGATCACGCTTTTCTGCTTCTTCCAGACGGTGCAGGTAGGCTTTCAAGTCCTTCTTGTCGGCCCAGGCAGTACCATAAACACGAGTCAGCATTTCATTGTTGGAATCACCACGCCAGTAGGCACCAGCCACCTTCATTAGCTTAAAGGATTTGATATGGCCAGTAGACGGCACATGGGGGCCGCGACACAGGTCGGTAAATTCGCCTTGATTATAAAAAGACAGGTCTTCATCGCCAGGGATGGAATCGATAATTTCCACCTTGTAGTCTTCACCTAGCTTTTTAAAGAAGGCCACGGCATCGGCACGGTTCATGATAGAACGAGACACAGCAAGGTCCTGCTTCACCAGCTCCTTCATGCGCTTTTCAATGGCACCTAGATCTTCCGGCGTAAAAGCACGCTCATAGGCAAAATCGTAATAGAAGCCATCTTCAATTACTGGGCCAATGGTGACCTGAGCACCAGGAAACACATCTTGCACAGCTTGCGCCATCAAGTGGGCACAGGAGTGACGAATCACTTCCAAGCCTTCTTCATCACGACTGGTAACAATAGCCAATTGGGCATCCTTGTCCATCACGTGGCTGGTATCTACCAGCTCGCCATCAACCTTACCGGCCAAGGCGGCTTTCGCCAGACCAGGACCAATATCAAAAGCCACATCATGCACAGATACAGGTGCATCAAAAGAACGCTGGCTACCGTCAGGAAGAGTAATTACAGGCATGGGATGTATTCCTTGCTCAGTGGTGGCCCCTACCAAAGGCCACATGGGATAAAGACAGGGCGCTGACAGTAGTATTTACACAATCAAACACCCAATAAATTTGGAGGCGTATTTTACCGAAAAAACCCCAAATACTCAAGCTTTACAAGCGATTGCCTCGCGCAGCAGATTACCCGTGTGACGGGCATGCACCTGAGCTGCCTGCAACGCTGCCATAGCGTCCCTGGCCATCAATGACTGATGCAACTGTTGATGCTGGCCATCAATAGTAGCCATATCCTCCTCGGCGTCCAACATACCACTACTGAGGGCAGCATAGATGGTGTTAAACGAGCGGCTATAAAGCAACTGACTTAGGGAGGCAACAATGACATTATGACTATAACGGGCAATCAGCATATGGTAGGTTAAATCCGCCTTGGCGCGCTGCAACACGGGCAGTTTGCCCACCCGATCCTGCATGCGTTTAAACTCCTTATCAATGAGTTGCAATTCCGCTTCACTAGCACGCTGACAGGCATACCAAACGGCCTGACCTTCCAGCACTTCACGCATTTCCATCACCATTTGTTGGGATAAAGGGTCATTGGCAGGCAGGGACAACAAGCGATCGGCAAACTGCTCGGTAAACAGGTTTTCCACATAACAGCCAGAACCATGCCTAAGGGTCAGCAATCCGCGCGCCTGCAAGATACTCATGGCCTCTCTTAAACAGGTGCGCGAGACAGCAAATTCAGCCATCAGCTTCGCTTGTGCTGGCAACTTTTCACCAGCACTCCAGCGGCCGGTAATAATGGCCTGCTCTAGCTGCTTACTTAAGGTGTGGGCACGTGATCTGTTCATACATTCAAGGTCTTTCCAATACCGTCATTGCAAGGCCATTCTTAATAACGTAATTGCGAGGCTCTTATTAAACA
>JAERSU010000147.1 GCA_016845445.1 Oceanospirillaceae bacterium | reverse complement strand
AACTTGTGCACCAGGTGCGTTCAGAAAATATGGAAATTCTCGCCAATCTTATGGAACAGCGTATTCAATCAGGTAAGCTAGAGCAGGTGCCTGCGTATTTCCATCTGTCAGCCTCTTGGGCACTTGTACATGGCGCTTTAGCCCTACATCAATCTGATTATTTCCAGAACTACATTGAAGACAAGGAAGGCTTCTTTGAATTCCTTTTGCAGATTGGCATGCGTATGGGTAATCGCGGTCAGTCAGGTCCAAAAGGGGATGCTTAGTGGATCTAAAAAGCCTCATAGCTAATGCTGAAAGTCTGCCTAGTTATCCGCTCTCAGAATGGTTGCCAGAGCGCCAAGGCAGCATCGATATCAGTATCCATAAGGATGGCAGCTGGTGGCATGAGGGGAGCAAATTTGAGCGGCCAAAACTAGTCCAATTATTTGCCAAATTATTAGCCCGGCGTGATGGGCGCTATTGGCTGGTTACACCCGCAGAGCAGTTGGCTATTGAGGTGCAGGACCTGCCTTTTGTCATAGTGTCTGCCGACCTAGAAGATGGCACCTGGGTGCTTACCAGCAATTGCGGTGATGTGGTGGCGCTAACTGAAACGCAGCAGTTGCGCGTTGATTTGCACTCAGATGGCGCCATTCCACAAGTCCATATTCGTGATGGCTTGTGGGCCAATTTATCCCGCCAAGCCTATTTTGACATGGCCATGACCGTTGCTGTCGCCCAACAGGATGACAGGCAGGTTGGCATGTTACAGAGTGCTAATACGCAGTTTGTGTTTGGTTTGTTAAATTAATACAGTTGAGATACCTATGGCAGTCATTGAAAGTAAGCACCCCTTAGTAAAACATAAACTCGGTCAATTGCGCCAAGCTGGCCTGCCAGTGCATGAATTTCGTCGCATCAGTAATGAAATTGCTGCCTTGCTGATGATGCAAGCCAGTGAAACCATGGCTTTAGTCGACAGCCAAGTTGATGGTTGGCAAGGTGAACCCATTGCCGTGCAAAAGCTCCAGCAAGAAGATCCTACCTTGGTGCCTATCTTGCGTGCTGGGCTTGGCATGTTGGATGGCTGCCTGCAGGTATTACCCACGGCCACCGTAAGCGTTGTTGGTTTGTACCGCGATGAGACCACCCTGCAGCCTGTGGCCTACTTTGATAAGGTGATTGAACACGCGCAGCATCGCACAGCCATTATCATTGATCCCATGTTAGCGACCGCGGGCACGGCCCTAGCCACCATTGAGTTACTGAAACAAAAAGGCTGTAAAGAAATTAAAGCGTTATTCTTAGTAGCGTCACCTGAAGGCGTCGAGAAGATTCAAACAACCCATGCAGATGTTAGCTGCTGGGTAGCCGGGATAGATGACTGCCTGAATGACAAAGGCTATATTTTGCCAGGCCTAGGTGATGCTGGGGACAAGATCTTTGGCACCTTGTGATCAAGGACCCCATTGGGGTCAGACCTTAGGTCTGACCCCGCTCAATGAACGCCACATAAACGTTACATATTTGGGTAGTTAGGGCCACCAGCGCCTTCTGGTACAACCCAGGTGATATTTTGACTCGGGTCTTTAATATCACAGGTCTTACAATGCAAACAGTTTTGCCCGTTGATCTGGAATTGCGGGTTACCTTCTTCGTCGTCCAAAATCTCATACACGCCCGCTGGGCAGTAGCGTTGCGCTGGCTCATCCCACTGCATATTGGTACCTAGCGGAATGCTGGCATCTTTTAAGTTCAGGTGACATGGCTGGTCTTCTTCGTGGTTGGTACCGGATAGGAAGACAGACGATAGTTTATCAAAACTGATAACACCATCAGGTTTCGGGTAATCAATCTTCGGCATTTGGCTAGCCGGCTTTAGCTGGGCGTAATCTGGGGCGTCATCTTTAAGATCGATGGGTAACTTACCACCAAAGATGTTTTGGTCGATCCAGTTGAAAGCACCACCAAACCAGGTACCAAACTTGTGCATGGCGGCACCGAAGTTACGGGCACGGTGTAGTTCATCGTGCAGCCAAGAGTTTTTGAAGTTGTCATCCAGTGGCAGTTGCTTGCCACCTTCGGCTGCTCCAGAAAGTTCGGCAAATACGGTTTCCGCCGCTAGCATACCGGACTTCATGGCGGTATGGCTGCCCTTGATCTTGGAAAAGTTCATGGTACCTGCATCACAACCAATGAGTAGGGCGCCAGGCATGCTCATACGCGGCAGGGCGAACAGACCGCCTTTTTCTACTGCGCGGGCACCGTAGGATACACGACTGCCACCTTCTAGATGCTGCTTAAGCACTGGATGGTGCTTAAGACGTTGGAATTCGTCAAATGGACTCAGGTGAGGGTTGTCATAGTTCAAATCGACAATCAAGCCAACCACTACCTGGTTGTTGTCGCCGTGGTAGAGGAACCAACCGCCACTAGCGCCACCGGTTAGGGGCCAACCGGAACCATGCACAACCAGGCCAGGCTGGTGTTGTTCGGCGGGAATATCCCATAGCTCTTTAATGCCAATGCCGTAGTGTTGGCTAACGGTGCCGGCGTCTAGATCGAACTTGTCAATGAGTTGCTTGCCCAAATGACCGCGACAACCTTCGGAGAAGATGGTGTATTTTGCGTGTAATTCCATGCCTGGCATGTAACCGTCTTTCGGTTCGCCATCAGCGCCAACGCCCATATCGCCTGTGGCGATACCCTTGACGCTACCGTCTTCATGGTAAAGTACTTCGGCTGCGGCAAAACCTGGAAATACTTCGGCACCGAGGTTTTCTGCTTGTTCAGCTAACCAGCGACACACGTTGCCTAAACTAACAATGTAGTTGCCGTCGTTGTGCATAGGCTTAGGTATAAAGAAACCGGGCATGGCAATGCCAGATTCTGGGCCACGCAGCATGTGCATTTCATCTTTGGTCACGGCTGTAGTGAGTGGTGCGCCCATGTCTTTCCAGTCTGGGAAAAGTTCATTCATGGCTGTGGGTTCTAAAATGGCACCGGACAAAATATGGGCGCCAACTTCCGAACCTTTTTCTACCACGCAAACGGTTAGTTCTTGTTGTTTTTCTTGCGCAAGTTGGAGTAGCTTGCAAGCAGTGGATAAGCCCGCAGGGCCAGCGCCAACGATGACGACATCAAACTCCATAGATTCACGTTCCACAGCAAAACCTCTTTTTCTATAGTATGGTTAATGACAACGCCTACCCTGACAAAGGGTAGGTGAATTGTACGATTTTAGGTAAAAAGCCCGTATTGGACTTGTGTTAAGCCGACTTATTTTGGCCTTTTATGACAATAGGTGCAATGAAAACCGAGCAGTTTCCATGGATTCTAGACAGATATCTAACACGTCTGTGTTACACTAGGCTTTTCGCCTGATTACTAGATTTATTTATGCATATCGAACTGGCTGCTGATTTGAGTCAGGCTCAAGTCATGGATCAATTGCGCAAGCTGCGTCCCGGCGATCGGGTGCATTGTTTTGACGTGCACCAATTCAAGGTAGCCAGTAGCGCTATTGCAGGTTGGCGTTGGGCAAATATCTTGGTGTTGCTATTGGGCCGAGATCAGCAGGTTATTGAACAATACAAATACCAGGTTGCCCAAGCAGAGTTAGAAGCTGGCTTACGTAGCCGACACCGACAAGATCAAGAGCAGGTGGTGCAAGCCTTAGAGAAGGTATTTTCCCATTGCAAGCAAGTGGGTTTGCAGGTGGTTTCTTTTAGCGATGGATTGGTGGTGGTGCCTGAACATCTAGCTAGTGATCCCATGGCCCTGTGTTCGCCTGAGGCTTTAGGTGTGAATGACCAAGAAGCCTACACAACCATTACCGAACAACTCGAAGATTAGGCTTATCAACAAAAAGAGCCGCGCATGCGGCTCTGTATGCTAGAAGCGAGTATTAAGCGACTTCTTCGGCTTCTGCCATGACCGCGCGTTTGCCTTGGGCGGCGCCTTTGCGGCTTTGAATTTTGGATTTTGCTTTTTGTAGCTGGGTTTCAATTTTAGCGCTGAGTGAGTCGATGGCGCTATACATATTTTCGCCACTGGCTTTGGCGAAAATTTCGCTACCAGTATCGAGGTGAAGGGTGGCTTCTGCGATGTCCTGTTTGCCGTCCTTGTCGATGGTTACCTGTATGTTGGTGATGTGATCAAAATGACTTTCGTTCTTTTGCAGCTTTGCCATAATACGTTCTTTAATGGCGTCGGAAGCTTTGGCGTCGTGACGAGCAGTGATGTTCATTTGCATAATCGATTCCTTATGATCGAGGGTTACAGGAAGTAGTGAATGTCTAACGGGTCTCCTATGTTACTTGCGGGGAGCAAGGGTTTTTTGCCCTGCTTGTATTTAATAAACCACAAGTAACAACAGATTAAAAGCCCGTTGGTAAAATAAAACAGCCAAATTGTTTATACCGTTAGGCTATGGCTAGGTACAAGCAGGCTTTGTTAAAATCCACAGGCTAGGTGTACTTATAGGTTAGTGTATGTCTATTCAGGCAAGTAAAATAGTGCGCAATATCAAGGAATAAGCGGTGACAGAAAAATCTTATGACATACTAATTTGCGGTGCTGGCATGACCGGTGCTGGCCTGGCCTCTGTATTGGCTTTGCAAGGTTTGCGTATCGCCTTATTTGAAGCTCATAAACCCAAGGCTTTTGATTTATCCCAAGCCTTTGATTTGCGCATTTCAGCATTAAGTCCACAAACTAGGGCGGTAATGCAACGTACAGCCGCTTGGGACAATCTACAGGCCATGCGTGCCTGCCCTTATCGTCGTATGCGCGTTTGGGAACTGCAAGGGTTTGGTGATCTGACCTTTGATGCAGGCCAGGTGGGGGCAGCTGAACTTGGTCATATAGTCGAAAATCGCGTCACCCAAGCAGCCCTGTGGCAGGTGCTGGAAAGCCAAGCTAATGTGAGCCTTTTGTGCCCTCAGAAGCCGGTCAAGACCTATCGTAAAGACGGCATCATGCACGTGGAAACACAAACCGGTGAATGCTTCACAGGTAAACTCCTTGTCGCTGCTGATGGTGGGCAGTCCATGGTACGGCAGCAATTTGGCATTGGTGTTAACCGTAGTCAGTATGAACAAGCCTGTTTGGTGGCGTCAGTGGCTACGCAATTGGGCCAACAGGACATAACATGGCAACGCTTTACGCCAACCGGTCCCCAGGCTTTTTTACCCTTGCCAGGCCAACATGGATCCGTAGTCTGGTATAACCAAGCCGATGAAGTTCGACGCCTAAGTGCCTTATCAAATGAGCAGCTTGGGGAACAAATCATGCAACAGTTTCCAGCCCAATTGGGTGACATCAAGGTAGTGGACAAGGGCTACTTTCATTTGCAAAAACAGCATGCCCAGCAGTATGTTGAAGATGGCTTGGTATTGATAGGCGATGCCGCGCATATGATAAATCCACTGGCAGGCCAGGGCGTCAACCTCGGATTCCAAGATATTGCCTGCCTTGATGAGGTGATTAGTCAGGCAATTGATCAGGGCAAGGACTGGTGGCGTGCAGACCAGTTGCGTGAGTATCAACAACGCCGACGCTTGGCAAATCGTTTAATGATGGAAACCATGGACGCTTTTTATCATGGTTTTAGTAATGACCAAAGCGCCATTAAATGGTTGCGCAACGGTGCCTTAGCCTTAGCCCGGCTTGGTCCCGTTAAACGTCAGGTAATTCGTTATGCTATGGGCATGCAAGATGTCACTGCACCCTTGGCCAAGGTATTTACACGTTAGCCCCTAGATAATGATTATTATCCTCCTTAGACCCTTTTACCCAGAAAGGTTTTTGCCTATACTGTAGGCGACCTTCTTGAAGTATATAGTTAAAACAACAAGTATGACCGATCAAGTTTATTCTGCACTTATCGTTGACGACGATGAAGTGAATTTGGAAATCCTCGCTGACTATCTTGATGCAGCAGGCCTTTCCGTCATGACTGTTCCAGATGGCGAATCAGCCCTGGAAGTACTGTTAAACCCTGATTACAATTTTGACGTTGTCTTCCTCGACTGGATGATGCCCGGCATCTCAGGCCTGGAAGTTTTGCAGCGTGTACGCACTGAAGAGCGTATAAAGGATTTAGCGGTAATTATGCAAACAGCCAAGGCTAGCGACCGTGAACGCCGCGAAGGACTGGAAGCAGGGGCTGACTTTTATCTCAGCAAGCCCTTTGATGAAGGCACTTTCCTGGCTGCCTTAGAAACCATTATTCCTGGTGCTAGCCTCGGTTAAATTGCCAAGCTAGTGACTACCTTTTCTCCGCGCACCTGTTTGCAGTCGTTGTAACAGGTGCGTTTTTATATAAGCAAAATATATGTCTATTAATCCACTTTGCCATTCTAGTTTCCGCTTTCTTCGTCAAGATCATATCGCTTCATTACAGTTAGATGTGCAGTTATTCGAGCATATCGAAACAGGGGCTATGCATATTCATTTGGATACCCAGCAAGAAGAGAATGTGTTTCTGGTGGCGTTTCGTACCATGCCCATGGATTCCACCGGTGTGGCCCACATACTTGAGCATACTTCCTTGTGCGGAAGTAAAAAGTACCCCGTAAGGGATCCCTTTTTCATGATGATTAGGCGTTCGTTAAATACCTTTATGAACGCCTTCACCAGCAGTGACTGGACTGCTTATCCCTTTGCCAGCCAAAATAGAAAAGACTACTTTAATCTACTTGATGTCTATCTCGATGCCACATTTTTTGCCCGCTTAGATGCCTTGGATTTTGCTCAGGAAGGCCACCGCGTAGAGTTTGAACAACAAGCAGATGGTACCGATAAGTTGGTATACAAGGGCGTGGTGTTTAATGAAATGAAGGGCGCCATGAGTTCGCCTGTTAGTCAGTTATGGCAAAATGTAAGTAAATACCTGTTCCCAACAACCACTTATCATTACAACAGTGGGGGTGAGCCTGTTGATATCCCTAGCTTAACCCATGCACAACTGTTGGATTTTTATCGTAGCCATTACCACCCATCAAATGCGGTGTTTATGACAGCTGGCGATCTGCAAGCTGCAGAACTGCAACAACAGTTTGAAAACCAAGCACTGTCGCAATTCCAACGACAAGACATGAGCCATTTGCATATAAGCGATGAGCAGCGCATTTTCAGCCCCTTGCGTGTGCAAGAGGGTTATGCCGTTGAAGCGGACGACGAACAGGCTAAATCCCATCATGTATTAGCCTGGTTGTTGGGTTCGAGTACCGATTTATACGAACAAATGCGCGCTAATTTGCTCTCCAGAGTACTATTGGATAACAGCGCCTCGCCACTGCGCAAAGTATTAGAAACAGGTGGGGTAGGTCAGGCCCCTTCACCCATGTGTGGACTAGAAGATTCTAATCGTGAAATGACCTTTGTGTGCGGCGTAGAAGGGGCTGCTGAAGACCAAGGTATGCAATTTGAACAAATGGTTTTGCAATGTCTAGACGACATCGTTGCTAATGGCGTGCCGCAGGATCAGGTAACCTCGGCCCTACATCAATTGGAGTTAAGTCAGCGTGAAATTGGTGGTGATGGTTATCCATTTGGTCTGCAACTGATTTTAACCGCCATGCCAGCAGCTATTCATCATGGCGATCCTTTAGCTGCGTTAAATTTAGACCCAGTTTTAGAACGTCTGCGTGTTGAAATTGCCGATCAACAGTTTATTCCGCAGCTGGTGCAGCAATTGTTGTTGGATAATGCCCATCGGTTAACCTACAGTATGGTGCCAGATAGTCTGTTAGCAGAACGACGAGATGCCGCGGAAGAGGCTCGTTTAGCGCAGTTACAGGCCGCCATGAGCGAGGCAGATGAAGAACAGGTTAAACAACTGGCTGAAGCGCTTAATGAACGCCAAATGCAAATCGATGATGCCAGCATCTTACCTCAGGTGACGCGTGAAGACATTCCGTCCGATACCCGTATCCCTGAACCTACAAGCTCTGGGCAACCCCATGTTTATTATGCCGAAGGTACCAATGGCTTGGTCTATCACCAACTTGTACTACCTTGGCCTGAGCTGCAGGCGGATGATTTACCCTATTTGGCACTCATGGCGCAGTTGTATACGGAGGTCGGCATAGGAGAAGCAGACTATTTGCATACTCAAGCGCGCCAAGCTGCTGTCTGTGGCAGTATTTCCGCTTTTCTATCCAAGCGTGGTACAGCGGCCGATGCTGACCTAATAAAAGGTTATTTTGTGCTATCAGTGAAAGGCCTGCAGGACAAGCAGGCGGACATACTGGCGTTATTAAAAGAAACCTTAACTAGCTGCCGCTTTGACGAGCAAGATCGTGTGCGTGACCTGGTTGCTCAACTACGCGCTCGACGCCAACAAAGTGTGGTCAATGGGGGGCACGGCTTGGCCATGACCTGTGCCAGTCAGGCAGTGAGTGCCACGGCTAACATGGCCAATGCCATGTCTGGTTTGAACGCGGTTAAATGGTTGCAAGATCTCGATGATAGTCTGGCCGATGAACAGCAATTGGTTGCCTTATGTCAGCGTCTTGCTAGCTTACAACAACAGCTAGCGCTGTTGCCGATACAGGTTGTCAGTGTTGCTGAAGCCGACCAGCAGCAAGACATCGAAGGGGCTATTGAACAGAACTTTGGTCAGCAGATGGCAAATCTTCAAGGTGACATCCATTGGTCCTACCCAGCCCATACCGTTAAGCAGCTATGGACCACCAATAGTCAGGTGAACTTCTGTGCTCGGGCCTATGCTACTGTGCCTTCTAACCATGCGGATTCTGCCGCTTTGGTTATTTTAGGCGAAATGCTACGTAATGGCTTCCTGCATCGCGCTATTCGTGAGCAGGGTGGCGCTTATGGTGGTGGTGCAAGTCAAGATAATAATGGGGCAGCCTTTCGTTTCTATTCCTATCGAGACCCGCGCAGTGCTGAAACCTTTGCAGATTACGATGCCGCTATTGCCTGGGCCGCTGCCGGTAATTTTACCGACAGCCACCTAGAAGAAGCCGTGTTAGGGGTTATTGGTAGTTTAGATAAACCAGGCTCCCCAGCTGGTGAAGCGCTATCGGCTTATCAAAACGAACTGCATGATCGCAGCCCGGAGTTGCGGCGTTACTATCGTCAGCGTATCCTGCAAGTGACGCTGGAGGATGTGTCACGTGTGGTACATACCTACCTGCTTAATCAACCTTGCCATGAGGCCGTTGTCGGCCCTGCTAGCTTAGAAAATGAGGCCTATTTTTCCACCTTTGAAGTGTTTAAAATATAGAATCCTGTCCAAATAGTCAGATATTGGTTGCTTATAGCAGTGCTTTCCGGTAGCCTGATTGTGGATAATAAAAAGCATAAATATAGAGTAATTAATGTCCAATCCTCAACATGCCAGTGAACCAGGTAAGTATTTACTAGAGGTTCGATCGCTCAGCAAACTGTTCGGCGACTTCTGTGCTAATGATCAGATAAATCTAGCCATAGAAGCCGGCAAGATTCACGCCCTACTTGGCGAAAATGGCGCCGGTAAGTCCACCTTAGTGAAAATGATCTATGGTGCTCTGCAACCAACTTCTGGTGATATCATATGGCAGGCTAACACTATTAAAGTGGATAACCCTGCTGCCGCCCGCGAGCTAGGCATTGGTATGGTATTTCAGCACTTCTCTTTGTTCGAAGCCCTTACTGTTACCGAGAACATAAGCTTGGCCCTACCACCACAATTGCGTGGTGGCGATCTCAGCCAGCGCATTGCCGAATTGTCTAGCAACTATGGTCTGCCTTTAAACCCAGATGCCTTGGTAGCGGACCTATCTGTTGGTGAACGCCAACGTATCGAAATTGTTCGCTGTCTACTGCAAGAACCGCGCCTGTTAATCATGGATGAACCCACAGCCGTATTGACGCCACAAGAAGCTGATGCCTTATTTGGCACCTTAAATAGGCTTACCTCAGAGGGTTGCGCGGTACTCTATATTTCTCACCGTTTAGAAGAAGTGAAGCAGCTTTGCCATGACGCCACCATTTTACGGCATGGTGAAGTAGTGGCACGTGTCGATCCTCAAGCAGAGACTGCCGCAACCCTCGCACAACATATGGTGGGCTCCAGTGTACACGAAATCAAACGTCAGGATGGCCATGATACTGGCAACAATCTGTTGCAACTAATCAATCTCAACCAGCCTGCAGATACCCCATTTGGGGTTGACCTTTTGGATGTTAATTTACAAGTGCGTAGTGGGGAAATTGTCGCCATTGCGGGGGTAGCGGGTAATGGTCAAGGGGAGCTGTTCTCAGCTATTTCCGGTGAAACAACCAATGCTGATTTTGATGCGGTGATTATCGATGATGTCGCTTGTGGCCAGTTAAGCATCAATGGTAGACGTCAGTTATCGGCGGCTTTTGTACCGGAAGAGCGTAACGGTCATGGCGCCGTGGCTGATTGCCCACTAACGGACAACATTCTGCTCAGCAGACATGCCGTTAGGGACCAGGGTGAAGCATTGCATAAAGGCTGGCTTGGTATTGATCACCAACATCTAGACAACATAAACACTCGTATTGCAAAAGCATATGATGTACGCAGTGCTACCATGGATGCCGAAGCGGGTTCCTTGTCAGGAGGCAACTTACAGAAGTTTGTTGTTGGCCGCGAGTTGGATCGCCAGCCCAGAGTATTGGTCATCAATCAACCGACCTGGGGTGTGGATGCCGGAGCGGCAGCGTTAATTCGTCAAGCCTTGATAGATTTATCCCGCCAGGGCAGTGCTATCCTGGTCATTAGCCAGGATCTGGATGAAATTTTTGAATTGGCTGACCGCGTGGCCGTTATTTCTCGCGGTCAGTTGTCCGAAGTATACGCTGCTCAAGACTTGAGTCGAGAGCAGATTGGTTTGTTGATGTCCGGCGCGCATGAAAAGCCGGCCCACGCCACAAGTTCCTAGAGAGTAAATCCGGTGCAATTAATCCTAGAAAAACGCGCCCAGGCTTCGGCCATAATGAATGTCGCTTCACCTGTGTTGGCCATTTTATTAACCGTTATTTTAGGCGGCATAATCTTTGCTGCCATGGGGCAACCGCCATTAAAGGCGCTGTATATCTATTTTATCGACCCCTTGACCAATATGTGGTCCATCGAAGAGGTGCTGGTGAAAGCAGCGCCGCTAATATTGATTGGCATTGGTCTAGCTGTGACCTTTCGTGCCAATGTATGGAACATAGGTGCAGAGGGCCAGTTAACAGCCGGTGCCCTGTTAGGTGCCATGATTCCAATTTTCTTTGCTGAATGGCAATCACCATTGGCTTTGTTGGCCATGTTTGCCCTTGGTATGATTGGTGGCGCTGCCTTGGCTGCCATACCGGCCTTGTTGAAAATTCGTTTTGGGGTTAATGAAATTCTCACTAGTTTAATGCTGGTCTATATTGCTCAATTACTATTAGATTGGTTGGTCCGAGGACCTTGGAAGGATCCACATGGCTACAATTTCCCTAAATCAGTCGCCTTTGATGGATGGCACCTGGTGCCCATGTTTGGTGACGGGCGAGTGCACCTAGGTTTGTTTATAGCCTTGGCTTTGGCTGTGGTGCTGTTTTGGATGATGAACCGTACCATTAAGGGTTTCGAAATAAAGGTCATAGGTCGCGCTCCTCGTGCGGGCGCTTTTGCTGGTTTTTCCAAAACCGGGACGGTGTGGTTCTGTTTCTTGTTATCTGGTGCACTAGCCGGTTTGGCCGGAATCATAGAGGTGGCCGGGCCAATAGGGCAGTTGCAACCACGCATTTCTCCAAGCTATGGCTTTACCGCCATTATTGTTGCCTTTCTGGGCCGTTTAAACCCTATTGGTGTTATCTTTGCTGGTTTACTCTTAGCCATCAGTTACATTGGCGGGGAAGGCGTGCAAATTGAGTTGGGCGTGTCCGATAAAACGGCTCAAGTATTCCAAGGTATGCTGCTATTTTTCATATTGATGTGCGATACCCTCATTCATTATCGTGTACGCTTTCTTGGCGCTAAAGGAGCAGTCTAATGACAGCTTATGAAACCATCATATTAACGGTCATCACTGCCTCTACGCCTTTATTACTTGCTGCCATTGGTGAACTTGTCGTAGAGCGCGCCGGGGTGCTTAATCTAGGCATTGAAGGCATGATGGCCATGGGGGCAGTGAGTGGCTTTGCCATGGCTCAGGTGACTGGTTCAGCATGGCTAGGCGTTCTCTTCGCTATGTTGGCCGGTGTGGCAATTTCCATGTTATTTGCCTTCTTAACCCAATCATTGGTCACCAATCAGGTAGCCACGGGACTGTCTATTACCTTGTTAGGGCTTGGTTTATCTGGCCTTATAGGTGGTGGCTTTGTCGGTATGCCGGGAATTAAGTTGGATTACGTTGCCATTCCCGTGCTGTCTGAGCTACCACTGGTCGGTAAGTTAATTTTTGGTCAAGACCCGTTAGTGTACATATCCATATTGCTGACGGTCGGAGTTGCTTACACACTTAAAAAGACGCGCATAGGGCTCATTATCCGCGCAGTCGGTCAAAACCACCACTCAGCTCATGCATTAGGTTATCCCGTCATTAAGGTGCGTTACGCTTGTATCGCCTTTGGCGGCCTGACATCTGGCTTGGCCGGTGCTTATCTGTCATTGGTTTATACGCCCCAGTGGATCGAAAACATGACCGCCGGCCGTGGTTGGATTGCCTTGGCTCTTGTGGTGTTTTCTACCTGGTTGCCAGCGCGCCTAGCCGCTGGTGCCTATTTATTTGGCGGCGTGTGGATCCTAGGGCTCTATGCGCAAGGGATGGGCGTGGGCATTCCGTCTCAGTTCTTGTCTTCTTTACCCTATTTAGCGACCATCATTGCATTGATTGTTATTTCAACAAATCGTAGACTTTCTGTTATCAATACCCCGGCATCGTTAGGGCAGGGGTTTGTACCAGATCGCTAAGATTAATTTAGCTTTGTTGTTAAAAGCGCAATAATAAAAGGTGTATGCAAACACCTCTTTTTATCCACTGAGGAGAAACTTCATGAAAAAGTTGCTTACTGCTGCCGCTACGGTAGCCCTGGCTTCGGCCATGTCCATGTCTGCCATGGCAGACAAGCTTAAAGTTGGTTTTATATATATTGGCCCACCGGGAGACCATGGTTGGACTTACCAGCACGATCAAGGTCGTATTGCTGTGGAAAACAAACTTGGCGACAAGGTTGAGACGGTATTTGTTGAAAATGTACCAGAAGGTCCTGATGCTGAACGTACTATTACCCGTCTAGCTCGCCAAGGTGCTGGCCTTATCTACACCACTTCTTTCGGTTACATGGATCCTACCTTAAAAGTAGCCAAACGCTTCCCTGATGTGAAGTTTGAACACGCCACCGGCTACAAGCGCGCTGATAACGTGGCCACCTATTCGTCTCGTTTCTACGAAGGCCGTTATGTAATCGGCCAGATCGCTGCCAAGATGTCTAAGTCTGGTACCGCCGGTTATATCGCTTCCTTCCCCATTCCTGAAGTTGTGCGTGGCATCAACTCCTTCTTGTTAGGTGCGCAATCGGTAAACCCAGACTTCAAACTGAAGGTGGTATGGGTTAACTCCTGGTTCGATCCAGGTAAAGAAGCCGATGCTGCCAAGGTACTGATTAGTCAGGGCGCTGACATTATCACCCAACACACCGACTCCACCGCTGCTGTACAGGTAGCCGAAGAGCAGGGCGTGTACGCTTTCGGTCAGGCTTCTGACATGGCAGCTTTCGGTCCTAAGTCAGTATTAACCTCCATCATCGATGATTGGGCACCATACTACATTGCCCGTACCGAAGCCGCTCTAAATGGCACTTGGGAGAGCACTGACACCTTCGGTGGCATGGACTCCGGCATGGTAGGCATGGGCCCATTTGCTAATATGCCGGCCGATGTAAAAGCCATGGCGGAAAAGACCACGGCAGCCATCACTGATGGTAGCTTCCACCCATTCACTGGCCCTATCTACAAGCAAGACGGTAGCTTGGCTGTGAAGGAAGGTGAAATCCTGGATATCGGTACCCTGCTAGGCATGGACTGGTACGTACAGGGCGTTGACGATCAACTATAATCCTTAACCCCTTAGTCAAAAGCCCGCCCCTGTGCGGGCTTTTTTGTCTCTGTTAGAACACTAGTTAGCCCCGTGCCACGGTTGGGGTTATCGTGGTACCACTAGCAGGCTCGGCGGTCGTAATGGTACAGAGGCTTAGCTTCTCTTTCCTTGGTCGGCTGCGCCGACTGCCCTTCGCCGGCACGCCTCCAGCGGGCGCTGCGGAACTCGGTCGCAAGCTCCCTCAAACAGTCCTCGCTTCATTCCCGCTGGAAACGCACCAACTCGGCTGCGTCAACGTTCCCCTAAGCCTCCGTACCATCACGCCAGCCTTGTGCAACACTGGCAGTTTCATTATTAGATAAGCATTGGCACTTAGGGCCTACAAAGTAAGCACTGGTAGCGAAACGTTGACGCAGCCAAGCAGGGTTAACTTTAATGCGAAACAAGCGAGGACTGTCTGAGGCCAAAGGCCGAGTTCCGCAGCGCCCATTAAAGTTGGCAATGCGCAGGGAAGTCGGCGCAGCCGACCAAGGAAAGAGCAGCTAACAGTGCTTACTTTGCAGGCACGGAGCTGCTAGTGGTTCCACCAAACCCAAAACCTGGCACTGAGCCAACTAGTGCAAAAGGCTATGCGTCGTCGAAGTAGAGCCAGCCTTGGTTGTGGAGCACGAGCAGGAGTGCTTGGGAGGCTTCATCTGTGGCTATGTTTGCCAGGTCTTCTACGTCAATGATGAGGTCGTTGGCTAGGGCCATGGCTAGGTCTGCGGCTGCCGGTGGGCAGGGAATGGCTTCGCCTTGGGCGAATAGGGTTAGGCCACCGTCGCCTTGCCAGGTGTAGGCTAGACGCACGCCTTCAGCAACTCGTAACACGCCGTAAGCATCGTCTATGATGGCCGCGAGCTCATCTTCATCCATGGCTTCTTCTGCCATGTCTAAATCCGGATTCTTCGGCTCTGTACTCATGCTGCCAAACCACTGGGCGAGGTTTTCATCGGTTAACTGCGCGCTAATCAGTTGCTTAAGATTAGTGATATCAACAGCCGATATTTCACCCGCTGGTTGAACATGGTTGCTGTTGGTGAGGCGTACATCAGCACTGAGCTTGGCACTGATAAAATCTGCAAATCCGCCAAACACTTCGCTATAGGATGGGGCTCGAAAACCAACGGAATAGGTCATGCAGTTATCCGTAAGGGCAACACCTTTATGGGCCACTAAGGGTGGCAAATAAAGTAGATCACCAGGTTGCAGGTCGAAGGTCTCTTGCAAGTCAAAGTCTTCCAGCAAACACAAGTCTTGGTGGTCAGCTAAGGCGGCAGTTTCACTGCACAGTTGACCGGTCTGCCAACGACGGCTCCCTTCACCCTGTATAAGAAATACATCGTAGCGGTCATAATGGGCGCCCACGCCTGCGCCCTTGGTGGCGTAGCTAATCATCAGATCATCCAAACGCCAGGCTGGAATAAAACGAAAGCCAGCGAGAAAATCGAAAGCTTCAGGTACGAAGTTATCAACCCCTTGAACTAACAAGGTCCAGGGGTAATCGCGCTGCTGTGCGAAGGTGGCCTCAGTCATGGGACCATGGTGAAGACGCCATTGGCTGGTATCACCTTGGTTTTCAATTAGACGAGACTCAACTTCTGTTTCGAGACTTAAACCGGCTAACTCATCAGCGGCAACGATAGGTTGCCAGTTAGGGAAAGCATTGCGAATACAGACTGGTTTTTGTTGCCAGTAGTCACGCATGAATTCACTGATAGGCAGGTTGCCAAAATGAGTTAGCGGTTGCATATAAGTCACCAATCAAACGCCTGTGCGAGGCAATTAAATCGCCTTCGCTTGGGCAATGGCGTTGCCAATGTAATTAGCCGGTGTTAGGGCCTTTAAGCTTTCTTTGGCTTCCTCAGGCATATCCAAACCATCGATGAATACGGCGATGGTAGCCGCATCGATGTCTTTACCGCGAGTCAGTTCCTTTAACTTTTCGTATGGCTTTTCGATGCCATAGCGACGCATCACTGTCTGGATAGGTTCTGCCAGTACTTCCCAAGCATTATCCAGGTCTTGTTCAAGACGCTGGGCGTTGATTTCCAGCTTGCTAATACCCTTGAGGGTGGCTTGGTAAGCGATCATGCTGTGGGCAAGACCAACACCTAGATTACGCAACACAGTAGAGTCAGTCAGA
Source organism: Oceanospirillaceae bacterium (assembly GCA_016845445.1). GTDB lineage: Bacteria > Pseudomonadota > Gammaproteobacteria > Pseudomonadales > Balneatricaceae > Njordibacter. The sequence goes on along the minus strand of JAERSU010000147.1, from coordinate 11,831 downwards.
TCACGCTGCCAACGGGAGATGGGGAGCTTTGCCGCCAAGTGCTGCATGATGGCATTGGCTATACCTAGGTTACCTTCGGAATTTTCAAAATCGATAGGGTTCACCTTATGGGGCATGGTGGAAGAGCCAATTTCACCGGCAACGGTCTTTTGCTTGAAGAAGCCCATGGAGATGTAACCCCATACATCGCGATCGAAATCAATCAGGATGGTGTTGAAACGCGCCACGGCATCGTACAGTTCAGCGATATAGTCGTGTGGTTCAATCTGAGTCGTGTAGGGGTTCCAGGTCAAACCTAAGCTTTCAACAAATTCCTTGGCATTGGCTTGCCAGTCAATCTCTGGGTAGGCACTGATGTGGGCATTGTAGTTGCCCACAGCACCATTAATCTTGCCGAGCATCTCAATGTTACGAATTTGCTTTATCTGACGCTCTAGACGGGCGGCGACGTTGGCCATTTCCTTACCCATGGTAGAGGGTGAGGCGGTCTGGCCGTGGGTACGCGATAGCATAGGCTGAGTCGCGTAAGCAGAAGCAAGGCCTTTAATTTGGCTCAGCACTTCATCCATCTCTGGGAGGATGACAAATTCCATGCCCTGCTTGAGCATTAAACCGTGAGATAGGTTGTTGATGTCTTCCGAGGTACAGGCAAAGTGCACATATTCGCTAATGGCTTCCAGCTCAGCATTACCAGCGAACTGATCCTTGATGTAGTACTCAACGGCCTTTACATCGTGGTTAGTGGTGGCTTCAATCTGCTTTACTTTGATGGCTTCGTCTTCATCAAAGTTATTGATCAGATCATCTAACAACTTGTTAGCTTCATCACTTAAGTTGGCGACCTCCTTAATGTAAGGATGGGCGGCGAGTTTTTGCAGCCAGCGTACTTCGACTACTACGCGCGCATAGATCAAGCCGTATTCGCTAAAGTAAGGGCGTAGAGCGTGGGTCTTGGTACCGTAACGGCCATCTACAGGGGACAGGGCGGAAAGAGCGGAGAGTTCCATGGTGGATTCCTACAGGGTCATTGAGATTGAGAGAGTTGTAACAGGGTGTCTAGGCCCCGTTGGAATTTGGTTTTGCCAAGCACAAACTGCCAGCGTCGGCCGCCAACTTGGCGCCACAAGATGGCACTACGGATGCCGGCCAATAATAGGCTACGAACACGATTAGCATTGCTTGCTTGCTGTAAGTGCACTGGACTGCCAGTGACCTGAATGCGAAAGCGAAATTGGCTCAGGTTTTGAGTATAAATTTCGGCTAGGCTAGCGGTCACATTGGCGTGTTGGATGCCATAGAGCTCTACCTGGCGTTGGCAGTGATCAAGCTGATCACCGATGCTTTGCAGGGTATTAGGCGTTTTACTGAGTTTACTTTGCAGGTGAATCATGCCAATAAGATAGCGCGTCAACTCAGCGATCGGGGCTTGTTTGTTTTGTGAAAATAAATCTTTAAGAATCAGCAAACCAGGTCGTAGGTTGGCTAAACACTCGCTGCCACCATAAACGTCACTAATGTGTTGCGGGTCAGTGATAAACAAAGATTGCCAGCAAACCTTGGCTGCGGCTTCGTCTAGCTGGCCATCCGTTGCGACCTGATGCACGAGACTGGCTGCTTGACACATGCCTGCTAAGGCGAGGATTCGTTGTTGTACGGGATCCTGAAAAGCAACGTTGGCTATGTTAGTCAATGATACCGCCTCCCAAGCAAACTTCGCCCTGGTAGAAGACAATGGACTGACCAGGTGTCACGGCCCGCTGCGGTTCGGCAAAGCTTACCGTGTAAGCCTGATCACCAGTTTGTGTTAATTGACATACCTGATCGTCCTGGCGGTAGCGTATTTTGGCGCTTAGGTGGCAGGGCACCCTAGGGCCTTGGCCATCGATCCAATGTACCTGCTGACAGCTAAGGGTAGATTTAAATAACAAAGGATGTTGCTTGCCTTGCACGACCAGCAGTTGATTACTGCTAAGTAGCTTGTCAGCAACATACCAGGGGGATTCATTGTAATCAGCCAAGCCGCCTATGCCTAGGCCTTGGCGCTGACCGATGGTGTGGTACATGAGCCCTTGATGCTGGCCAATGACGTTACCGTCTGCAGTGATGATTTCACCTGGCTGGGCTGGTAGGTACTGCTGGAGAAAATCCTTGAAGCGGCGTTCACCGATAAAACAGATGCCGGTACTGTCCTTTTTGCTATAGGTGACTAGTCCGTGTTCTTCAGCTAGGGCACGCACTTGTGGTTTTTCTAACTCTCCGACAGGGAACAGGGTCATGCCGATTTCACGGGCACCTACGGCATGCAAGAAATAACTTTGATCTTTATTGCTATCAAGGCCTTTCACTAGCTGCGCGTGATCGCCTTCGCCTTGACGGCGCACATAATGGCCGGTGGCAATAAAATCTGCCCCAAGGGTGATGGCATAGTCGAGAAAGGCCTTAAATTTGATTTCGCGATTACATAGGATGTCTGGATTGGGTGTGCGTCCAGCTTGGTATTCGGCCAAAAAATGCTCAAACACATTGTCCCAGTATTCTGCTGCAAAATTGGCAGCGTGTAATTTGATACCTAGCTTGTCGCAAACGGCTTGGGCATCGGCCAAATCTTGTTTGGCAGTACAGTATTCGGTACCGTCATCTTCGTCCCAGTTCTTCATGAACAGGCCTTCAACGTGGTATCCTTGCTGTTGTAACAGCAGTGCCGAAACGGATGAGTCCACGCCACCTGACATGCCAACGATAACGTGACGAGATGTGTTCTGGTTCATAAAACCTGCTAGATAGTATGTTTAAGCCCCTTAGAATTAATTTTCATGAGGCTTAAAAGGGCGAAATTTAGGGCCCGTATTTTACCCTAAAATGCGCTAATTTTTCTACCCCTTAAGGTGACTTAAAGCACCGAGCTTTAGCGCATCTTAATTGCTCAGGAAGCCGCAATACATGACCGACACACAAGATTATATCGCTGTGCAAAGCGATGATTTTGATCAACAGCAACATTATCAGGCTTTAATTCAAATTGACCCTGCACAGACCGGTGCTGTGGTGCAATTTGTGGGTCTGGTACGTGATCTTGATGACAGCACTGTAGAAGCCATGGAGCTGGAGCATTATCCAGGTATGACCGAAGCCTGTTTGCAACGGATTGTTACTAGAGCTCGTCAGCGTTGGTCCTTATTAGGCGTGCGCTTGGTGCACAGGGTCGGTGTGTTGCGACGCCATGACCAAATTGTGCTTGTGGGCGTTGCCTCTAGGCACCGCAAAGACGCCTTTGCGGCCTGTGAATTCATCATGGATTATCTAAAGCAGGATGCACCATTTTGGAAAGCCGAGATTACTGATCAAGGTAAACATTGGGTGGATGCCAAAGACACCGACCAGGTGGCCGATGAGCGCTGGCAAGGTTAACCTTTGCGGGCCCGAGAAGGGTGTTTTGTTGGTGATCTATTCAGACTGCCCTTATGACCTGTGGGCTGGCGCTTAGATGCCCCCTGGTGCGGAAGATTAAGTTGGTCATAACGCCACTGGCCCGGTGCAAGTCCTACCAGATTCCAGTGGCCTATGGCTACCCGTACTAAGCGCAAGGTGGGCAGGTTGACGGCTGCTGTCATGCGCCTAACTTGGCGATTTCGGCCTTCTGTAATGGTTATCTCTAACCAACAGGTGGGTTTGTTTTTACGTTCTCTAATGGGTGGCTGGCGCGGCCAGAGTCGCTCGCTTACCAGGGCGTCGTCAAGACGCCTTACCTTTGCAGGCTTGCTTTTACCGTCCTTAAGGTGCACGCCTTTTTGTAGTTCTGCCAACTGAGTCTCTTGCGCTATGCCTTCGACTTGCACCCAGTAGGTTTTGGGCATTTTAAAGCGCGGGCTGGCAACGTGGTTTTGCACTTGGCCGTCATTGGTAAGGAGCATGAGGCCTTCCGAATCATAATCCAGACGCCCGGCGGGGTAATAGCCCTTTACAGGCACATAGTCAGCTAAGGTTGGCCGACCTTCCTGATCGGTAAATTGAGACAGCACCATATAGGGTTTGTTAAGGATAATAACGTTGTTGGCCACGGGCATGATTGCGAAGCGAAGAAGTTAAACACCATTATGCCCTAAGCCGACCACTAATACATTATTTACTCGTTAAACTGATGACTGGTTGGCTCCGATAAAGGAGTAATGTTACGTGCCTGTGGCCCCTTGTCGGTGTCAGCCAGTTCATAACTAACGCGGTCACCGGCCTTTAGGCTTTTATAGCCACTACCTTGGATCGCTGAATAATGTACAAATAGGTCCTTACTTAGATCCGTTTCGTCGACAATAAAACCGTATCCCTTGGCATTGTTAAACCACTTAACCTTACCTATCTGCATGCGTAACCTCAAAATAATTGCAAACCAAAAACAAATAACCAGGCTGGAAACTCTGTCTAAAGCTAGGTATGGCTATGCACCACAAGGGACGAATACAGTAATCAGCAAGATGTCTCTTATGAGAATAGCAGTGATTTTTAATTCTGCTCTGGAAAATTGCCTTAGAAACCCCAATAATCAACAATAAGTAATCAGCAATGCGTATTGGATACAATGAGTTACCAAATTAGAAATAGCCAAGAGATACCTGAAGACAGTCATGATCTACAGGTGCTAGAACGTAGTGAGCAAGAACTACAGCCGCCGTCCATGTATAAAGTTGTGTTATTAAATGACGATTACACACCCATGGAATTTGTTATTGATGTGCTGATTAAGTTTTTCCGCCATAATGAAGAGCAGGCAACGCAAATCATGTTGGCGGTACACACCCAGGGGAAAGGTACCTGTGGTATCTATAGCAAAGACATCGCTGAGACCAAGGCAGCGCAAGTAAACCAATATTCGCGCCAGAACAAGCACCCCTTGTTGTGTGAAGTTGAAGCAGTGGAAGAATAGGGGAAGACGATGCTAGACAAAGAACTAGAGCAAAGCCTATCCCAGGCATTTAACGAAGCCAGTCATAATCGACATGAGTTTATGACCGTTGAGCATTTGTTGCTAGCCCTGTTAGACAACAGTGCAGCCACTGAAGTGCTGCTTGCCTGTGGTGCAGACATCGATCAATTACGTGACCAACTACAGGTCTTTATCGCTGAAACCACACCTTTGTTGCCAGACGATATGATGGATGCAGAAGTGCAGCCTACACTTGGCTTTCAACGGGTGTTGCAACGGGCAGTGTTTCATGTACAGTCATCAGGCCGCATGGAAGTGACCGGTGCCAATGTATTGGTGGCGGTATTTAGTGAGACCGAAAGTCAGGCTAACTATCTGCTCAATAAGGCCCACATTGAGCGTGTGGATGTGGTTAATTATCTATCCCACGGCGTAGCTAAGGACGACGAAGATATTGTGGCTGCTACTGAAGATGACGAGTCTAACGAAACTGGCGGCCTACTCAAGTACACCACTCATTTAAATGCCGAAGTACAGGCAAATCGCATTGATCCTTTGGTCGGCCGTGAAAAAGAGCTAGAGCGTTTAATTCAGGTGCTTTGCCGACGACGGAAGAATAATCCCTTGCTAGTAGGGGATGCGGGGGTGGGTAAAACAGCCATTGCCGAAGGTTTAGCTTTTCAAATAGAACATGGTGCAGTGCCTACAGTCATGGCTGATGCCCAGGTATACTCGTTGGACATGGGGGCTTTGCTGGCAGGTACCAAATACCGAGGTGATTTTGAAAAACGCCTTAAGTCCCTTTTGAAAGACATAGAAAAGCAACCCCATGCAATCCTTTTCATTGATGAGATCCACACCATCATTGGCGCCGGGTCGACCTCCGGCGGCTCCATGGATGCCTCTAATCTATTAAAACCCATGCTCAGTGCTGGTAAATTGCGCTGTATTGGCTCTACCACCTTTAGCGAATTTAGAGGCATCTTCGAAAAAGATCATGCCTTGGCTAGACGTTTTCAAAAAATTGATGTGGAAGAACCCAATGTAGCTGATACGCAAGCCATTTTACGGGGGCTGATTTCACGTTTTGAAGAACATCATCAGGTTGATTACGCCAAAGAAGCCATCGATGCGGCAGCAGAACTGGCGGATCGTTACATTACCGACAAAAAAATGCCTGATAAGGCCATTGACGTCATTGATGAAGCCGGTGCTTATCAACAACTGTTAGATGATGACGCAAAGGTGACACAGATTGGCGTGAAAGAGGTTGAAGCTGTGGTGGCCAAGATCGCTCGTATTCCACCAAAAAGTGTTTCCGCCAGCGATCGTGAACAATTGGCTAGCCTGGAAACCAACCTAAAACGCGTGGTGTTCGGCCAAGATGAAGCCATTGATACCCTTGCAAATGCCATCAAACTGTCTCGCGCCGGGCTAACGGCCGCCAATAAACCTGTCGGTAGCTTCCTTTTCGCCGGCCCTACCGGGGTCGGTAAGACCGAAGTATCCCAACAACTTGCACGCATCATGGGTATGGAGCTGATTCGCTTTGATATGTCTGAATACATGGAACGGCACACGGTGTCGCGTCTGATTGGTGCGCCTCCAGGTTATGTAGGTTTTGATCAAGGTGGCTTGCTCACCGAAGCGGTGACGCAAAATCCCCATTGTGTGTTATTGCTAGATGAGATTGAAAAGGCGCATCCAGAGGTATTTAACATCCTTCTGCAGGTGATGGATAACGGCACCTTAACTGACAATAACGGTCGCAAAACGGATTTTCGTAACGTTTTAATTATCATGACCACCAATGCCGGTGCACAGGATATGAGCCGCAACTCAATTGGCTTTACTAAACAAGACCATAGTAGTGACGGTATGGAAGTGTTAAAGAAACTGTTTAGCCCCGAATTCCGTAACCGCTTGGATGACATTATTCAATTTGGTAAATTGCCAGCTGACGTCATACTTGGTGTAGTGGATAAGTTTTTGGAAGAGCTGCAAGTGCAACTGGATGAAAAGCAGGTGCATATGCAGGTCAGCGAAGCTGCCCGTCAATGGTTTGCCACTAATGGCTATGATGCGGACATGGGGGCTCGACCAATGGCACGTTTAATTCAGCAAAAACTGAAAAAGCCCATGGCAGAAATTTTGTTGTTTGGTGAATTAGCTGAAGTTGGTGGTGTGCTAAAGGTAGATGTCGATAAGGACGACAAGATCTTGCTTACCCCCAAGGCAGCAAAACGCTCGGTAAAGCTATTAGATCCAGCATAAAAAAAGGGCAGGCCCGCTGACCTTGATGGCCGGGTCTACCCTTAATTTTAAGATCTTAACGAGCGCGGTAGGTAATGCGGCCCTTAGTTAGATCGTAAGGTGTCATTTCCACCTTCACTTTGTCACCAGTAAGGATGCGAATATAGTGCTTACGCATCTTGCCGGAAATGTGGGCAGTTACAATGTGTCCGTTTTCTAATTCAACACGGAACATGGTGTTAGGAAGGGTTTCCACAATGGTGCCTTCCATTTCAATTTGATCTTCTTTAGCCATTCACGTCTCAGAAAGTCAGGTTAGGGGTCGTATAAAGCGCGTCATTTTGCCTTAACTGGGCATAAAAAGCAAAATTTTCCTTATGTGCTTTGGTTTTTGCTACCTACCCAGTGCAGTCCATTGAATATTTCTTGCGGCTGATAGTCGGCTTTGTAACTCATTTTGGCGCAATCTTTGATCCAGTATCCCAGATACACGTAGGGCAATTGTTTGCTTTTAGCCCAGTTAATTAGCCATAAAATAACCATCTTACCGAGGCTGTGGCTGTGATAGTCAGGGTCAAAATAGGTATAGATAGCAGAAGGGCCATCAGCTAACAAATCGACCACACCGACGGCAATTAATTGGCCCTGCAAACGTAAACACAAGAAGTAGTTATTGGTTGATTCATGGGCTTGGCAAAGAAAACTCTGAAACTGCTCTTGGCTAGGCGGATACATGTCTCCATCGGCATGACGTAGGTTTATATAACGCTCATACAGAGCATAAAATTCCGGGCTAAACTCGGCCTTGCACCAGGTAAAGGTAACCTCCTTGTTGGCTTTCATAACCTTGCGTTGATTGCGGCTAAGGCGAAAATCCTCAGCTAATACACGTACGGATTGGCAGGCCTGGCAATCGCTACACCAGGGGCGGTATAAATGTGCACCGCTACGGCGAAATCCAAGTCGATTGAGCTGGTAATAGATGCCTTCTTCAAGGGGTTGATCTGGATGCAAAAAGATGGATCTAGATTGTTGATTGGGTAAATAACTACAGGGTGATTCGGGGGTGGGGAAAAACACCAAGCGGTTTAATAACTGTTCATCCATGGCTAACTGTCCTGACCCCAATAATTGCTCAGTCCTAGTTGGTTATTATGCCAAAGGTATTGTTGAAAATCATGCATACTAATGGGATTGGCACCTAAACTTGCTAGGTGATCCGTGGGTAACTGGCAATCAATTAAGGTGAAATGCCAGGCTTCTAATTGTTGGGCAAGGGCAATAAAGGCAAGTTTGGATACATTACTGCGCAAGCTAAACATAGACTCGCCAAAAAACATTTTACCAATGGCTACACCGTATAAACCACCCACTAATTGGGCCCCTTGCCAAACTTCAAAACTATGGGCATAGCCGGCTTCATATAGGGCTATATAGGCTGCGCGCATGTCATCCAATATCCACGTTGCCTGCCGGTCTGCTTGGTTTGCTCTTGGCGTATTGGCACACTGCTGAATAACCCGGGCAAAGGCGGTGTCATAGGTTACCCGGTAGGTTTGTTGGCGCATAAGCTTGGCCATGCTTTTGGCAATGTGCACGGCCTTGGGTTGTAACACCATGCGCGGTGAAGGTGCCCACCATAGAATGGGTTCATCGTCACCATACCAAGGGAAGATACCTTGTTGGTAGGCACTCAGCAGGCGAGGTACAGAAAGGTCGCCACCCACAGCAAGAAGCCCTTGAGGGTCATCAAGGGCTTCTTCGACAGGAGGGAAAGCGTAACTATCTTCTAATAGTTGGTAGATGGGCATTAATGATCAATAAGTTGCGCTAGACGAGAGGCTGATAGAATAAGGCAATCTTTCTCATCTCCATCAGGGTTATGTATGTAACCATAGACAGGGTCATTGGCTTGCTGTTCAGTCTGATCAAAGTCATAGCCGCGTAATTGGGTAAATTGATCGTCTTCGTAGGAAGCAATATCATCCATACTATCCAGAATCAAGGCGAACCACGGTGTGACGCCATCTCGAGTGATGTATAGAACTACAGGATGAACCGATGACTTGAGCTGTTCTTGCGCGTATTTAAACAAGCGTGCTGCTTCATTAATTAAACCGCGCTTATGGCTACGAAGTTCTTTCAGGGCTGCATCAAGGCCTTGTTCCTGTTTGACGCTCAAGAGCTTATCGGCAAGGCCGTGAAAGTCATGATGGGGCGTTTTAAAGCGCTCCAGCAAGCTGCGTGTTACGTCATCGGCGGTTTTAATTTGTTTATCTAACCAGCCATCAAATTCACATTGACTCGCCTTACGTGGCAAAGTAAAGCTAGTATCGTTACGCAAGGCATTTTCCAGTTCCTGTACCCAGCTTACGTGTTCGGCTTCGGCTTTTTGTAAGTCGGTAATGGTCTGGTTTAACAGGTGACGATTTGATTCTCGGCCAAGTAGGGTAGAAATTTCGAAGGTATTTACCGGTTTGTTGCGATAGTACAAATAACCAAGAAAAGAGTTCTGGTGATTACTGGATTTTTCCAGTTTCTCAAAGTCATCGGTGATGGACAAGATGCTGGAGATATCAATGGCAAAGCGGGTATCGCCAAGCAGGAATGTCAGCATGCGGTTGGATCGTTCAGCATAATTGGCGGTCGCGGTAGTCATAATTCACCAGTAGTAGTCATCAGACTTTATTATTAGTAGCTATATTACTACTATCAGGCAGGAAAAAGCTATGCTTAATAGAAAATGCTCATGGCTGGTTAATTAACTGAATTTTCACCTAAAAAGCACTCATATTCTAACTAGGGCTGTGTATAATGAGCTGTAATTATTGCCCTTGAAACCCAGGTTTTAAATTAAGGAATACTTAGTGAGCAAAGCTGCGCCGAAAAAGCTAACCGCAAAATTTAACCTAGAAGCCTTGTATCAACGGTACAGTTGGTACGGTTTTCGTATCTTGTGGCTTGTAATAGGGCTGTTTTTATTATTGGTTTTGGTCACCTATGACGTGCAAGATGGCGGCTACTTTGCAACCAATGCAGCAGCCCATGTGAGTAATTCAGGTGGCTTATTGGGGGCCTATCTTTCCGACCTAATTCTCGGTTTGTTTGGTATTACGGCTTTTTTGTTACCACTTATTTTGATTAAGCGAAATCTTCTGCAGTTGCTATCGAGTGATAATAAAACTAGCAGGCCAACCCTTTATAAGCTCATAGCTCTTGTGGTTACCCTTATTGGCGCCAGTACCTTGGTGGCCATGCACATGGGGAATAGCCTGTTTGATTACCCTCGCGGTAGCGGTGGTATCATCGGTGCAAGCTTAGCTTGGCCGTTGATCAAAGGCCTGGGCCTTGCCGGTAGCAACTTGTTGTTGTTTGCCTTGACTTTTCTAGCCGCTAGCCATTTATTGGCACTCCATTGGGGGCGCATTACCGCCACCACTGGTGCCTTTGTTGAAAAGACTTGGCAAGACTTTTATCGTCAGTTAACCAGCCACGAAACCGTTAGTAAAACCGTTAGCAAAACCGCCCCAGCGACTGCTAAGCCAATAAGTAAAAACAAACCCACACCCCCTAAGCAAACGACTTCACCAGGTATATGGCAGACCTTTAAGGACAAGCTTGCGCGCTTGGCGCAACGTCCAACTAAGGTCAATGCCTTAGAAAATGTTCAAGTAGGGCGTACAGCAGACTTATTTGGCCAAGCCGACGACAGCCAAATAAGTGATGCTGACGTGTTATCAGCACTAGAAAAACCTGCCAAGAAAAAACCCCCTATTAAAGCGCCCAAGGTGCCAACACAGGTAGCCGCAGCCACGCAAAACACAACCAGTCCTGTAGCAGCCAAGGTAGCTCAGCCGTCCGTGGCCGTAGAAGATGGCAAAAAAGACGTAAAAATAGTGCCTCTTGAGCAAACCCATAAGCAGGATACCGGTGATTCAACGGCCACCCAGGACGGCAAAGCCAAGAAATCCAAGGAGTGTCCACCGGTTAGTCTATTGGATCCGCCGGCTGCTAGCCTTAACCCGGGTATCAGTAAGCAAGAACTTGAGCAAATGAGTGAATTGCTAGAAGCCAAATTAATGGATTTTGGTGTCATTGCTGAAGTTGTAGAGGTCAATCCAGGCCCTGTGATTACGCGCTTTGAGATACAACCGGCGCCAGGCACCAAGGTCAGTAAAATCAGTAACCTTGCCAAAGACCTGGCCCGCTCAATGGCCGTTTTGAGCGTGCGTGTGGTGGAAGTCATTGCCGGTAAGTCCGTAATTGGCATTGAAATACCCAATCAGAACCGCGAAATGGTGCGCATCAGTGAAGTCTTGGGTTCCAAGACATATCAAGCAGCTGGCAGCCCCCTTACCATGGGTTTAGGTAATGACATTGCCGGTAAGCCAGTGGTGGTTGATCTGGCCAAGATGCCTCACCTGTTGGTAGCCGGTACCACCGGTTCTGGTAAGTCAGTGGGTGTCAACGCCATGCTTATTAGTCTGCTACTAAAATCAACGCCTGAGCAGGTGCGTTTGCTGTTGGTTGACCCGAAAATGTTGGAATTATCTATCTACGATGGCATTCCACACTTGTTAGCGCCAGTGATTACCGATATGAAAGAAGCAGCAGGGGGGTTACGCTGGTGTGTGGCAGAGATGGAGCGCCGCTATAAAGT
>JAERSU010000146.1 GCA_016845445.1 Oceanospirillaceae bacterium | reverse complement strand
AGCCAGCGAGGGTGCAACCGGACTGTTTCCTGCAATATCGATATCGGTTACATAGCAGGGATAGTCTTTTTGCGAACTGCGGTGCTGGTAAATGGCTGATGCGGCTCGATGATACATTTTATCACCGTAGTTGGTGCGGTCGAAAAGTTCGTCGTTGCAATAAATCGCCCAGTCAATTGTACCGGTAATACCAATAGTCCCGATTGCCTGTACAGGCAGGTAACTACCACCCAGTTCGGATTCCGTAGGAATGAGTGTGCTTGAATATCCCTGTCCATTTTTCCCCAGTCGATAAAATTTCAGGGTTGGCATGCTGCTGGTATTGGTATCAATAAAGCTACTTGCCGTTGTTGGCAGGAGTTGTTCGTCGGTAGGTGAAAAGTATCGGCCAATACATTGCTCGATAAATCGGCCTAGCTGAATAATAAAAGTTCGTGTGCCACTGAATGGAATAGTGGTTGTCGACAACGACCGGTTTGAGTCGATGATATAAGTATCAGCGTAGTCTCCCTGCACTTCGAAGTATATCTTTATCGCCTGGTTCTCCGCTTCGCCAGCTGATGTGTTGCCTATGTCAGTGCTGCGCGAAACAATGGAAAGCGGATGTTGGCGTAGTGACCTGGGTTCAACAACTAACGGTCCGGTACTGTGAGGGTCGGAAAGGCTTTTCAATAATGCTTTTTCATTTTTGTATTGATGTATTTCCGGACTTCCATGTGGCCATGACATGAGGTGGTAGGCGGTTGCCGATTCAAAGACAAACCTCTTGTTCTGGTAGCCTTGGCTATTAGTCACAAGTGTTGAAGTCTCGTTGCCTTTGCCGGGTGACAATCCGCCTGTATTCTTGAAGTAACAATTTTCGATATCTTCGAACAGCTTGCCAATACGGTCACTGATTGCTGTTGCTCGTGAAGCACAGGCGCAAATTATTTTTTTATCTGGCAGCTTTGCTTCCCTGCCCGGCTTGGCATAGCAAAAATAGTGAACCAGGCACTGGTCGAGCGCATCTTCACCCAGGTAGTGGTAACAAAATACCTCGCCCCAGCTGTTGTAGGTGACCAGCGTAATGCTGACTACCAGGTTTTCATGGTTGCTGCCATAAGCCAATGGGTCGGTATGATCGCTAATTCTATGGATGCCGTTCTGTTTGGCTTCGGCTAAAGGGTCAATGCCTGCGTTGATAAAAAACAGGCACTTCTCGACGATAGCAGGTTTACTAAAGGCACTGTCATCAATTTGTGTGTAGCCATTAGCTGTAGGCAGGCTTTGCAACAGTTGTGATTGCAAGGCGCGCGCTTCATAACCGGTTAAATCATGTTCGCCATCGATAACGTCCAGTTTGCTGCCCACTGTCAACAAGCCGTTGATGACACACCAAGCCAGGGTTTCTACCAGGTCGGCACTTTGGTAGAGCGGTGTGTTTCCGGTAGTTTGCTTTCGCTGGATCGTTCGTAAAGGGATAACACTGTCGTGATTTTTATTGTTGCCAGCCAGATTGTGTTTGCCGGCAAAAACCTGCCATTGGCTTTCGCCCTGGATTCTGTCGTCAAGGCGTAGGCTGATAGTGTCCTGCTTAACTGGCTCACTTGTACCATGATTAAAGCGGGGTACTTTATTTGCTTTTCGCTCAAAGGCAGCATAGAGTTTTCGCCCCAGTAGTGTAAGGTCTTTCGAGGCGGCTCCGCTATCGTCCTGGTGACTTGATTGGTGATTGCGTAAAAGGCTGGTCAGTAACCGGTAGCTGCGATTGAGTTCGGTTGTTAGTTTGTTATGTTCGGTTTTGATTTCCTGCAATGGCCAGGTGTTTCTCTGGTCGAGGCGGATCAGGTCCTGTTTTGTCCAGCCCCATTGACGGGTCAGTCGCGCGATAATGGAATGTCGCCAATACGCATCGCGGCTACTGTCATTATTGTTGGTGGAATTTTTATCGGCGGTTGTTACCGTATTTGTTGACTCAGTACCGCCTATAGATCCATTTGACCGGCTGAGTGCAATACCTACCTTGTAATAAAAGCAACGCCTGACCAGCTCCAGCCGCTCGGGTTCATTGCGTTGCAAAAGGTAGTCTTCCAATCGCCGGTAAATTTGTACGTAAGGATCCAGCTCGTCAATGTTGGTGTCGCCACGATATACCTGGTTTTTCAGGGATTGACTGAGATTTTTTGTATAGGGGTATTCACTGGCATACACTTCGATGAGTAACAGCTTGAGAATCGATTTGTACGGCGCGTCCAGCCCTTTGTAGAGTTGCCAGATGCCAGCACTGAGAAATTCCTGCACTGGAATATTCCTTGCCGAGCCAAAATCAACATAGGAATTGTCATTGACGAAGCGCTTGTTGCACAGTTCGTTTACGTAATGTTGATACTCGCCTTCGAAATTAGCGGGGACCAACCACCAAATAGGGGGGCAACCGGCAACCAGCAGGCCGGTTCGATAAAATTCATCGAGCAACAGGAAGTGCTGTGTGCTGCCGCAGTCCTCTCCCTGCATTTCGGCTCGCTCCTGCTCACGGAACTCTTTGTCGTCCATGACAAAAAAATGTGACTCGAGACCAAATTCACCTGCCCACTCGGCAATCTTGTTGCATTTTTTGGCCAGTAGTTCTCGCTGGCTCCTGTCCATATCCTGTCGAGGGCATATCCAGATGTCCATGTCGCTTTGATTGCTGTCGGCAACACTGCCGCAGCTGCCCATTATGTAAATAGAGCAAATATCGAAACTGGGATTCAGGTCGCGTTGCAGGGCAAAGCTTTTGGACAATATCCTGGCGCTTTTTATGCTTTCGCGCGAGGGTCGGTAATCACGTAATCCGCAGGGTGTAGCCTGGGATATATAACCTGGTAAAACGGGATGGTTCAGGTGAAACAATAGCGGTAGCAGGTCGATAAACTGGCGTCGTTGAGTCGAGGCGGTGGCATACAGCCGGTCCAGCCGGGACTTGTTCAAGGACTCAAAACGTTCTTTAATCTGCCGAAGGTTAATACGGTCGATGCCCTGGTCGACATGCTGGGATTCAATGGCGTGGCTGGAACCCCGCTGAAGCGGTGCACCGGTGCCGTTATGGCTGGGTGATTGGGGATGAGTTGGCATCTTTTTAGTATAGTCATGCAATTGGTCATTGCGTGATCGATATAGACGAAAAGCTATAAAATTTATTGGCTTAGGGCGGGTTGCCTGAAAGATGCGCCCGTGCCAGTTTGCCGCGGGCTGGAAGTTCTGCGGGGGCCTGCCGTGATTCAGGAAGCGCCAGGCATGGTCAGGTCAAAACGCGTTGAATCCAGCAATGAAATTACCGAAAGCTCTATTAGAAAGACCCCCGTGGAGATAGTAAGCGCTAACTTTACAGGCTGTGAAGGTTATCTTTTAGAC
>JAERSU010000145.1 GCA_016845445.1 Oceanospirillaceae bacterium | reverse complement strand
AAATATGCACCTCACGGCTGCCGGCAAAGCCGCTACTATTCGCTTGGGTTGTTTTCACACCTTAGCCCCCTTTTACATGGTGCCTCTATTACAACACCTAAAGGCCACAGCACCTGAGGTGGCCTGCTTAGCCGAAGAACTAAAACAAGATAAGATCATTCATAAACTGCGCAATAACCAGCTGGACGTTGCCATTACCTATGACATGAGCCTGCCCTTTGAAGAATTGACTAAACAGGTAATTGCCACCTTGCCACCCCATGTATTGCTCAGCAAACAACACCCACTAGCACAACACAAGCAGATAAAAGCTAGTCAGTTACAGGGGCTACCCATGGTGATGTTTAAAGGCGCTGGCAGCCAAGATTATTACGCCAAATTGCTTAGCGAGCTAAAACTAACCCCCGACATAGCCTTGACATCGGCCTCCATGGAAACCGTGCGCGCAGCGGTAGGTAACCAGTTGGGCTTTGCCTTTACGGTGATGCAGCCAAAAAGCCAACACAGCTACGACGGCAGTGAACTGGTAAGCCTCCCCCTCGTAGAACCAAGTGAAGGCTTAGCCATCGTTATGCTATACAAGCAAAACTTCGCCAGCCCAGCAATTATGCAAAGCATTAATGACTTTTTAATGACCAGACATTCAGGCATTGTTTCCAACCCCTTACAATCATAGAATCAAACAATCGTTTTAATTTGCCCTGCATTGAATATGTCATACCAACAAGAAAAAGCCATTGCCATTCCCCGTGGCCTGCAGACTGAGTTAGTAGGTAGTTTATTTGAACCGGTAGCTAGCAAGCTGAAAGGCGCCATTCTGCTGGCACCGGCTACCGGTATAAAACGCCAGTTTTATAGCTACTTCTGCCGCTACCTGGCAGAACAAGGCTATGCCGTGTTGTCATTTGATTTTGAAGGCATTGGCGACTCACGCACTGGTGACATTAATGACTGCGCGGCGTCGTTACAAAGCTGGGGCGAAGTAGACCTAGCTTATGCCCTAGACTTTCTCATGGCACACTACCCTGATAGCCAATACCACCTGATTGGCAATAGTGCCGGTGGCCAGCTGGTAGGCTTAATGCGCAATGCCCACCAACTTACCAGTGTTCTCAATTTTGGCTGTTCCTCGGGCCGGATAAGTTATTTTGCTCCCTGGTTTAAACTGCAAGCCCATATTTTTATGAACTTGTTTATTCCCTTTAGCAACCTGGTATTTGGCCACACCAAATCCCAATGGTTTGCTATGGGCGAACCTCTACCTAAAGCGGCAGCAGCCCAATGGCGCTGGTGGTGCAACAATGCTGGCTACGTGGAAACGGCCTTTGGCAAAACCATTCACCAGCACCATTACGATGAACTTAGCACCCCCATGTTATGGCTACATGCTAGTGATGACGGCATTGCCAATACGCGCAATGTTGAGGACATGATACGGGTTTACAGCCAAAGCCAGTCACATCGTCGGCAATTGCAACCAGAAGACTATCAACTCAAAGAAATTGGCCACATGGGCTTTTTTAAAGCCAAGAACAAGGTTCTTTGGCCCCTAGCTTTGCAATGGTTAGGGCAATTTTAGGCCATTCACCCAGCAGCCAAAAGCTGCTCAGTGGCTTTGACAATGAGTGCACTACGGGAAAGATGATGTTCCGCGGCGTAGGCATCCATTCTTGCGACGACATGGCTTGGCAGAGAGACATTGAGCCGCATTGGCTTACTCATCAACTTGCTCACATCAATGTCGACCAGCATCCACACGCCACCCTCAAATTCACCACTGGCTTGTAACGCTTCAATATTGGAGGGCCTAGGTATCACCATCGCCTCACCTTCCGTATATAGCTCTATGGCTTCCTGTATCTTGACGGTAATATCTGCATAGTCGTCAGCGGCCGCAAAACAACCTGCAAAATCTGGCACCTTCGAGTTGTCCTAGCAACACATATTGGTTACCATCTTTCTATCACTCTTTATTGCTGACTTTTTATGTCTGAAGACAATCAGATTCCCGACGAATTTTTTCTTGTTGAGGTGAATGCGGATGCCTCAGAAGATCCGCTTAAAACCCTCAGTTTTAGCCGCTCAACAACGGTATTATTGAACTTTGCAGCCAACCGCTTCACCCGAAACGCGGCACGAGTTTATCAAAGCGAATTTGGTATTGGTGCCATGGATTGGCGCATGCTAGTCATGCTTACCCGCGCCCCAGGCAGTAGCGTGGCGCACGCCAGCAAAACCATTGGTATCGATAAGGGGGCCGTGAGCCGCTGTTTATCTCGCTTAGAGGCAGCTGGTTTAGCACATGCTAGTTGCCAGCTAAACGATACGCGCCGTAAGGAGTGGTCACTGACAGATGCAGGCACCCAGTTGCACAACCGTATTCTCAAGGTGGCCATGGCACGCCAACACAAATTACTAGCAGGTTTTAGTCAAGCAGAGGTGACACAATTCAATAGCTATCTACAGCGCTTGCTGCACAATCTAGAAGACTTATAAATCGACTTCCCCTTTATGTTTCCCACTTAACTGGCATAGACAGCGGACCACGGAATGCCCAACCGCCAAACTCGGTGTCACCGTCCAGAGATAAATCCGTTAATTGCGCAAAAATCATGGGTACCGCCACATCGGCAATTAAACAACGTGAAGCCCAAGCTCCCGCACAAAAATGTGGCCCTGCGCCAAAAGAAATGGATGCCTGATTTTTGCGTGTCACATCAAATACATCGGCATTGTCAAATACCGACTCGTCACGATTGCCCGCACCAAACATAAGAAAAACCCGATCTTCTGGCGCAAAGGTGACACCAGCAAATTCATACTCAGCGGCAACACGCCGCGGCGACATGCCAATGGGAGAAATCCACCGGGCATACTCCTCAAAAGCGTCAAGCCATGTAGCTGTCCCAGATTGCAGCAATTGCATCTGTTGTGGATGTGTTAACAGTGCCCAAACTAGACCGGCAATGACGTCACGTACCTCGTTCTGTCCACCAGAAATAGCCAGTTTTACATTGGCGCGATATTGCTGCTCTGACAAGCCTGCCTGCAGTTGCACAGACAATAAGGAATGATTCGGTTCCTGCAAGAGACGTGGGATCATCTCGTCAATGTAGCCATCTATTGCCCTAGTACAGGCATGGCAATTGGCTTCAATTTCAGGCTTGGCCAAATAATTGGCGCAGCCATCAATCATGCCCTGGCTAACCCTATCCATTTCTTGCCAGCTAATATTGGTTAAACCAGTGATCACCTTCAAGGCTTCACCGGAAATACGCTTAGCAATATCTTGCACCATATTGGCCTGACCAAGGGCATGAATATCATCCAGTATATCTTGGGTGATACCAATAAATGCCTCTTTCCATACGGACTTGACGGCCTTGGGCGAAATCGATGGGGTAATCGCTTTGCGCTCTGCCATATGCGCCTCGCCATCTTTACGCATCATGTTCTGACCCATGAGCTGAGTCATCAAGCCTTCTGGCTGATCCGAGGAAAAGATATCCACCTTCTTCTCATTAATAAAAATATCATCTCGCCGAGTGATCAGCGTGGCCCCTAGTTGTGGTACATAGGCAATGGGGCATTCGTTACGCATGCGTTTTAAATCTGGATAGGGATTCTGCCAGAAGGCTTGTGGCTCAATATGATATTCAGGGGCATTAGACATAGACATGATTCTGCTGATTGGGTTATGTGTTGCTATATCAACACATAACGTGTTGCCATGTCAACACAACTAATCATAACACCAGCAAAAGCAATCAGTCATCGAGCTTTTGAAACTCGCCTTCAATTATGGTGCCTTGCTGTTTGCGCTTTAGCCACCAGACACGAGCCATCACCACCAGACCAAGTGCCACAGCAAACCCTAGTACGAAAATACTCAAGAAAAAGCTCGCCATTAGAATGGCAATAGCCACGACCGTTAGCAGCAGTTTTTTAATCAGATCCATGAGTGCTCCTTTTTACCTACTCGTTTAGTATATGAGCAATTGAGGTACAAGAAGACTAACTTTACAGAGCATTACACTCTCTCTTCTGAATACGTAACTTTCGATAACCGTCTTTGATTCGACTTGCTAAATTTACAATTTCGGCTTCACTTAATGCATAAGGTGCAATATGCACACTCAAATGCATCAAAGTGTAATTATATTATAATTATGATAATATTTAGCTGGGATCCAAAAAAAGCCAATACCAACTTCATCAAGCATGGTGTTAATTTACGAGGGATACCGATATGCAGGAACATTATGATTTTTCCAATTCCATGCCAAATCCCTACGCTAAAAAGTTAAAAAAACAAATCACTATTCGCTTAGATGAAGAAGTGATTGATTATTTTAAACAGTTGGCTGAGAAAAACGGTATTGCCTATCAGAACCTTATTAATCTCTATCTACGTGACTGCGTGGAAAAGCATAAAGAGCTGAAATTGGATTGGCAATAATGTAACCTATGTCTTCGACATGAACTTTCAGAATTTGGTCG
>JAERSU010000144.1 GCA_016845445.1 Oceanospirillaceae bacterium | reverse complement strand
GATCATGGCGTGCTTGTAGGCCCTGCAGTAGTCCAGATAGTAGGTTGATTGGTTTTACTTCGCTTAGGGTGCCTACGCCCATTTTGCCGCGAGAACGCGGGGTGCGTACGGCATCGTAGATATATGCTTCGGTCATAATTATTCTCAATGGCTTGTGTATAGCATTGAGTCTAGATAGGTGAGGGCGCGGGGGCAATGATATTGCTTAGCTAGTTAATTGACATTAATTAACAAAGGCCACTTATCTCTGCCGATACCGGTTAGGCGGCATGCCCGTCCAGCTCTTAAAAGCACGTACTAAAGCACTGGCTTCACTAAAGCCACTTTGATGGGCGATGTCTTCTAGGCTGAGTTGAGTATTGGTGAGCAGTTTGATAACCAGATCCTGGCGTACCTGATTGCGCAGCTGGATATAGTCAAAGCCTTCTTGTTTGAGTCGACGGCGCAGGCTGTATTCGGGCATATCTAGCTGCGCGGCGATCTGGTGCATGTGGGGCCAAAGGTGTTGTTGCGTGAGGAGCTTTTCGATTTCCAGGCAGACATCCAGTGCTAAGCCACGGGTTTTGGCTAACGGCAGGTAGATGCCTTCGGGGGTGCGCCGAGCCCAGGTCATGGCCTGTTCTTCACTGCGTACCAGCTGTTTAGCAAGGGCTGGTTTGGGTAGCTCAAGGCGGTTTGTTTCCTTCTCGTAGCTTATAGGAGCATGAAGAAACATGTCACTATATATGGGGCTTTGAATCGGTTTTATATAATCTAAACTTATAGATAAAATGGGAACTTGTATATCTCCTAACCAACAGATAAAGCGATGAAAAACCATGAGGATGGTTTCAATGGGCAGTTCATTGACTAGGGTGCGGTTCGGTATGCGTTTTAACTCAATTACAAAGGAATCCTTAGTTTCTATCAAGGCCGAATTAAGGCTGTTATCGAGTAATTGGAAGCCTTCACAGGTGCGTTCTAGGGCGCCTTGAAGGTTGGCCGCATGGCTAGCATAGGCGCAAATCATGGCAAGGGTGCCAATGGGCTGGCGCCGGTCAGCTAAACCAAATAGCTCGTCGCCTAGACCTAAGGTAATGGCTCGCATGAGCCTAACGTGTTGCTCTGCATCTAATGGGGCTTGTTGCTCATACAGATGCAAAGGTAGTTTTGCTCGCTCATAGACTTGCGCAGCAGACAGACCGTAGCGTTCTGCGCCGATGAGCATATTGTGTATAAAGGGCCAACTGATTTGCATGGGGCAATTTTGAAAGCTCTGTTAACTAATGTCAATTGGCCTATTACCTCAAGTCCTTGTCATCCAACCTTAAGGCGCGCACTATGTTGGCAAATAATCAGCAAATGGTAATAAATCTATGTCTTTGTTTACACAATCTGCCGCCTGGGTCACGACTGAGCATCGCATTTATGCGGATATGACTCGGCGGTTTCTGCAGGATAATATGGTGCCCCATACAGAACGTTGGTACGATCAAGGGCATATCGATCGTGAATTTTGGAATCTAGCTGGTGAAGCAGGCATTATGGGTGCGGCTGTGCCTGAAGCCTATGGCGGTGCTGGTGCAGATATGTCTTTTGAGGCTGTCACCCTTTATGAACAGGGATTCGCAGGTGATGTTTCTTGGGGCTATGCTATTCAGTCCATTGTCATGCACTATATAGTTGCCTATGGTAACGAAGAGCAAAAGCAGGCCTGGTTGCCAAAGTTGGTTGATGGTACCTATGTGGGCGCTATTGCTATGACCGAACCTGGTGCCGGATCTGATTTGCAGGCCATACGCACCACCGCCACAGTCGATGGTGACGAATACGTTATTAATGGTTCAAAAACCTTTATCACTAATGGCCAGCAGGCAGATTTGGTCATTGTCGTCTGTAAGACAGATCCTTCAGCTGGCGCTAAGGGTACGTCCCTACTGGTTGTTGAAGTCGATAAAGTAGAAGGTTTTGAACGCGGCCGCAATTTAAAAAAGATGGGCATGAAAGGTAATGATACCTCGGAACTATTCTTTACTGACGTACGCGTTCCAAGCACTAGTTTATTAGGTGATGTAGCTGGTCAGGGATTTTATCAACTGATGAACCAGTTAACCTGGGAACGCTTGATCGTTGGTGTTTGTGGCATAGGCTGTGCTGATTTTGGTCTGCAGGAAACCATTCGTTATACTCAAGAGCGTAAAGCCTTTGGTAAAGCGGTATTTGATTTTCAAAATACACGCTTCAAACTAGCCGAAGCCAAAACCAAGTTAGAGGTTACCCGCGCCTTTATTTGTGATGCCATTGCCCAAGCCGATGCCGGCACCCTAGATGCCGCCACAGCCTCCATGGTGAAGTACTGGTCATCGGAAATTCAACATGCCGTGCTAGATGAGTGTGTACAGTTGCACGGCGGCTATGGTTATATGATGGAATATCCGATTACTCGCTTATATGCCGATGCTAGGGTGCAAAAGATATATGCGGGTACCAATGAGATTATGAAAGAACTGATATCTCGAAGTTTATAATTTACATTTGCCATTGGGGTCTGACCCCAAGGAGTCAGACCCCTGAATGAATAGGTAATTGAAATATGTATCAACAAGCCCCTTTAGCTGGTGTAACAGTTATTGAAATGGAAGGTATTGGTCCTTGCCCTGTAGCCGGCATGATGTTGGCTGATATGGGGGCGAGGGTGATTTTAGTTGGGCGTAAACAAGCCAGTGATAAGGCCGCCGCGATACACCCAGGTGAGCGCCAGCAAGCCTTTTATCATCGCGGCAAGGAATCCATCAATATTGATTTGAAGCACCCGCAGGCAGCCCCGTTAATGGCCCAGCTAGCAGCGCAAGCTGATGTCTTGATAGAGGGTTTTCGGCCGGGTGTTATGGAACGTTTAGGGCTGGGCCCTGAAGTGCTCATGGCTGCCAATGAAAAGCTTGTCTACGGGCGTTTAACGGGTTGGGGACAAGATGGGCCATTGGCACAGGCCGCCGGCCATGATACCAACTATCAAGCGCTTTCTGGTGCCATGTATTATGGTGGGGCAGAACACCGTGTACCCAATGCACCGCTAACTCTGGTTGGCGATATTGGTGGTGGCACCATGATGTTACTGTGGGGTGTCATGTGTGCGCTCTGGCAGGCGCAATCCAGTGGTCAGGGCCAGGTAGTGGATGCGGCCATGTGTAATGGCAGTGCCTACCTGTCCAGCTTGCTATGGATGATGCGTAATACTGGCCAGATCGGCGAGCCTGCTGGTCAAGGTTGGGCAGATGGTGCCGCACCCTGGAGTCAAACCTATGTATGTGCCGATGGCTTGCATATCAATATTTGTGCTTTGGAACCTCCCTTTTATCAGTTGCTAATTGAACAACTAGGCCTGACAGATAACCCCTTATTTGCTAAGCAGTGGGACAAGTCCGCCTGGGCGCAGGCGAGGCAGGTGATGGCGGCGCTATTTGCCAGTCAGACACGTCAACACTGGTGTGATTTGCTTGAAGGCAGTGATGCTTGCTTTGCCCCCGTATTGAGTATGACAGAAGCCTTACAGCATCCCCATAATCAGGCTCGCAATATGTTTTGGCAGCAGCAGGGGGTTGATCAGCCCGCTCCGGCGGTGCGTTTAGCAGGTATGCGAGATACCGCAGCGGCGGTGCCTGATAGTGGTGCCGAAAGCGAGGCCATCATTGCTAGCCTCGGTTTAGATTGGCAGGCGTTAGCGGCAACAGGGGTGGTTTAGTTATTGGGCTAAACGCAACCAATCGACCAACACCTGTGCCGAGGCCTGTAGATAAGGATCCTTGTCTGCCGAATCGTAATCAAATTCGTGATCATCAATGTCGCTGACGATGGCTTGACCTTTGGCTTGACGTAATTCGTTAATAGCTTGTAAATACCAGTGTTCTTCTGCTTGCCAGCGGTCTTTGCGAACCTGTAAATTGAGGCTTAATACTTCATCTTCCTGTTGGCGATACGCAAGTACTTTGCTGGCATAGACAAGATCGGCATCGGCGGCACTTCGTGTTTGCTGCTGCTCGTTTAAGAAGGGCGCAATCTGCGGCAGGTTAATGTAGCGTGGATGATCTTGTGCTGCCACCTGATCCCACGGCAATACATACTCCAAATTACTTTCACCAACACGGCTATGATCAATTAGGCTAGGCAGCTCTATGTCCGGTATAACACCGCGTTTTTGGGTGGAGTCACCCGTTACTCGGTAAAACTTTGACTGGGTGTATTTGATTTGTCCTTCACTGATATTGACAAGGGATTGTACCGTGCCTTTACCATAGGTTTGGCTGCCAACGATGAGGGCGCGTTGATAATCTTGCATAGCGCCAGCAAAAATTTCTGACGCCGAGGCGCTGACACGGTTGACCAGTACCGCCATGGGTCCAGCGTAGATAAGCATGGGATTACGGTCCTGATGCTTTTCAATCTTACCGTTGCTGTAGCGAACTTGCACCGTTGGGCCTTTTTCAATAAATAGACCGGTTAATTGGTTGGCTTCTACCAGTGAACCACCGCCGTTATTACGTAAGTCGATGACGATACCGTCAACGTCTAATTCTCTTAATTCAGCCACCAGATTAAAGACATCGCGCGTCGTACTACGGTAATCACGGTCACCTTTGTTATAAGCATCGAAATCCATGTAAAAAGATGGGATTTTAACGACGCCTATTTGCACCTGGCCTAGATCGGTTGCCAGTTCGATGACTTCTTTGGTGGCAGCCTGGTCTTCTAGTTTTACCTTGTCGCGAATAATTTTGATGATGCGTGGCCTTTCCTTAAGATCGCCACCAGGAATGATCTGCAAACGTACTAGGCTACCCTTGGGGCCGCGAATGAGGTTAACAACATTATCCAGACGCCAGCCGGTGATATCCACCATGTCGTCATCACCTTGGGCAACCCCCATGATGTAGTCGGCAGCTTGTAGTTCACCAGCCTTATCGGCAGGCCCCCCGGCAACGATACGGACAATTTTGGTGTAATCGGTATCGCGCTGCAGTACTGCACCAATGCCTTCCAATGACAAGCTCATATCAATGTTGAAATCTTCCACATTGCGCGGCGATAGGTAGGCTGTATGTGGGCCAGCAACTTGAGTGATGCTGTTGGCAATGGTGCTATACATGTCTTTCACTTCGACTTGCACCAGGCGTTTGCGCTGGTTGTTATACCGCTTGATCAGCCGCTCACGAATTTGAGCTTGATTTTCATCAGAAAGCAGGCCATTGATGAATTGGTTCTTTAGTAGCTTGCGCCAGCGGTCTTGCAATTGCGCGTCATTGGTTAAGCGCGGGTGTTGATCCAGGTAGATGGGTAAGCTTTCTTGGCGCTCATAATCGAATTGCTGGCTATCATCTTGCAACCAATCTAGGTAATACTGCACGTAACTAAGACGGCGCTCCTGCATGAGATTAAATAGGGCAACCAGGTCAGTATGATCACCTGCTTTTAAACGATCATCGAGGTCGGTCTGTAGGTGTTGGTAGTCGACTAAATCCGCTTGGGTCAGGTAGATTCGTTGGGGGTCGATACTGTCTAGAAACTTGGCATACACATCGGCCGCAAAATCATCATTTATAGCACGAGGTTGGTAGTGGTAGTTTTCAATAAACTGCAGCAGCTCCTTGGTCACTTGGGCGTGATTGTCAGCCGTTGCTAAAGGCGTGATGCGCGGCCCTTGTTGAGCCCAAGTTGAAGAGGCTAAGAGCGCGCTCGTCAAGGCGATGCAGGTGAAAAATCGCATGGATGCTATACCAGTGTCTGAGGATGTCTATAAAAGCTCCATCTTACCGGAAGTTTGCCGAAAAAGAACGCTTAAAGGTGGTCAACATAAGGCAAAAATGGGGTATTTATGGCAAACTTGGTCTATTGCTATGATTAATTGTAAAACCCTCGCTACATCAAAGGATTAACAATGACCGCTACCAACTGTGTCACTGATTTACTGGCTTTCTTGCAGGCATCGCCAACACCATTTCACGCTGTGCAAAGCATGGGCGAGCGCTTGCTTGCCAACGGCTACACTAGCTTGGATCCGGCCCAGGATTGGGACCTGTCAGCCGGTCAAGGATATATAGTGGAGCGTAATGGGTCTTCCATTATTGCTTTTCGGACGCCAGTGGATTCTGGCGATCATCGCATGCACATGGTTGGCGCCCATACGGATAGCCCCTGTTTACGCGTGAAGCCAAACCCGGAAATCAATAAGCAAGGCTATCAGCAGCTTGGTGTAGAGGTCTATGGTGGAGCTTTGCTGCATCCGTGGTTTGACCGTGATTTGTCCTTAGCAGGGCGGGTTGTGGGCCGCCGAGATAATGGCCAGTTAGATGCTGTGTTGATTGACTTTGCTAAGCCTATTGCCAGCATTCCAAGTTTAGCCATTCATCTAAACCGTGAAGCCAACAAGGGCAGTAGTGTCAATGCCCAGACGGATCTACCGGTGATACTGGGCCAACAGTTGGGTGATGATTTTAACTTGCGGGCCATGTTGTTAAGCCATCTAGCCGAGCAGGGAGAAGACTTTGCTGAAGTGTTGGATTATGAATTAAGCTTTTATGACACTCAGGCCCCAGCCGTGTTGGGTTGGCAGGACGAATTTATTGCTAGCGCTCGCTTGGATAATTTACTCAGCTGTTACGTGGGTATGGAAGCCATGCTCAGTGCAGATACCGAGCAGGGCATGTTGTTGGTATGCAATGATCATGAGGAAGTGGGTAGCCAAACTGCGGAAGGCGCGCAAGGTAGTTTCCTGCTTTCTGTTTTACAGCGCTTGTATCCTAGTGCGGAAAAGATGCATCAGGTGTTGCATCAGTCTGTGCTGGTCTCGACGGACAACGCCCATGGGGTGCATCCCAATTTTGTCAGTAAGCATGATGAGAACCATGGTCCTAAGCTTAATGCCGGTCCGGTCATTAAGCTTAATGCTAATCAACGCTATGCCACCAATGCGGTTACCAGTGCCTTAATCAAACAATTAGCACAACAGCAGCAGGTGCCAGTACAGTCTTTTGTGGTGCGTAGTGACATGGGTTGCGGCAGCACCATCGGCCCCATTACGGCCGCCCAGCTCGGTATTAAGACCATTGACCTAGGTTTACCGACCTTTGCCATGCATTCCATTCGCGAGACAGCAGGCTGTGCCGATGTAGCCAGTTCCATTGCCTTGTTGAAGGCCTTCTATGAAACCGATATGCAGGTGTGAATGTGACCAGTTGGCATAGTTTTGACCCTGCAACCGGGCATGGTCTAAAGCACGACCCCATGAAAGCCATTGTCGCTCCAAGGCCCATTGCTTGGGTGGGCAGCGTTAGTGATGAGGGCGTGCATAATCTGGCGCCCTATAGCTTTTTTAACCTAATCAGTGCGAAACCACCGCTATTGATGATTTCTAGCGAAGGTAATAAGGACAGTATCACTAACATTGCCAGTACTGGTGAGTTCACCGTTAACCTAGTAACCCAGGCAAATATGGCGCAGATGAATCATTCTTCGGCCAGTGTAGCAGCCACTGTGGATGAATTTGAACTAGCCAGCGTAGACTGGTTGTCGAGTGAGGTTATTCAAGCCCGACGGGTAGCTAAGACGCCGGTGAGCATGGAATGCAAGCTTATCGAGATCAAGCCCTTAACGGATGTCGATGGTAAAGCGCTGAATACTGCCATGATCATCGCTCAAATCGTGCGTGTTCACATGCACACCGATTACATTAAAGACGGGCTTTTTGACCTGGTAGCTGCTCAGGTTATCGCCCGCGCTGGTTATCGAGGCGATTACGTACCGGTAGATCGAACTACTGAGATGCTGCGTCCTAAAGATTAACCCTATTGCCGCGTTCCGCAAGCAGTTAGATAAAACTCGCTACCAGTGTAGTAATACTTGGTAGTGATTGGTGGGCCAGGCACCTAATCCACCTATTGCAGAGTGAGATGGGTAAAGCAGGTACCCCGAGATTACAAATGGCGCTTCGTTTTCGCTGTCGCCACGGCGCTTATGGGATCATCGGGCCATGGGTGTTTGGGATAGCGGCCTTTCATTTCTTTTTTGACTTCCGTGTAGGCATTGCGCCAGAAGTGGCCTAGGTCTTGGGTAACTTGTAATGGTCTGCCTGCAGGGGAGAGTAGGTGGATCTGCACGGCCACATCATAGGCCACCTTGGGCACTTCTTGGAGGCCAAATAGTTCTTGTAGTTTTACCCCTAGCACCGGCGGTGACTGGGTGTAGTCAATGCGGTGCTGGTTGCCAGATGGCACGTTTAGGCGTTCCGGCACCTGCTGATTCAGTTGCTGTTGCAGGGCATAGTCCAATTGGTTATGCAGAATTGACAATAAATCCAATTTGGCTAATTGTGCGCCGGTATTAATATTATCTACATATGGGCCTAACCAGGCGTTGATGGTGGCTGTGAGCTGCTCATGGCTGACATCAGGCCAAGGGTTGTTGTCCTGTGGAGCATGGTCATGGGCTAGGCGTACTCTGGCTAGCCATTGTTCACAGGCGGCATTCCAAGGTAAGGGCTTGAGTCCCTTGCTTGCCAGGTACTGGCATAGGGCTGCGGCTTTTTCGCTGGCGGGGACCTTGTTGGTAGCCTTTTGTTGCAGGGTTATTTGCCCTAATGTCTGGGCGCCAAATAAGCTTAAACGATCGGCTTGGTGTTGCCATTCACACACGGTTTTGTGCTCAATCTGCTGTTCTAATGCAGCGCATAATGGCTGTTCTTCAATGGCTATATAGCTAGCAATTTGATCCCGTGTGGCATGCTGGCTGGCAAAGGTGTTGGTTACTACAATGTAAGCGGGGGCGTTACTGCTATCCGTTGGCCAGTCGAGTTGTACGCCGCGGCCATTGGCAAGCTTGTAATTGACCTTACCTGTTTCTTTGCTGGCTTGCTTTTGGCCAACACGATCTGGCCAAGCCAGAGCCAAACATTGGTTTAGGGACAGGGCTGCTGTAGGCCTAGGCAGGTCCGTTGCGATGTTTTGGCAACGCTGTTGTAGTTGTTTGCTGGTGCCTTTTTGCGGTTGATTAGGTGGTCTCGATATGGCGATGGCTAAATCTGCTGGCATGTTAGGGCTTGGTTGTTCTAACAGGCTAATCAAGTGGCAGGCAGGTTGCATGAGCTCACTATCAATGGCCTTAACTAACAATTGCGCCAAACGTGGTTCTTGGCCACTTGCAGCTAGTCGTTCACCATGCTGGGTGAGAGTGAGGCCGTGCCCATTGTGTTCCACGGCATCGAGCAACAATAACAGGTCTATGGCTTGTTGCCAGGCACCGGTAGAGGGTTTATCAAGCCAATCAAGTTCATCCATATGGCTATAGCCACAGGCTAGCAACTGCATCACAAGACCACTTAGATCAGACTGTTTAATGGCTGGCAGGGCTTGTTGGGCGAGGCCATCTTGTTGGCTCTGAGTCCATTGTCGGTAGCAGTGACCGGCCTGCAAGCGGCCAGCACGGCCAGCCCGTTGGGTTGCCGATGCCGCGCAAATGGTGCGGGTATGTAAGCGGGTAAGGCCACTGCTTGGTTCGAAGATGGCTTGTTTTTCTAGGCCTGTATCAATGACACAGCTGATGCCTTCAATGGTAAGGCTGGTTTCAGCTACATTGGTGGCCAAGACGATCTTGCGCTGACCGGCTGCCGGGGCGGCAATGGCTTGGCGTTGTTCGGCGAGGGTTAGGCGGCCGTAAAGGGGCAATATGTGTAAATGATGGCTTTCAAGGTGCTGCAGTCGTTCAGCTAATCGTCGTATTTCGCTCTGACCAGGCAGAAACACCAGTAGATTACCAGGTTGGTCTGCAAGGGCTTGCTCGATACTGTTAGCCCAGGTGTCAAGGCGCTGTTGTGGGGTTGGCGTGTGGTTCAGGTAATGATAGGTCATAGGGTATTGGCGACCTTCACTGCTGATCACCGGGGCATTGGGCAATAGCTGTTGCAACTTCTTAACATCCAGCGTTGCTGACATAAGCAGGAGCTTTAAGGGGGTGTCTTGGCGAAATAATTGATTGGATTGCAGGCATAGGCTGAGACTTAAATCTGCCGCAAGACTGCGCTCGTGAAATTCATCAAAAATGATTGTCTCGATGCCGTCAAGGCTAGGGTCTTCCTGCAACAGCCGTAGCATAACGCCTTCAGTGATAATTTCTAGACGGGTATTGGCTGATACCTTGCTATCCTGACGCATGCGGTAACCAATGCGTTGACCACAGGGTTCGCCGAGCTGTTGGGCTAGAAATTCCGCTGTGTTTTTAACTGCTAAGCGACGTGGCTCTAACACTAGTATGCGCCCACAAGTGGCACTGCTAGTGCTGCTTTGTTGTAGTAGATGTAGCGGCACACGTGTGGTTTTACCGGCGCCGGGTGGGGCAATTAGGATGGCCTGCTGGTATTGGCAGAGGGCGTTTGTTAACTCAGCCAATACCTGTTCAACGGGAAGGCTCACTGGTAATTAGAATGCCTGGAACGTGAGTGTGGTGAGGGAACGATCAATACCGTCAATATCTAATAGGTTGTCATTAATAAAGCGTCCCGTGTCTTCCCCATTGGGAATGTATAACTTCATTAGCAGATCATAATCGCCACTGGTGGAATAGAGCTCTGAGGCGATTTCTCGTTCGTAGATGGCGTCAGCCACGGCGTAGGTTTTTCCAGGTTGGCAACGAATTTGAACAAATACACAGGCCATGCTTAAGTCCTTGATTAATGACTGTTAGTTTGTTCTATTGTCTCTAAAAGGCAGGACACTGACAAGCAAAAAGTCGGACACAAAAAAGGGCCAGAAAAATCTGGCCCTGTTAAGCGCATGTAGGGAACTAGAATTCTGCCCATTCGCCCATGTCATCATCTGTGGGTGCGGCCACATGGGCTTTGCTTGACTGATGACGTTTAGGTGCAGCAGGAATACTGCTTGCTTGGGGCTCAATGGCATAATTGCTGCTATGGGCGGCGCCACTGACCTTAAAGCAGGATACCTGTTCACGTAAATCTTGAGCTTGGTTGTTCAAGGCATCACTTGCTGCCGTGGATTCTTCCACCAAGGCAGCGTTTTGTTGATTGACACTATCCAATTGCGTCACGGCTTCATTAACCTGAGTGATGCTATTAGCTTGCTCTCGAGAAGCATGGCTAATTTTACTCACTAGGTTGGAAACGGATTCAATGGATTCAAAAATCTCATTGAGGGCTTCGCCAGATTGGTTAACCAGTTCACTGCCTTCATTTACGCGGCTGTTACTGGCTTCAATGAGGACACGGATTTCCTTAGCGGATTCCGCAGCTCGTTGAGCTAGGGTTCGAACTTCACCGGCTACCACGGCAAAACCCCGGCCGTGTTCGCCAGCGCGTGCGGCCTCAACGGAAGCGTTTAATGCCAACAGGTTGGTCTGGAAAGCGATACCGTCAATCAAGGTGATGATGTCGGCGATCTTTTGGCTGGAAGCGTTGATTTGTTCCATGGCTTGGACAGCTGTTTGTACCACCTGTACGCTTTCCTCGGCCTTGGAGCGGCTGGTGGTAACCAGGTTTTCGGCTTGGGTTGCGTTGGTGGCATTGGCTTCGACGGTGGAAGCCATTTCATTCATACTGGCTGCGGTTTCTTCTAAGCTTGCTGCCTGCTCGTTGGTGCGCTCCGATAACTGTAGGCTACCCTGGCTAATTTCCCGTGCACCGGTGCTAACCAGGTTGGCATTGGAGAGGATGTTTGCCAGCGTGTCCTGAAGCCGATCTAGGGAGGTGTTTAGGGCAGCTTTTAGATCACCCAAACGGCCTGGATGGTTGCCGGTAATGCGCTGGGTCATATCACCTTCGGACATGGCTACAGCAACATCACTGGTTTCTTCCAAGGCAGAACCAATGGCTTCTAAGCTGGTATTGATGTTGTCTTTCAACTCATTCAAAGCACCTTCACCTTGAGCGGTAACACGTACACCAAAATTACCTTTAGCGACGGTTTGCATCACTTCGCCAACATCATTAAACATACCACTAACGCGATCAACGGCCCCGTTTACTGTGGTAGCAATGGCACCATCTTTGGCAGGGTCCATGCGACCTGAGAAATCACCTTGGCCGACTTTTTCCATGACATCTTCAAGGGAATTCATGGTGCTGGTCATGGCATCAAGGCTTTCGTTAATGTTAGCTAGGGTTACGGGGAACATGCCGCGTAGACCTTCAGGCAAGGCTTTACGCTCGTAATCACCTTCTTTAACCTTGCCGGCGAAGGCATTGGCTTCGCGTAGTACGGTTTCCATTTGATCTAGGGCTTCGTTGAAGTTCCAGGCTATCTGACCTAGCTCATCTTCAGGACCGATATTGGTAATGCGGCCTTCAAGCTTGCCATCGACCACGTCTTCGGTGAAGGCTTTAATTTTGCCCAATAGGTAGTTGGCGCGGCTATTGGCCGTCATGAGCCCAAATAAGCAAAGTAGGGCAAGTACAGCTAAGCCTACCTGTAGGTAAAAATTGGGGTACCAGATGGTGGCGGCTAAGGAGCCGACAACGCTTGACGCTACCACCCCAACAAGGGTATTAACCCTGGAGTTGGTAAACAAACTGATCATAAGTCACTCCCAATTCAGCTAATTTGTCTTCAAGTGCTTTGGTACCAGCGGCTATTTGTTCTTTCGCAGGCACGCTTAGTTCTATAGATCTTAGTGCATCGTATAAGCTTGGCATAATCTCCATGGCTTTGGCGCTTGGTTTGCGTCGCACAGAGTAGTAGCCGACGATATTCCCATTGACATCGAGGCTGGCGGTGACATTAGCGTACACCCAGTAGTAGCTGCCATCAGCGCTCATGTTTTTAACGTAGGCAAAAATCTCTTCATTATTTTGGATGCGCTGCCATAAGAGGTTAAATACACAGCGGGGCATATCTGGATGACGAATGATATTGTGTTGTTTGCCCAATAGCTGAGTTTCGCTCATGCCGGCAAATTCATTGAATATGCGATTACCATAGGTAATGCGACCCTTGGTATCTGTCTTAGAGACGATAAAATCCGTCTCTCGCATTACCAATTCTTTGTCCGTGGGGACGATTGACTTGTCTTTCAAAATTGTGCCCTGCTGATTTTGAACCCTGAGGTTGTTATGCGTATATCTGCTTGTTATTCTAGTTTGCTGAAATGCTTATACGATAAAAGTCTAATATATTGACTAATATCAAT
Source organism: Oceanospirillaceae bacterium (assembly GCA_016845445.1). Classification (GTDB taxonomy): domain Bacteria; phylum Pseudomonadota; class Gammaproteobacteria; order Pseudomonadales; family Balneatricaceae; genus Njordibacter. Next base: position 14,161 of record JAERSU010000144.1, on the reverse strand, counting down.
AATAGCAAGGTATTCTGTAGGGTTTTTCTGATCAAGCATTAACGCTATAAACAGCAGTAGCCTGTGTTGAGGTCGGTTAAGCAGGTAAAAAAAAGCCAGGCAATAACCTGGCCTTTTTTAATGGTGTGATGGGCCGACTAAAACTCTGTCCAATCGCCCATGTCGCTATCCACTGGCGCGGGAACATGACGTTGGCTTTGACGATGCTTTTCAGGTGCTTGCGGGATGCTTTCCGGTTCGATGGCAAAGCTACTGCCACTAATGCTGCCGTCTTGCAGTTTAAAGTAAGAGATTTGCTCGCGTAGATCTTGCGCTTGATTATTAAGTGCGTCACTGGCAGCGGTTGATTGCTCTACCAAGGCCGCATTTTGTTGGTTGACGCTATCTAATTGGGTGACAGCTTCATTTACCTGGCCGATGCTGTTGGCCTGCTCACGGGAAGCGTGGCTGATTTCGCCAACCAGGCTGCTCACGGATTCAATCGACTGGTAGATTTCGTGCAATGATTCACCGGACTGATTGACCAGCTGACTGCCTTCGCTGACGCGGTTATTACTGGCTTCGATCAATACGCGAATATCTTTAGCCGCTTCGGCTGCCCGTTGGGCCAGGGTACGGACTTCACCGGCGACCACGGCAAAACCACGCCCGTGCTCACCGGCGCGGGCGGCTTCCACGGAAGCATTCAATGCCAATAGATTGGTTTGGAAGGCAATGCCATCAATTAGGGTAATAATGTCGGCGATCTTTTGGCTGGATTCGCTGATTTGTTGCATGGCTTCAACGGCCGTTTGCACTACGCTTACGCTTTGCTCCGCCCTAATGCGGCTATCTTGCACCAAGGTATTGGCTTGATCGGCGTTGGTGGCATTGGCTTCAACGGTGGAGGCCATCTCATTCATACTGGCTGCGGTTTCTTCGAGACTGGCTGCTTGCTCGTTAGTGCGTTCAGACAGTTGTAAGCTACCTTGGCTGATTTCCCGTGCACCGGTACTCACTAGATTGGCATTGGTGCTAATATTTGCCAAGGTATCTTGTAAGCGTTCCAAAGACCGGTTAAGGGCGCTTTTTAGGTCTGCCAAACGGCCATGATGGTCGCCGTTAATGCGTTGGGTAACATCACCATTGGCCATGGCTTCGGCGATTTGAGCTGTCTCAGAGATGGCCTCATCAATAGCATGCAGGCTATTATTGATGTTGTTTTTTAGTAACGCTAGTTGACCTTCACCTTCTGCCGTAACACGCACACTAAAATTGCCTGCGGCGACTGTTTGCATGACTTCACCAATGTTGTCGAACATGCTACTTACTTTTTCCACAGCGTTGTTGACGGTATTGGCAACGGCACCATCTCGCTGTGGATCCATGCGTCCAGAAAAGTCACCATTGCCTACCTTAGACATGACTTCTTCTAAGTTATGCATGGTGGCGGTCATTACGGTAAGGCTGGCATTAATGTTTTCCAGGGTCTTTGGAAACATGCCACGTAATCCATTAGGTAGTGCTTTGCGATCATAATCACCCTGTTGGACCTTTAAGGCAAAGGCGTTACACTCGCGCATCACGGTTTCAACCTGGTCCATGGCTTCGTTAAAGTTCCAGGCAATTTCACCTAGTTCATCGACTTCGCCTATATGGATAATGCGACTTTCAATTCTGCCGTTCACAACGTCATCGGTAAAGTCTCTATTTTTACCAAGCATGTCATTGCTGCGTTGCAGGGCACGTTGTTGCATGACAAAGCCCATAATGGCGAGTAACGCTAAACCGGCCTGTAAATAGATGTGTGGGTACCAGATACTGGCGGCAATGCTGGCAACCACCGCCGTCAGCATGAGTATGCCTGCACTATTAGCCTTGGAGAGAGTAGACGAGCTGGTCATAAGAGACTCCTAATTCTTCAAGTTTGGCTACTAGGACAGCAGTGCCCGCGGCGATTTGATCCTTGGCGGGATGCTTGGCTTCTTCAGCCAAGAGCGCTGCGTAGACGTCGGGGATAATGCCCATGGCAGCGTCACTGGGTTTGCGGCGTACGGAATAGTGTCCAACAACCTTGCCATCGACATCGACACTTGGTGTGACGTTGGCATAGACCCAGTAAAAACTGCCGTCTTTACTGAGATTCTTTACGTAGGCGAATATTTCTTCACCGGCGTTGAGGCGTTCCCATAACAGATTGAAAACGCACCGCGGCATGTCCGGGTGGCGAATGATATTGTGCTGTACACCAATGAGTTCTTCTTCGGTGTAGCCAGCAAACTCATAAAAGATGCGGTTACCGTAGGTAATACGGCCTTTAGGATCCGTTTTGGAAACGATGAAGTCGTTTTCCCGCATGACCTTTTCTTGGTCTGTAGGGATTATAGTTTTATCTTTCACGTGGCGTTCCTGTTCGTTACTTCATTGACAGGTATGGTTTTTTTCCTGCCTTTGCTAACCTAGCAGAGCTAAAAAGCAGTCTGCGCCAAGGTATTTGTGGATGCAAGGAGGATTGCTGGTGGTCGACTTAGAGGGGGTTCTTATTTAGCAGTTAATTGATTTGTGACAAGTTTTTGTTGCCTAAATTTAGGTTTCTTGTTGCTGGTAAATTTGCTAACGTTGCGGGCTGATAAGTTAAATCATGTTACCTAACGAGAACCCTATGAACATAGTGCCAGAATTTAGTCAAAATAATGCCCAGTACGCTGAGTTGCGTCGTGACATTCACGCTCACCCAGAGTTGGGCTACGAAGAACATCGCACGGCGGCTTTAGTTGCTACATGGCTAGGTGAACGCGGTATTGAAGTGCATGAGGGAGTGGGTGTTACCGGTGTCGTGGGTGTTATTCAAGGTGATCAAGCAGGGCCGGGCTTGGCTATTCGCGCGGATATGGATGCCTTGGCTTTAATTGAAGAAAACAACTTTGCGCATGCTAGTAAGCATCACGGCAAGATGCATGCGTGCGGCCATGATGGTCACACTGCTAGCTTATTGGCAGCGGCCGATTATTTAGCTCAGCACAGAGATTTTGCTGGCACCCTATATTTAATATTTCAGCCAGCCGAAGAGGGTGGGGCAGGTGCTAAGGCAATGATTGAAGATGGTCTGTTTGAGCGCTTTGCCATTGATGAAATTTATGGTTTTCATAATTGGGCAGGCTACCCTGAAGGCCATGTGGCACTTTCCTCTGGCCCAGTTATGGCCTCAGCCAACGAATTTAAAATTATAGTGACCGGCAAAGGTGGCCACGCTGCCTTGCCGCATTTAAGTGTGGATAGTTTATTAGTTGCAACACATCTAGTACAAGCTATGCAATCAGTAGTTAGCCGCAATACCGATCCTATGGATGGTGTGGTTTTATCGATTACTAAAATAAATGCTAGTGATGCATCTAATATTATTGCCGATCAGTGCGTCATTGAAGGTACCGTGCGTTGCTTTAGTGAAGAAAATCTCGTCATGGTGGAAGAGCGCATGGCTAAATTAAGCGCTGAACTGTGTAGTGCCTTTGGTGCACATGGTGAGCTTGAATTTGAACGTAACTATCCAGCCACCGTTAACCATCAAGCACAAACAGAACACGCGCTGCGTGTAGCGTCACAGGTGGTTGGTGAAGATCGAGTGGGTCCCTTCCGTCCAGTCATGGGATCGGAAGATTTCAGCTTTTTCTTGCAAGAAAAACCAGGCTGTTACCTGATGATCGGCAATGGCCACGGTGAGCATCGTGATGCTGGTCATGGCATAGGGCCGTGCGCACTGCACAACCCAAGTTATGACTTTAACGATAGCATTATTCCCGTGGCAGCCAGTATTTGGGTAGCACTGGTCGCTGACCGTCTTGGCCCTAATGGGATTAGATAGCTATTAGGTGATTATGTATTCGCTTGCAAGGCTAACTTCGAGCCGAGTCTGAGGCCAGCTGGCCACATTGACTGCAAAGCTTGACTTGGATGGTTTGAAAAAACATTACAACTGCTGTAATATTTTTCGACATGAGTGAAAAATATCAAAAGCAAGCAGATCAAGAACAGCTGGAATTGGCCACTCGAGCCGCTTGGCTTAGCTATATTGGTGGTTATACGCAGGGTGAAGTCGCCAAGCGTCTACAGGTGTCACCGGTTAAAGCCCATCGGTTAATCCAGCAGGCTCAGCAAATGGGCATGGTTAAAATCTTTATCGAAGGTGCAGCAGCTAGTTGTACCGCGATGGAAGAGCGTTTGATTGCCCAGTTTGAACTGGATACCTGCCTTATTGTTCCCCTTAATGATGTCCATGAGCACTCTGACCAACAGGGATTTATTGAAGTTGGTAGCGGCGCTGCCAATGTCTTCCACAAGCTGCTAGAAAACCTACCCGAAGCCGCTCATATTGGTATTGGTAAGGGGCGATCCCTCACCGCTATGGCAGAACGTTTGCCCACCATGAGTCGAGAGGACCTGGTGTTTGCTTCGGTATCTGGCAGTTTTACGCGCAAGTTCTCCGCCAACCGCCTCGATGTGGTTCACGCACTGGTCGAAAAAACCGGTGGTGAAGGCTACTTTATGCCCATGCCGTACCTGGCTAAAGATGATGCCGAACGGCAATTACTGATGTCACAACCGAGTGTGCAGGATACCTTGCTGCTTGCCAAAGATGCCGAGGCCTACGTTATTGGCATTGGTGGGCTGCAAAATAATCATTATCTAAATAGTGTTGGCCTCATAAGTGATGACGATCTTGAAGATATTCGTCGAGCAGGGGCTGTGTGTGACTTGATTGGTAGCTTCTACGATGCCCATGGTCAATCGGTGGACAGCCCATTAAACCATCATGCGCTGGGCATTGACGCAGAAGATATGGCAGGTAAACGGGTATTGGCCGTGGTCGCAGGCGCAGGTAAAGCTACGGCCACCTTGGCAGCCTTGCGTTCGAATATTTTAACGGATCTGGTGATGGATGAAATGACCGCAAAGCAAGTAATAGAAATGATGCAAGAGGAATCTAGCCGATGACTGAGTCAAACAAGGCGGCTAACAACAAGGTGGTTAGTCTCCACGACTCCCATGGTTTGCCACGCAATCCGGGATTAGCATTCGACACGGATTGCTTCGCACATATACAGGTAAACCGTAGTGCGACCGAACGTCGGGCAGCCAGTTATGGTGCCCGTCGAAGTATCAAACAGCAACAACAAGCAGCTTGGTTGTTCAAAGCCGTAAGCTTGATTGATCTTACTACCCTTGCCGGTGATGACACCGAAGCGAGAGTAAGGCGCTCGTGTGCCAATGGTATGAATCCACTTATTCCGGCCCTGCGTGCGCAGTTGCAGTTGCAAAGTTGGCCCTTGTCAACAGCGGCTATCTGCGTTTATCACGATATGTTGGAAGCCGCCTCCGTTGCCTTGGCGGGCAGTGGTGTGAATCTGGCTGCCGTATCGACGGGTTTTCCCGCTGGTTTATCACCCTTACCTCTACGCCTGCAGGAAATTGAATATTCCGTGGCCGCTGGTGCCAACGAAATTGATATCGTAATTAGGCGTCGTCATGTGCTAGAGGGCAATTGGCAGGCCCTATATGACGAAGTAAAGGCCATGCGCCAAGCTTGTGGTGATGCCCACATTAAAACCATTTTAGCGACGGGTGAACTAGGCACCCTGAGTAATGTCGCCAAGGCTTCCATGATCTGCATGATGGCAGGGGCAGACTTTATCAAGACCTCTACAGGCAAAGAGAGTGTCAATGCTACCTTGCCGGTTAGTTTGACCATGGTGCGCATGATTCGTGAATACCATGCCATGACCGGTTATCGAGTCGGCTTTAAACCAGCTGGTGGTGTGAGTGACGCGAAAACCGCATTGCTCTACATGACCATGATGAAAGAGGAGTTGGGATTGCGCTGGTTGCAACCCGATCTATTTCGTTTTGGGGCCTCCAGTTTGCTTGGCGATATCGAAAAACAACTTGATCATTATGTCAGTGGTTTTTACTCCGCTGCTTACCGACATCCAATAGGCTGATACTCATGACCTTACAGGAAGCTTTTAATAATCTCGATTACAGTTCAGCTTTGGAGTCCCGTCAAGCTGCTGATGACTGGTTAGCGACCCAACACCACCAATTTAGTCATTATGTTGATGGTCAGTGGTTAGCTACCGAGGCCTACCCAATAGCTGTGACTAATCCGGCTAATGGTGAGCAATTAGCCAGTATTGCTTGCGCCGATGAAAGCCAGGTAGACGAGGCGGTAGCCGCGGCCACTGCAGCACAATCTGCCTGGTGGCAACTAGGCGGTATGGGGCGCGCCAAGGTGATGTATGCCTTGGCACGTAATTTACAAAAACACGCGCGTTTATTCGCCGTGCTTGAGACCTTGGATAACGGTAAGCCAATACGAGAGAGTCGTGATGCCGATATTCCTTTAGCCATTCGGCACTTTTATCACCATGCTGGCTGGGCCAAGTTACAAGCAACCGAATTAAGCGACTATGCGCCAGTAGGTGTGGTCGGGCAGATTATTCCTTGGAATTTTCCCTTGTTGATGTTGGCGTGGAAAATTGCCCCAGCCTTGGCTATGGGCAACACCCTAGTGTTAAAACCAGCCGAGCAAACGCCCTTAACAGCCATGTTATTTGCTCACCTGTGTGCACAATCAGGCGTGCCTAACGGGGTGGTTAATATTATCAATGGTGATGGTAGTACTGGTGCCCTGTTAGCCGCTCATGCTGGTGTGCAAAAAGTGGCCTTCACTGGCTCCACTCAAGTAGGTAAGGCCATTCGCCGTGCTACGGCAGGGCAGCATAAAAAGCTGTCTTTGGAACTAGGTGGCAAATCAGCCTTTATGGTGTTTGAAGATGCAGATCTGGATGCTGTGGTGGAAGGCATTGTTGATGCTATCTGGTTCAACCAAGGTGAAGTCTGCTGTGCTGGTTCGCGCCTCATTGTTCAGGCAAGCGTTGAACAGCGCTTAGTGGCTAAGCTGAAGCTGCGTATGCAGAGCCTGCTCAATGGTAATCCCCTGGATAAGTCCATCGATCTTGGCGCGCTTGTTAGTGCAGACCAATTTCAACGTGTCAGTCGTCTGGTCAGTGATGGCCTTCAATATGGTGGCGAATGCTATCAGTGTACAGAAGTCGATAGTCAAACCAACTTTTACCCAGCTACCTTAATTAGTGATGTAGAAACCAGTCATCCGTTGGTGCAGGAAGAAGTCTTTGGTCCGGTATTGGTGTGTATGAGTTTTCGGACCCAGTCAGAGGCTGTGGCCTTAGCCAACAACAGCCGTTACGGTTTGGCTGCCAGTATATGGAGCGAAAACATTAACCTAGCTCTGGATGTGGCTCCCAAAATACAAGCCGGGGTGGTTTGGATTAATAGTCATAATCAGTTTGATGCCGCCTGTGGATTTGGTGGTGTGAAAGAATCTGGTTTTGGTCGCGAAGGTGGTAAAGAAGGTTTGTATGAGTACTTGGTTCCTAAGTATTTGCAGGCCCAACCCTCAGTAACATTGCCGACGCCCAAACAGCCGGCGGGTGCTACACAGTCTATCGATCATACGCAAAAGTTTTACATAGGTGGTAAGCAAGCGCGCCCAGATTCTGGCTTAAGTCGTGCTATCTATGATCATCAAGGTGAACTCGTAGAATGGCTGGGTGAAGGGGGGCGTAAAGACATTCGTAATGCCGTGACTGCGGCCTTGAAAGCCCAATCTTGGAGTGCATCACACGGCCATTTACGCGCTCAAATTTTGTATTATTTGGCCGAAAATCTATGTCTAAGGAAATCTGAGTTTATTGCTCGCATGTCAGCTATGACGGGAGCTGAGGCAGAGCAGGCCGAAGCTGAATTTGATACCAGCATAGGGCGTATTTTTACCTATGCAGCCTGGGCAGATAAATACGATGGCCAGGTGCATAACGCGCCTTACCGTGGCGTGACGATGGCGTTACCAGAAGCCAAAGGGGTGATTGGAATTGTTGCTCCTGAGCGTCAGCCATTGCTGAGTATCATTAGTTTGCTGTTGCCCGCGTTGGCGATGGGCAATCGTGTGGTACTGGTACCTGGCGAACACGCGGCTAATATCGCTTTGGATCTGATTCAAGTACTGGAAACGTCGGATATCCCCGCTGGTGTGGTGAACATCATTACCGGTAGTAAGGCGGTTTTAGCGCCACAATTAGCCGGGCATGCTGAAGTAAATGCCCTCTGGTGTTGGGGTAATAATGACCTACTCACAGGGGTAGAAATGGCCAGTAGCGAAGATTTAAAAGTGACCTGGTGTCATGCCGAAGATGACCGTGACTGGCTCTGCGAGCAGCAGGGAGCGGGTAATGAGTTCTTGCGTCAAGCTATTGAAATAAAGAACATTTGGACGCCCTATGGCGACTAATGAGTTGTTAGGACGAACAAAATAAAAAAAGCCCAAATGGGGGCAATCTAAACAAGGAGAAAACGATGAAAAAAACAGCCATCAATAAGTTGGTTAAAGGCTTAACTGTAGCCCTAGCCACTGGTGCCGTATCCATGTCTGCCCTGGCAGATATTAAGCCTGCTGTGGTTTATAGTGATGCAGGTAAGTTTGATAAATCATTCAGTGAGGCGGTCTGGAACAATGGCGTTAAGCGCTTTATGGACGAGACCGGCATTGAAGTTAAAGAAGCTGAACCGACTAACTTGGCTCAGGTAGAACAGTACATGAAGCGTTTGGCCAAGCGTGGCCATAGCCCTATTGTGGCAGTCGGCTTCTCTCAAGCTAACGCAGTAGCGGCGGCGGCCAAAGAATACCCGGATGCACAGTTCACGCTAATCGATATGGTGGTGCCAGAGCCAAATGTGCAGAACGTGGTATTTAAAGAGCATGAGGGCTCCTTCTTGGTAGGTGTATTGGCGGCCATGAAGTCTGATTCCGATGTTATTGGTTTCGTGGGTGGTATGGATATTCCACTTATTTCTCGTTTTGGCTGTGGTTATGAGCAGGGTGCCAAGTACCAAAATGCCGACATTAAGGTTATTCACAATATGACAGGTTCCACGCCAGCTGCTTTTGGTAACCCATCCAAAGGTGCGGAGCTAACACGTAGCCAGATGGAATCGGGTGCTGATGTAATCTTTGCTGCTGCTGGCGGTACCGGTAACGGTGTATATCAGGCTGCGGCAGATGCGGGCAAGTACGCTATTGGCGTAGACTCCAATCAAAACCACCTGCATCCAGGTACCATGCTAACCTCCATGGTTAAGCGTGTTGGTGAGGCCGCTTACCAAAGTTACAGCGCTGCCAAAGATGGATCCTGGGCACCTGGTGTACAGGTAATGGGCTTGGCAGAAGGCGGCGTAGACTGGGCTCTGGATGAGCACAACCGTGGTCTAGTTACCCAGCAAATGGAAGCCCGCGTTAACGACGTGAAAGCTAAGATTATTGCTGGTGAAATCGTTGTTCATGACTACATGAGCGACAATACTTGTAACTACTAAGTTGCTAACACCGTTATCCTGGATCGAGGTTCAGGATGACGGAATTGCCATCCTTCCTGAATCCACTTCAGGATGACTGATTTTTTAGGATTTCCCATGACCTATGCAATTCAACTGCAGGGCATAGATAAGCGCTTTGGTGCCGTACATGCCAACAATAAGGTGGACTTGGCCGTCGAGACTGGCAGTATCCATGGCATTGTTGGTGAAAATGGCGCTGGCAAGTCGACTCTGATGAGTATCCTGTACGGGTTTTATCAGGCTGATTCTGGCACCATTTCTGTGTTTGGCAATGCATACCGTTTTACTGATTCTCAGCAAGCCATCAACGCGGGTATTGGTATGGTGCATCAGCATTTTATGCTGGTGGATAACTTTACCGTTTTAGAAAATGTGGTATTAGGCGCCGAAGGTGGTTATGCCTTAGCCGCAGGTATGGATGCTGCCAGACGTGAATTAAAGCGTCTGGCCAATGAATACGGTTTGCATGTGGATCTGGATGCCACCATCGATAGTTTATCGGTGGGATTGCAGCAGCGTGTGGAAATCCTTAAAGCCCTCTATAAGGGGGCAAAAATTCTTATTTTGGACGAACCAACAGGGGTATTAACACCCCAAGAAACCGATGAGTTGTTCAAGATTTTTGCTGCCCTTAAGCAGCAGGGGGTGACGATTATTTTGATCACCCATAAATTAAGGGAAATCATGGCCATCACCGATCAGGTTTCGGTGATGCGTCAAGGCACCATGGTGGCCCACGTGAATACCGATGCGACTGATGAAAGCCAACTGGCGGAATTAATGGTTGGCCGTAAGGTGTTGCTGGATGTGAGTAAACAGCCAGGCAAGCCAGGTGAGTCGCTGCTAAAAGTGAAGCAATTAAACTGGTCTGATCAGCATGGTGTGGCACGCTTAAAGAACATCAATTTTGATATTAAAGCCGGCGAAATACTGGGTGTTGCTGGGGTTTCTGGTAATGGTCAAAGCGAACTCCTTGACGTGTTAACCGGCATTAGTCGATTGCAACAGGGAAGTATCGAAGTACTGGGTAAGGAATTTACCGCTAAACAACCCTTTGATGCTGCCACCATGCGTACTATGGGCATGGCTCATGTACCAGAAGATCGCCATAAAATGGGCATGATTACGGATTTTAGCGCTGCCGAATCAGCTATTATGGGTTACCAACAAGATAGCGAGCTCAATGCTGGCGTATGGTTAAAGCCAGAGTTGGTACGCCAACGCTGTAGTGAATTGATGGTAGCCTTTGATGTGCGTCCCAAAGACGTGCAGTTAAAGTCTGCTAATTTTTCTGGCGGTAACCAACAAAAGCTGATCCTTGCCCGGGAAATGGAACGCAGCCCCGATGTGTTGATCATTGGCCAACCAACTCGTGGTGTCGACGTGGGGGCTATCGAATTTATCCATCAACGCATTTTAGCCATGCGCGATGCTGGCAAAGCGGTACTCTTGGTGTCCGTTGAATTGGAAGAAATATTGTCATTAAGTGATCGTATAGTGGTCTTGTGCGACGGCGAAATTACTGGCCGCATGGCCGTAGAGGATGCGGATGAACGTAAATTGGGTATGCTCATGGCAAACGTGCAAGAGAGTCATGATCCATTACAGGCTCAAATGCAGGAGGCCGTGCAATGAGTCGCGATAGAAAACTAGCCTGGATTAATGGCTTACTCCTACCTTTACTAAATGTGCTCACGGCCTTTGCGGCCACCGCCGTGCTGTTTTTATTGATCAATGTAAATCCATGGGAAGCTGCGCAAACCCTATTGTATGGCGCCTTTGGGTACAGTGAAGGGGTAGGGTATACCTTTTATTACACCACTAACTTTATCTTCACAGGCCTAGCCGTGGCCGTGGCTTTTCACGCTGGCCTATTTAATATCGGTGGCGAAGGCCAAGCCTATATTGGTGGTTTAGGCGCAGGGTTGGTGGTGTTTGCACTGTTCCCAGAACTTAGCCCTTTGGTGATGATTCCAGCCAGTATTGTTGGTGCCTTAGTGTTTGGCGCAGCTTGGGCTGTGGGGCCTGGTTACCTGCAGGCTTACCGTGGTAGTCACATCGTCATTACCACCATTATGTTTAACTTTTTAGCGGCCACCCTCATGGTGTATCTGATGTCCAAGGTGCTGTTGGAGCCTGGCCAGATGACACCGCAATCGCGTCTGTTCCCAGACAATGCTTGGTTGCCTTTTGTCCACGATGTGTTGGCTAATTTTGGCATCAAGGTAGACCGTTCGCCGTTAAATATGTCAATTTTGTTGGCCTTGGTTGTGGCCATCTTGGTGTGGTTCTTTCTCTGGCAAACCCGTTGGGGGTATGCCATTCGCGCTACTGGTCGCAATGCCACGGCCGCCACCTATGCGGGTATTAACCAGAAAAAAATCATTGTCGTCACCATGTGTATTTCCGGTGCCTTAGCTGGCCTTGTGGGCATCAATGAACTACTTGGTTATCACCACCGAATTATCATGAACTTCCATGTGGGCTATGGTTTTGGCGGCATTGCGGTGGCGCTTATGGGGCGTAATCATCCCTTTGGTATCGTTATTGCCGCTTTGTTGTTCGGTATCCTCTATCAGGGTGGTGCCGAGTTGGCCTTTGAGTGGAGCAATATCTCCCGCGATATCGTAGTGGTGATGCAGGGCCTGGTGATTTTATTCTGTGGTGCCCTAGAGTACATGTATAAGCCATGGTTGATGCGCTGGTTAGTGCCAGTATCAGATTCTGCGAAGGGGGCCGCATAATGGATTTTTCTGATTTGTGGTTAACCTTCCTGTTGACCTTGGATGCCACCTTGCGCTTGGCGACGCCTTTGGTGCTAGCTGCTATGGCAGGTTTGTTTAGTGAACGTTCAGGGGTGGTTGATATTGGCCTTGAAGGTAAGATGCTAGCGGCCTGCTTTACTTCTGCAAGCGTAGCTTATGTTACCGGTTCACCTTGGTTAGCCATGTTTGCGGCCATTGGTGTGTCTATGGTATTTGCCTTGATCCATGGCTTTGCCACCATTACCCACAAGGGTGACCAGATCGTTAGCGGTGTGGCATTAAATATTCTGGCCTCTGGTTTGACCATTATTCTTGGTCTTAGCTGGTTTAGACAAGGCGGTCAAACACCTAGTCTGACTCAGGAAGGGCGGTTTTTGTCCATTGAACTACCCGGGGCTGATCTATTGGCCAACGTACCCGTGTTAGGCCCCCTATATAAAGAGCTATTGTCTGGGCACAATATCCTTGTGTACCTAGCTTTCGCCTTGGTACCCGTGGTTTGGTGGGTGCTATATCGAACCCGCTTTGGTTTACGTTTGCGCGCTGTTGGTGAAAACCCAAAGGCCGTGGATACGGCAGGTATTTCCGTTAACGGCTTGCGATACCGAGCGGTGCTCATAGGTGGTGTGCTGTGTGGTATTGCTGGTAGTTACATCGCCATTGCCCATAATGCTGCCTTTACCCGGGATATGACTGCAGGGGCGGGCTATATTGCCCTAGCGGCATTGATCTTTGGTAAGTGGCGTCCCATTGGCGTGTTGTTTGCCTGCTTGTTATTTGGTTTCTTGCAGTCCTTTGCTATGCGCATAGAAGGGGTGCCGGTGCCTGGTATTGGCGCAATTCCAGTGCAGTTGATTGAGGCGGTGCCTTATATTTTGACCGTCGTGTTATTGGCTGGCTTTATTGGTAAAGCGATTCCGCCGAAGGCCATTGGTAAACCTTATGTGAAAGAGCGTTAGCAGGCTACGGAGGTGCGATAAGTGATAACCGAGGACCAGGCTTTAGACCTAGTACATGATGCCATGGAGCGCGCTTATGCGCCCTATTCAAACTATCAGGTGGGTGCCTTAGTGGTGGCTGATGATGGCCACACCTACGCCGGGTGTAATGTGGAAAATGCCAGTTATCCAGAAGGTCACTGTGCTGAAACGGCGGCCATTGCCGCCATGGTATTGGCCGGTAGCAAGCGCATTGAAAGCATCTATATTATGAGCCAGGACACCCAAGGGGCGACGCCTTGTGGCGGTTGCCGGCAGCGCATTCGAGAGTTTGCCACCGCCAGTACCCCCGTGTACTTGTGCTCGCCAACCAATGTTGTCCATAGCCTAACCCTTGGTGATTTATTGCCAAGGGCCTTTGGGCCAGAGTTTCTACAGTAAAGAGCACGCCTATGTTGATGCAGCAGCTAATTGCAAAAAAGCGCGATGGTCAGACTTTGTCAAACACGGAGTTGGGTCAAATTGTGCGCGGCATCAGTGCAGGCAGTATGAGTGACAGCCAGCTCGGGGCCTTTGCCATGGCGGTATTCCTGCGTGGTATGACGATGGATGAACGCATCAATCTAACTCAGCATATGATGCATTCGGGCCGCGTGCTTGATTGGCAACCTATGCAGCTACCTGGACCCATCGTGGACAAGCACTCCACCGGGGGAGTTGGTGATAAAATTAGCCTTATCTTGGCGCCGATTGTGGCGGCCTGTGGGGCCTATGTGCCGATGATATCTGGGCGTGGATTGGGTCACACAGGGGGAACCCTGGATAAGTTTGCTAGCTTGCCTGGTTATAATCCCTATCCAACGGAGCACGTATTTAAACAGATAGTGAAAGATGTGGGTTGTGCCATTATTGGCCAGACTGATGATCTAGCACCGGCAGATCGACGTTTCTATGCCACCCGCGATGTCACGCGAACAGTGGAATCCATTGATTTAATTACCGCTTCAATAC
>JAERSU010000143.1 GCA_016845445.1 Oceanospirillaceae bacterium | reverse complement strand
AAATTGGCGTATGCCCAAATGGTTCTATCAAATGGGTTCGCCAAAGTGGTTTTTTGAATTCGGTGAACGCTGGCAACCCTGGTTCGCAGGTGCTGCGCTTATTCTTCTAGGCTGGGGTCTGGTTTGGGGGCTCTTGTATGCCCCAGTGGATTATCAGCAGGGCAATAGCTACCGCATTATGTACGTGCATGTGCCAGCCGCTATCTTGTCGCAATCGGTGTTTATGCTGATGGCGCTGGCCGGTGCCATAGGCTTGATTTGGAAAATGAAGGTGGCCTTTATGGTGGCCCGATCCTGCACCATTATAGGGGCTAGTTTTACTGCCATGGCCTTATTAAGTGGTGCCATCTGGGGTAAGCCTACCTGGGGCACCTACTGGGTATGGGACGCGCGCCTTACCTCGACCCTGGTTATGTTGTTTCTTTACACTGGTGTGATGGCCCTGAATCAGGCCATTGCTGATCGTACCATTGCTGGCCGAGCCGCAGCTATTTTAGCCATCGTTGGCACCATTAATATCCCGGTTATTAAATATTCTGTAGAGTGGTGGAATACCCTGCATCAGCCATCTAGTTTTAGCGTAACGGCCAAGCCCACCATGCCCGCGGAGATGTACCTGCCTTTACTGTTGATGGTATTGGGTTGTTATTGTTTTCTCGGCTGGGTCGTCTTCCAGCGAACGCGCAATGAAATTCTTGACCAGGAGCGGCAAGCTTCCTGGGTGGCCCGTTATCTGGAGGAGCGCTAATGTATTTTACCTCTCTTGAACAACTAATCCACATGGATGGCCACGGCAGTTATGTGTGGATTTGTTATGGCCTGTTTGCCCTCCTGGTGGTGGCTAATGTGTGGTCTGCCAAACGGCGTCAGAAAACACTGCTCAAGCAAATCAAATCACAATTACGTCGTCAATAAAGATATTCCCATGGCCATGAACCCCAAGCGCAAACAAAAACTGCTCATATTACTGTCCTTACTGGCAGGTGTCGGACTGATTGTCGGTCTGGTGCTCTATGCCCTGTCACAGAACATTAACCTGTTTTTCTCGCCCTCTGATATTGCGGCCGGTAAGGCCCCGCAAGAGCAGCGTATTCGCGCCGGTGGCATGGTACGAGAAGGCAGTGTGGAGCGAGCCAGCGATAGTTTGAAAGTACGCTTTGTGATGACCGACTATGCCCATGACGTTAGCGTCGACTACGAAGGCATCCTGCCTGACCTGTTCCGCGAAGGGCAGGGTATTGTGGCCCAGGGTAGGTTGCAGGCTAATGGTATCTTTGTGGCCGATGAAGTTTTGGCAAAACACGATGAAAACTACATGCCACCTGAGGTAACCGAGGCCATTGAACAGGCCCATGGTGGCCAGGCCCCCACAGCTGCCAAGAGCGGAGAGTAACAGTAATGATCCCTGAGATTGGCCACCTGGCCCTGATTCTGGCTTTATGTTTGAGTGTTGCCCTAGGTGTACTGCCCATGTTGGGTACCTATACGGGGCAAGCACGTTTAATCATGGCGGCCCGGCCATTGGCCATTGGCCAGGGCGTATTTCTGAGCATTTCCTACATCTGCCTGACATTGGCCTTTGTGTATGATGATTTTACCGTTCAGTATGTGGCCTCTAATTCCAATTCGGCCCTGCCTGTGCAGTATAAAATTAGTGCCGTGTGGGGTAGTCATGAAGGCTCTTTGCTGCTCTGGGTGTTAATGCTTAGTTGGTGGATTATGGCGGTGAGCCAGTTTGCCAAGTCGTTGCCGCCCATTATGTTGGCGCGGGTGTTGTCGGTGATGGGCCTGATAGCCATCGGCTTTATGCTCTTCACCTTGCTCACATCCAACCCTTTCTGGCGCTATCTGCCAGAGGGGGCTAGCGAAGGGGCTGATCTTAATCCTCTGTTACAGGATTTTGGTCTGATTGTGCATCCGCCCACCCTGTATATGGGCTACGTGGGCCTGTCTGTGGCCTTTGCTTTTGCTATCGCTGCCTTGTTAGATGGCAAGATTGACGCCGCGTGGCTGCGTTGGTCACGGCCATGGACGCTGGTAGCATGGGGCTTTTTGACCTTGGGTATCGTGCTAGGTAGCTGGTGGGCCTACTACGAACTTGGTTGGGGCGGCTGGTGGTTCTGGGACCCAGTAGAAAATGCCTCCTTTATGCCCTGGTTGGTGGCCACTGCATTAATTCATTCTCTGGCGGTATCAGAAAAACGTGGCCTCTTTAAGAACTGGACCATTTTGCTGGCTATCTTGGCTTTCAGTCTCAGTCTGTTAGGTACCTTCTTGGTGCGTTCTGGCGTATTAACCTCTGTGCACGCCTTTGCTGCCGATCCGGAGCGTGGTTTTTTTGTCCTGGTGTTGTTAGCTCTCACGGTTGGTGGTTCCTTGCTGTTATACGCCCTGCGCGCGACGACAGTTGCCAGTCGCACCGTGTACAGCTTCTGGTCGCGAGAGACCTTTCTGTTAGGCAATAACGTCCTGTTGGTGATAGCGGCCATTGTGGTGCTCTTGGGGACCTTGTATCCGCTGTTATTGGACGCCTTTGGTGGCGGTAAGGTGTCCGTTGGACCACCGTATTTTAATGCCGTGTTTGTGCCCTTAATGGTGTTGTTGATTATCGCCTTGGGTATTGGTTTGTTGGCCAAGTGGAAATCCATAGAGACAAATGAACTCACTCAATTACTACGTTCACCCTTGTTGGTGGCACTGGTGTTGGGTGTTAGCTTTCCATTTGCTTATGCCGGGGAGTTTAATGCCTCCACCGCCTTGGCAGCAGCCTTGATGGTGTGGTTAATCATGACCACCTGGACAGACCTTAAGCGCCGCATCCGTCATCAGGGTTGGCAGCGCGGGCTGCGGCAATTAAATCCTGGCTACTATGGCATGATGCTGGCCCACCTAGGCATAGGTGTCAGCGTCATGGGGATTGCCGTGGTGAGTCATTACGAGGCCAACCATGATATTCGTATGGCGCCGGGCGAAACCCTGCAAATTGAACAGTATGCCTTCACCTTTGAAGGTACCCGTGACATTACCGGGCCCAATTATGTGTCAGTACAAGGGGTGGTTAAGGTTGATGAAGATGGCGAGTTTTATACCTATCTGCACCCCGAAAAGCGCACCTATAACGCCCGCAATCAGATGATGACCGAAGCGGCAATTGACCCGGCATTGGGCCGTGATATTTACATTGCCATGGGCGAACCTTTGGAACAGGGTGCCTGGGCTATGCGCATTCACTTTAAGCCTATGGTGCGCTGGATTTGGTTAGGTGGTGTGATGATGTCCATCGGTGCTGGCCTGGCCGTGTGGGATAAACGCTATCGACGCCGCCGCCCTGCCAAGACGAGCGCGGCCTAATGGAGCAAGCACATCATGAGTGAGCAAAAAAGCAGCACTATGCAACGCCTGTTATTACTGATTCCAATGGTGTTAGCCTTTGGCCTTGGACTATTCCTTTACCAGGGACTGGGTAAGGATCCCAATAAACTGGAATCCAGTTTGCTGGGTCAACAGTTGCCAGTATTTATCGGTGAGAGCCTCAATGCACCCATTAAAGCCATCGCCACTGACGATATATTAGGTACCCCAAGCCTGATTAATGTGTGGGCTACCTGGTGCCCAACCTGTAAGGCAGAACATGCCTTTTTGAATCAATTGGTGGCCAGCGAAGGGGTGCGTATCATTGGCGTCAACTACCATGATCAGCGAGAGCCGGCGCAGCAGTGGCTGGCCAAGTTAGGTGATCCTTATGAGTTTTCCATCTATGACCCTAAAGGCCAATTAGGCATCGAGCTGGGTGTGGTTGGGGCGCCGGAAACCTATCTGGTAGGTGCCGATGGCATCATTGTTGATAAGATCACCGGTGAGCTCAATGAGCGTACCTGGGCGCAATTGAAGCCACAGTATGATGAGTTGATGGCGCAGGCGAACTAATATGCATACCTACCTTAAAGCCTTGCTTACGGCCATCACCCTAGTGTTATCCAGCGGTGTCATGGCAGCCATTGAAACCTACCAGTTTGCTACACCGGAAATGGCAGAGCGGTTTGCCGACCTGACCGTGGAATTGCGTTGCCCCAAGTGTCAGAACCAGAACTTGTCAGATTCTGATTCAATTATATCCAAAGATTTGCGCCGCCAGGTGAAAACCATGGTTGATGCAGGCAAAAGCGATGATGAAATCCGTACCTTTATGGTGCAGCGCTATGGTGATTTTATCCTCTATGATCCGCCTTTTAAGGCGCAAACCTTGGTGTTATGGCTGGCACCAGGGGTGCTAGTGGTCATTGGCCTGCTGGTAGTGGTCAAGGTAAGGCGTAGCAAACCCGCTGCTCCAGTGGCCTTGAATGAAGAAGAACAAGCCCAGCTTGATGAGCTTATCAAGCAAAAGAAGGAAAACCCATGAGTGAGTATTGGGGCGCCATGTTGGCCTTGTTGGCCGTGGCTAGTGTTTTTGCCCTGTGGCCGGTACTACGCCCGGTACCGGACAATCTACAGGCAGAAGAAGATCATGAGTCTGACAATATCAGCCTGTTTGAACAACGCCAAGCGGAGCTGCAAGCGGAACTGGATGCGGGCAATCTAAGCGCAGCAGACTATGCGGCCCAAGACGCCGAGTTGCAGCGCGCCCTCTACATGGATTTGCAGAACCCTAGCCAGCAACCGAAATTGAATAGCGCTGGTGGTTATCTGTTGTTGGCTGCGGCCTTGATGGTCCCTGTGGCGGCCTGGTTTACCTATGCTGAGCTGGGCGCCAGCGATGGCATGCAGCAACGTGACAACATGTTTGCCACGCGGGCCATTATGCAAAACGCCGAAACCTTGGAGCAGATGGTGGTTGATCTGGAAAGCCATTTGCAGGCCAATGAAGACAACCCAGAGGGTTGGTTTATTCTCGCTAACACCTACATGCAGGCCAACAATCCAGAGGCTGGTTTACAGGCCTTTGTGAAGGCAAAAACTTTTGCCCCTGAAGGCTCGCCGCAACAGGCCGCTATCTTAGGCCAGTACGCGCAGGCGTTGTTCTTTGTCGACGGTGCTTTTAATGAACGGGTGAATGCCGCCATCGGAGAGGCCATGCAGGCCAATCCAGACGATGTATCGGCCTTGAGTTTGTTGGGTATTCAGGCTTTTGAAGCGCAAAACTTTGCCGCGGCCATTCAGTTTTGGGAGCGCGCACTGAGCAATGCCGGTGATGGCGATGGGGCGCGTTCTTTGCAAGCCGGTATTGCCAATGCCAAACGCCAGCTGGCAGGTGGCAACGAAGCCCTAGCTCAAGGTGCGAGCATTAAGGTGGCCATCCGCTTAGCCACAGGCTTACTCGCCCCTGATGCGCCTAATGCGGTGTTGTTTGTCTATGCCCGCGAAGCGGGGCAACGCATGCCTTTATTGGCGGCGCGCTTAAATCCAAGTGATTTGCCCATGACAGTTAGCTTGGACAATTCCCTAGCATTGCAACAGGGCACCGATTTAGCAAATTATAAGCAATTGGATGTTTTCGCCCATATTGCTAAACAGGGTACCCCAGGCCAACAAGCCGGGGACATGGTAGGTCAAGTTCTTGCGGTTTCTGTTGCTAGCCAAGAAGTGGTAGACTTGGCCATTGATCAAATTATAGCGGCCAAATAGATCTGGCCTGCCCCTACGGCTATAGCTAAGGGGCCATTGTATTGAGTAACTTGAGTCTGTGCGTCTAAAAAGTATAAAACTAGCTGGCTTCAAATCATTTGTGGACCCCACAACCGTCAACCTTCCCGGTAATTTGTGCGCCGTGGTGGGACCCAATGGTTGTGGTAAATCCAATATTATCGATGCAGTGCGTTGGGTGATGGGTGAAAGCTCAGCTAAGAACCTGCGTGGTGAAAATGCCACGGATGTTATTTTTAATGGTTCTACCTCCCGTCAACCCGTAGGTCAAGCCAGTATTGAACTGGTGTTTGATAATTACGATCGCACCCTAGCAGGTGAATACGCCGGCTACAATGAAGTATCCATCAAGCGTAAAGTCACCCGCGAAGGCCAATCCACCTATTTTTTAAACAATCAAAAGTGCCGTCGTCGTGATGTTACCGATCTGTTTCTCGGTACTGGTTTAGGTCCGCGTAGTTATTCCATCATTGAGCAGGGCATGATTTCTCGCTTGATTGAATCCCGCCCCGAAGAGCTGCGCGTTTATATCGAAGAAGCCGCCGGTATCTCGCGCTATAAAGAACGTCGCCGAGAAACCTCTAACCGTATCAATCGCACCCGCGAAAACTTGGAGCGCTTGGAAGACCTGCGCGATGAACTAGGGCGCCAGTTAGAAACCCTTAAACGCCAAGCAGCGGCGGCCGAGCAATACACTCAGTTCAAGCAAGAAGAACGCACCCATAAGTCACAGCTAGCAGCTGTGCAGTGGCGCAATCTGCGCGAGAAACTCATGGACCAACGCATTGGTATGGGCCGTATCCAGGATGAGATCAACCTGGCGCGCAGTGAGCAGAATACCCGTGTGGCCCAGTTAGATGTGCAAAAGGACGAGCTTTCCGTGGTGCAGGAGAGTTTTAATGAAAGCCAGGGTGAGTATTATCGCTTAGGGGCAGATATTGCCCGCCTAGAGCAAACCATTGAGCACCAGCGGCAGCAAGAGCAGCAATGGCAGGCGGACTACGCCGAAGCCCAGCGTCAGTTAGAGCGCATCAGTGACGTCATTGCCAATGATAGCCGCGAACTCACCCATCTGCAGCAGCAAGAAGATCAACTTGCGCCGGATACGGAGATGGCGCAGGAGCAATTGCTGGAAGCCGAGCTAGTACTGCAGGCCAGTGAAGAAGCACAGCAAAGCTGGCAACAGCAGTGGGACCAGCAAGCCAGCGCTCAAGCGGAGCTGCAGCGTCAGTTGGATGTGACCAAAACCAACTTGCAGCACCACAGTCAACGCTTTGAACAGCTAGGCGTTGAATTGCAACGCCTGCGCAGTGAGCGGGATGAATTGGCTGTGGAGGAAGATCATGCTGAAGTGCTGTTGTTAGAAGAACAGCTTGGCGAAGCGGATTTAGCTTGGCAAAGCCAACAACAGGCATTGGCTGACCTAGAGCAGACGCAAAGGGCGTTGGCTGCCCAGGAGCTATCTAGCCAGGCCAGTTTGGATGAGGCCAAAGCTGAGTTGTCCCAGGTAAAAGGCCAGGTCGCGTCCTTAGAGCTATTGTTAAAAGAGGCGCAAGCTGCCGGCGCCCAATGCCCAGATGAGTGGCGGGATACGCAGCAGGCAGATCTGCTCACCGATCTGCAGGTAGACAAGGGTTGGGAAGCAGCTGTGGAGCAGGTGTTGGCCGATTGGTTAACAGCGGCACCGCTAAAAGATGAGCATTTAAACGACGAGACAGCCTTGTTGCAGCATCCTGGGCTAACCTTGTTATTGGCCGCCGATAACAAAGCCGAACAACTGCCAGGCAGCCTGTTTGATAAGGTGTCAGCAAAGCACCCCCTTGCCGGCCTATTAGGCCATGTGGTGGCCGTCGATAGCCTTGTCGAGGGGCGTAAAAAACTGGCTCAGTTACCTGTTTATGCGAGTGTGATCTTACCCAATGGCCTGTGGCTGGGCCAGGGTTGGATGCGCACGGCCAAGGGTGCGGTTACCGATGCCGGGCAAGGGGTGATTGAACGTAAACAGCAGTTAGACGCTCAGCAGCAAAGCCTAGCCCTATTGACCGAACAAGTCGACCAGCTGGCCAGTGTGCGGGCTGACCAACGTGATGAATTGCAACACTTGGCTGAGCAGATTCAAGAGCAGCGCCAAGCTAGCCAACAAGCCCAGCAGCAACATCAACAGTTGCAACAGCAGATGGCACTGTTAGAGCAGCAGCAAACTCAAGAACGTCAACAATATGAGCGTTTACAGCAACGGGTGCAAGAGCAGAAGTTGGTGCATCAAGAGTTGGCTGAAACCATTGAGCAGTTAGCCGAGCAGCAAGAAGAGTTGCAGGCTTCATTAGCCGCAACGCAGGCACAGCAACCCGGCTTGCAGCAGGATAAAGACCGCATTCATGGCCAGTTGCAGCAGCACCGTCAACAGCATAGCCAGATTCAACAACAGGTGATTCAGCTACAAGCGAGGGTGTCTTCCATTGAAGCCCAAAAGCAAAGCCTTAGTCGGTCTCTGGAACGCTTGCAAGAGCAAAATGAAGAATGGTCGCAGCGTAAAGAAGACATATTAGAGCGTGGTCAAGAGCAGGGGCAGGATCCCGCGCCAGAATTGCAATCACAGTTAGAACAGCTGGTTGAAGAGCGCATGGTGGCTGAACTTGCCATGAATGACAAGCGCCAAGGCATGACAGACCTAGAAACCGGTATTCGTGAGCTTGAGCAGCAACAGCTGCGCCAAGAGCAAGAAATTAGTCAGCGTGAACAGCTGCTACAGGATCAACGGCTGGTGGAACGCGAGCTGCAGGTTACCGCTGAAAACATTAAGCAGCAGATGGCTGAGCAAAACATCTTGGTTGAAAAACTCGCTGAGCTCTTGCCGGAGGAGGCCGAAGAAGGTCAATTGGGCCGTTTGTTGGAGCAGGTGCAGGGTCGCATCAAACGCCTCGGGGCCATTAACCTGATGGCCATCGATGAGTATAAAGAGCAAAGTGAGCGCAAGGTGTTCTTGGATGAACAGCATGATGAGCTGATCGGGGCCTTGGATAGTTTGGAAGATGCCATTCGTAAGATCGACCGCGAGACCCGTAGCCGCTTTAAAGAGACCTTTGAAACGGTGAATGCCAGCTTGCAAGAGCTATTCCCTAAAGTATTTGGTGGTGGCCGTGCTTCCCTGGAGCTCACCGACGATGATTTGCTGTCTACTGGCGTCACCATTATGGCCCAGCCACCGGGCAAGCGTAACAGTAGTATTCATCTACTATCCGGTGGGGAAAAAGCCCTTACCGCTATTGCCTTGGTATTCTCCATCTTCCAGCTGAATCCATCGCCATTTTGTATGCTTGATGAGGTTGACGCCCCCTTGGATGATGCCAACGTTGAACGCTACGCCCGTTTGGTAGAGGAAATGTCAGCCAAGGTGCAGTTTATCTACATATCTCACAATAAGATTGCCATGGAAATGGCCCATCAATTATTGGGTGTTACCATGCAGGAATCCGGTGTTTCACGCCTGGTTACGGTGGATATTGATGAAGCCGTGAATATGACCCTTGAAGGGGTCTGATCCTCGTCTTTGCCCTGTTTAGTCAATATCTAGTGGTGTGCTGACAGCCTTGCCACAAGATCTTGTGATGGC
>JAERSU010000142.1 GCA_016845445.1 Oceanospirillaceae bacterium | reverse complement strand
AAATATGAGTGCTTTTGATTTTATTACGCAATACTGGCTTCTGATGTTAATTGTATTCTTAGCTTTCGTGCTCTATCAGTTGTATGTACAGTTAGTGAAAGCTCGGAATATGGCTCTAGCAGCGCTTTCTGGTATCGAGGTTCAAATGCGCAAAAGATATGATTTGATTCCTAATATTCTGACGATCGCTAAAGAATATATGAACCACGAAAAAAGCCTAATGGCTGAAATAACTGCGCAGCGCACAGAAGCTTTAAACAAAAGTGATTCGGTGATACCTGAAGATGTAGCCGACCTATTTAGTAAAGATTCAAAACTCAGTGGCATGATGGGGAAACTAGTCGTAAGCATGGAAGCTTATCCAGAATTAAGAGCTGTGGAGAGTATGAATGAAGCCATGAAGGCCTATCAAGATGTAGAAAATGACATCTCAGCGTCTCGCCGATTCTACAATTCAGCGGTAAATGAATTGAAGAAT
The DNA here is from genome assembly GCA_016845445.1 of Oceanospirillaceae bacterium. Taxonomy (GTDB): domain Bacteria; phylum Pseudomonadota; class Gammaproteobacteria; order Pseudomonadales; family Balneatricaceae; genus Njordibacter. The sequence continues at coordinate 10,424 of JAERSU010000142.1, read as the reverse complement.
TCAGTCGAGATTTTCCCCAGCTCCATGGTCGCTAGAGTCATTAGCATTAAAGCCTTACCTTTCTATGAAGATCCAACCCCTGAGGCAATAAGCTCTACAGTTGATGCTGCAAGTATTCTAAATGAGAAGTAAAGACATTGAGCCAAGTGCCACATAAAAAGCCTCAACGTTAGCTGGGGCTTTTTTTATGGGTTATTTCCAGCTACTCTAGCCTCACCCTAGCGATCGCTAGGTGGTAATTGAGGTAACTTAGATGACATGGCGCGATACACTTATAGCTTTACTGGTGCCCCTCACTTGGGGTATGGGCCTGGTCGTAGCCAAACCTGCCGTCGATCAATTCCCACCCGTGTTGCTAATGGCTTTGCGCTTTAGCGTCACCGCCTTGGTAATGGTGTGGTTTGTGCCCATACCACGCAAACACCTGAAGGCCTTTTTTTGGGTCGCCCTTATTGGCTCTACCTTACAATATGGCATGACCTATAATGGTTTGAAGTTACTTGATGCTAGCACCACCGCCCTCATCGTGCAGGCAGAAACACCGTTTTTACTGTTAATCAGCGCCATCTGGTTGGGTGATCGTTTAACTGCTCAGCAACTACTTGGCCTATTGGTAGCCTTTGCTGGTCTCTATGTACTCACCGGTGCACCCAATTTGCAAGGTCAATGGTTTGGCATTAGTTTGGCTTTAGCCGGTTCGTTTATGTGGGCCTTAAGCCAAGTCATGTTGCGCCGCACTAACCAACGCATAGGCCACGCCATCAGCGGCATGGCCACCATAGCTTGGATCGCGGTGTTTGCCGCGCCACAACTATTACTAGCTTCATTCTTGTTGGAAGATAATCACTGGTATCATATCACCCATGCTGATGCACAAGTGTGGTTTGCGGTGGTCTATCTAGGCATAGTCATGACCGCCTTTGGCTACACCTGTTGGTACCACGTATTGGGCCGCTACCCTGCTTCCCAGGCTGGGCCATTATTGCTCCTGCTACCGGTGTTTTCCATTCTGGGTGCCTGGTTATGGCTAGACGAGCCGGTAAACGGCCGCATGCTGCTAGGAGGAGGCATTATCATTGCCGGTGTGGCTCTACTAACCATCACCTTTAGGCGACTAAGGCCTACACAGATGAGTAGACATTAGCTAAATTGCTCCAGCATGGCTGGGTCATACTGTTCAACGCTGACTTGTATATCATAGTTGGCCAACAGGTCATCCAGTTCCTGCATTCGCCTGCTTAAGTCATCCATGGTAATGGTATTGTTATCCAGCAGATAAAGCTGCTTGGAGGCCTGATAATAGAAGTTCATCACTACCGGCGCGTCACGTTTGCCTGCGGCCATATGGGGCTTAATTTTTCTTTCTTTACGATAGATGCGATTGAGGCTCTGTTTAAGCTCCCACACATACATGATTTCATACATAAAGGGATGCTGGCGATAACTACGGAACATGCTTGCTACCACTAGCGCCGCCACCAGCACACCGGCCACATTAAGCCAGAAATTACCGCCTTCGGGGCTACCAAAAAAGTGAATCATGATACTAGAACTAGCCAAAGACACGGCTAACATGATGGCCACCACCGCCCAAAAGACAAGGCGGTAGTGTTTGCTATAGCGTTGCTTGCTGATTTCTTTTAATTGCATGGTAATGACAGATTAATATAAATTTAGCCAGCAAGCTTAGCACAGCTTTATAGGCGCTTATAGTCGCTTTATAGGCTTTGCAGTACCTGCAGGAATTTAGCGATTTCCGTTTCCGTATTATAGTGACACATGGACACACGAATGCAATCTGCATAGCCCAAAGGCGTTAACACATTGGCACTGTAATGATCTGCCTTGCGGGTATGGGTACGTACACCCTGTTCATTTAGGGCGCTAACCACATCCATAGAGGCTACGCCCTCAACCACAATAGATACCAAGCCTTCTCGAGCTGGATTATCGGCGCCACCCAAGATGGTGATATTGCTCATGTCACGCAAACCAGTTACGCCCTCTGCACCATTAATCATGTAGTTCGTCAGGTGCGTTTCGTAGGCATGAATGGCACGACCAGCCGCTTCAATGCGCGCTCTTGGTTGTTGTTCAGCAGATACCTCACCACCTAACCAATCAAGGTAAGCCACCACATCGGATAGGCAAGCATAAGCGCCCGTGTCACGGGTACCAAATTCCCATCCAGTGGCCGGCGCACCAATCAACATGTCATGGGGCTGGTCGGTTAAACGATCAGAAATCCAGGCCATGCCATAGCCGTGACGGGAGAACATCTTATAAGGGGAGATGGCATAACCATCAATGTTATAAGCATCAAGATCCATCTGCCCGTGGGCGGCATGCTGGATGCCATCGACAATGATGATACAGTCTGGCGACACGGCACGAATAGCCTTGGCGATAGCGGCCACATCCATGCCCATGCCTGTAACAGGCGAAGCATGCAGAATAGTTGCCACTGACACGTCAGGCGTCATGGCGGCAGCATAGTCCTCTGCGGTTACCACACCTTGGGCATCATCGTGATCAATATTGACGTATGCCAAGCCAGCTATATCAGCCCAGCGACGGGCAGCACTGCGACTAGCAGGGTGTTCAATGGAGCAACCCAATACCTTGCTACCCTTGGGAGCGTTAACACAGGCGGTACGAATCATGCGAAACAACAGTTCGGTACCACTTTCTCCCATAAAGAACTGGCCACTGTTAGCATTCATCAGTACGGCCATATCGGCTTTGGCTTTGTTAATGGTGGCCACCAAAGCATGGGCTGCTGGATTGTCGCGGCCCTGATTATCGGGTATACCAGCATAAAAAGCCGAAGTTTGAGTGACAGATTTTAGGGTTAAGGCACCACCGGCATTTTCAAAGAACACGCGCTCGCCTTGATGGGGGCAGGTATCCACATTGGCAAACCGCTCACGGATGGCGCTGATTAAATTAGCATTGTTGGTAATCATGTTGGTTATTCCTAATAATCTATATGTCAAAGAGCCTTGGCTACAATAGTTCTGCACAACTCGGCCATGGCCACATGGCTAGCCCGCGGAAACCCATCCACACTGTCATCCACAATGCCATGGGTAGAGTTAATTAAACCGTTGGCCACCATGGTGTCCAACAACAGGGCTTCGCGTTCTGGGGTATGCAATAGATCTGCTTGACCCGTACGCGCAGCCATGGCGGCAACAATGGCCGTGCAGCCCCAGTTGGAACAAGCGGCCGTCACCAATACATCACAGCTGGTTACCGCACCAATACCACCACCACAGCCGCATTGGCATAGGTCGCCATAAGGGATAGCCTGGCGCACCTGTGCGGCCACCTTGCCCATACCAATTTCATTGCCGCCATCACCGACCGCCACCACAGGTATACCTTGGCGCAAACCTTCTTCAAACAAATAGTCAATGCGGGCTCGGCCCATGCCATAATCAATGCCGCGCATGGAATGGTATACACCATGTTCATTACGGCCTACTCGTTCCGTGGAAAATAGCAGGTCAGGTTGCAGCTCTTCTAGTATTTTTTGGACCTTTTGTTGTCCAGATTCGTCATCGGTGGGATAGGGCAACATAACCACGGAGGCCAGACTAGCATCGGCTTGGGCAATCTGCGCCTGCTCCAAGGTCAAAGGGAACAAGCCTGCACTTTGCAAGGTATTTTGAATAGCGGGGATTAAACTCGCTTCGCACATCATAATACACAGGGCATTGCGGGCTTTTACCAAAGCTCTAGCAATGGCGGCAGCCCCCGATGGGCCATCATTCTCACCCAATGCTGGGGTAATCCAAGCCCGAGACACAGAGCCTGTGGTGAGTAACACCTGACCATTTTGCGGTACTGCCAACAAGGCCTCTGCTGCTGCGCCTACTAATGAGCCACCTTGCTGTTCAACAGCGGCCTTAAAGAGCGGTTCTATGCCCCGCTCACCCATATCCAGATTGACTAGCTGATCGAGGCGATTGTCTAGCCGTTGTATAAGCTGTACATCCATTAGGCTTCTCCAAATAACCAGCGACTAAACCAGTCACGGTCGTGTATATGCTGAGCCGTTTGTTTAAAGGCTTCATGTAAACACTCGGCCACGGCCTCGGCTCCGCCGGCATTTTTTAGGGCGCCACTAGTGGGCTTTAGGCGAATAGACACGCGCCCACCGGGTTGCCCATGAGTATTGACCGTCACAATACCTTTAGCCGCTAACATTTGCATGCCTATTACCGCAGTAATCTCGGCGGGCACCCAAGGGCACTGTTCAACACCCGCCAAATTTAGCACCATTTGCAGGGCATCCTGCTCATCAATTTTGGGTCCCAGTGCCGAGGCTGTGACCCGTTGCGCACCCCATTTTTCAATGAGCGCTTGGCTAAGCTGTTTGCCATCTTCCACTTCCTGCAGCAACAGCTCTGGGGTAAAGCCTTGCAGGCTACGCAATACACCTAGAGCAATCGGTGCCCGCGCCTCCATACCTAGCTCACTGGCTTTGGCCTGCACGGGTATAAGGCTATCAGGATTACCGCACAGCAGCCCTGCCCTAGGCCCGCTTAATCCCGCTTTGTCGGCATTAGTGATTACCAGGTCAGCACCAAATGCTAGGGCCTTTGGGCCAGCCGTTAAGACCGGCCGAAAACGTGCGCCATAGGCTTCATCAAGCAATACCTTGCAGTTATTATTGTGGGCCAGTGCCACGGCTTTATACACCAACTCATCGGCTAACATGGCCAGTTCTGAGGTAACCGTGGTAATGATTAATAAGCGTGGGGCTTGGGTGGTAAATTGTGCTATCAGGCCTGCTTCATCGTGTACTTCGTGCACCGCTACACCAGCCAAGGCCGCACCGCGACCAACAGAAGCATGGCAGCGGTCCCCTGCTGGCACTAAAGAAACAACATCACGTTCGGCACACAAGGCCAAAATAGTAGCAATAATGCCAGCACTAGTGCGATTTATGGCCGCCACCTGTTCGTGACCTTGGCCACCTAAATGGGCAATGGTCACCTGACGCAGTTCATCACCGAATAAACCCGGGCCTAACCATTCCTCACAATTAGCCCCAAGATCCCCATGGCTAACTGGATAATTACGCAGGTTACCGGTGCAAATGGCCACCTTATCACTGCCCTGTCTGGCAATAAAATCGGCGCCTACACGACCTGCCTGATTTAGCCGTATAACCTCATCGCTAGAACCGCGCAGCAAACTGCCACGGGCATAGCCTACCTTAGGATCAATGGGGTTACCAAAACGGTCTTCTTGCATGGTTAACCCTGTGACTCAATATTAATGGTAATGCATTTACGGTAGGTATATGCCTCCAGTGCACCTTCAATGGAATACTCACTCCCCATGCCTGACTGCTTGGTGCCACCGTAGGACATGCCGGGAATCTGGCCACCCCCTTGATTCACCTGAATCCAACCAGCATCCAAGGCTCTACTCACCCGGGTAACACGGCTAATGTCATGGCTAAAGACAAAGGCGGCCAAGCCATAGTGGGTATCATTGGCCATGGCGATCACCTGCTCTTCTGAGGTAAAGGGTATCACCACCATCACTGGACCAAACACTTCCTCACGGCTAATGCGCCAGCTATTATCCACCCCGGTAATAATCACCGGAGCTGGGGTAAAGCCTTGCGGGTCTTGCTCGAGCACATCACCTAAGACAAATTCAGCGCCCTGTTGCTTGGCTTCAGCCACATAGGCACAGATTTCACCATAACGCTCGGCATTGATCACCGCCCCCATGTCCACTTCGTCATCCAAGGCATCGCCTACCTTCAGTGCCTTAGCCTTGGCTATCACTTGAGGCAGCAATTGCTGCCAGATATCGGCGTGGATAAACAAGCGTGAACCAGCGGTACAGCTTTGCCCCTGACGGGCAAATCGCATGGCATTCACCACCTGCTGAGCGGTATTGTCCAAACGCCCATCGGCAATAGCATCGGGAAACACAATAGTGGGCGACTTGCCGCCTAATTCTAGCGTGAGTTTAGCTATGCGATCTGAGGTGGCCTTGCCAATCAGTTTGCCCACTTCTGATGAGCCGGTGAAGGAAACCTTATCCACGCCCTCATGTTGAGCTAAGGCGGCGCCTGCTTCTTCGCCCATGCCGGTAACAATATTCAATACCCCAGGTGGCAACAAGCCATGGGCTAATTCAGCTAACTTAAGCAATGCCAAAGGGGCATCTTCGGCAGGCTTTAATACTAAGCAATTGCCAGTAATTAATGCCATGGATATCTTTACGGAGCCTAGTTGCAAAGGTGAGTTCCACGGCACAATGGCACCAACCACGCCATGAGGTTCACGGCTGGAGTAGCTCAACAAGCCTTCCCCTAAAGGCAAGGTTTCGCCTTTTTGCTCTACCGCTACACCGCCATAATACTGCAGCACACCTGCTGCTCCCATGGCTTCACCTCGAGACTGAGTTTTTACCGCATTGCCCGTTTCTGCTGCCAATAGCCGCGCTACTTGTTCGGCGTTATCTGCCAAGCGACGACCCAATTCTGCCAACAATTTGCCACGTTCACTGGCTGGCAAGGCCCGCCAAGCAGGCAAAGCGGCTCTTGCTGCCTGCACGGCCAAATCCACCTCCTTGGCACCCCCCTTGCCAATGTCACAAATAGGCGTACGCCGAGAGGGGTTTTCAATGCTTAATAGAGCGCCATCTGCAGGCCAATGCCAAGCACCGTTGATATAGTTACCGGCAAGGCCATCGGTAGGTAGTTGGTAGTCCAGTAAAGCCATGATTCGTATTTCCCTGTTATGGTTAGACTCGGCCGCGTACCTGCGCCCAGGTATCATCCAAGGCTGCTTTGAAGCGTTCGCAAGCTATATCAATTTCTTCTTCGTTAATGATCAAAGGTGGCATAAAGCTCATCCGGTCGCCAATGGCTCGCAGATACAGGCCCCGATCATGGGCAAAGTTTTGCACCATCTCGCCCACCTTCCAACTAGGATCAAAGGGCGTACGCTTAGAGGCATTCTGCATTAACTCAAAACCACAGAATAGCCCTACGCCGCGCACTTCGGCAACTAGGGGATGGTCCCCTAGGGCGTAACAGTGGGCTAGGAAACGCTCGCTCACCTTGCGTACATGGCCAATAAGGTCCATTTCTTCGTAGATATCTAGGGCTTCCAAGGATACCGCTGCACCCACAGGGTGACCTGCATAGGTATAACCATGGCCAAACACCCCCACGGCATCGGAGTTGTGCACCATTTGCTCATACATTTCATCTTTAAACAGCAATGCTGATACGGGGAAGAAGGCCGCTGACAGGGCTTTGGCACAGGTCACTATGTCAGGTTCTAAACCCCAGGTCTGAGAACCCCACCAGTTGCCAGTCCGGCCAAAACCACACACCACTTCATCGGCGACAAACTTAATATGGTATTTTTTTAGTACCGCCTGCATGTGGGTCCAATAGCCTTCTGGAGGCATTAGGGCACCACCACCGGAGATAGCAGGCTCGGCAAAAAACGCTGCCACCGTTTCAGGTCCCTCGGCTAAAATTAGTTCTTCAAACTTGGCGGCCATGCGCACAGAAAATTCTTCTTCTGTTTCGCCGTCAATGTGAAACCGGTAATAGTTCGGCAACTCTGTATGTTTAAATTCAGACAAGGGCAAACCAAACTTAGCGTGCATATGGGGCTGACCAGAAAGCGACACAGTGGCAATGGTGTTACCGTGGTAACCACGGGTGCGGCCAATGATTTTACGGCGGTTAGGTTCGCCTTTGGCGGTATTGGTGTACCACAGCAGTTTAATGGCTGTATCATTGGCTTCCGAGCCAGAACACTGGAACATCACTCGGTTCACATCACCGGGGGCTAGCTTGGTTAAGCGCTCACCTAATGCCGCCACCTTTGGGTGAGAACGGTTATAAAAAGTAGGTGCAAAGGGCAAGGTGTTCATCTGTTCCATGGCCGTACGTGCCAAGCGTTCATTGTGATAGCCCAGGCTGACACAACCTAAGCCGGAGAAGCCATCAATGATTTGCCGCCCCTGATCATCATAAATAAACACGCCTTTACCATGGGTGATCATGGTTGGCCCCTGCTCCATATGCTGGCGCAGGTTGGTTTGCGGGTGCACATGATGAGCCATATCCTGGGCAATTGCCTGTTGCGCATCGACTGTCATTGTTGAGCTCCTTGTATGGCTGCTTGTTTAGGCCTTTAACATATTTAACGGGCTAATTCTGGCATTGCTATTGACTGAATGACAATGTGGAAATATTCTCGCTTTGTTGAAATTTATTCAGCCAAAAATTGGCTCTTTGCAATTATGAAACCACGTCTCGATATTCGCCATCTGCAGCTCATTCAAGCCATCGTCGAAACCGGCCGCATCACCGATGCCGCGGAAAAACTTTCGGTCACGCCTTCGGCTTTGTCACACCGCCTGCAGGAAGCCGAGCGCCGCCTAGATGTGCCACTATTCACTCGCATGCACAAACGCTTGCGAGTCACCCCAGCGGCCGAGCACATGGCCCTAGTAGCCGAACGAGTGCTAGGTGATCTGGCCAATGCCGAAGAAGATGTACGACGCATGAATGCCGGCATTCAAAATGTGGTGCGCTTAGCCGTGGAAGCCTACAGTAATTACCGCTGGTTGCCCGCCTTTATCAAATACCTCAAGACCAACCTGCAAGGCATCGATATTCAAATCATGTCGGGCGCGCGCACCGAACCTGTCAACAGCCTTATGAAACGCCACATTGATATTGCCATCATGTCGGGTGACTATCCGCGGGCAGGCTTATCCAATATCAAGCTATTTGAAGATCCCCTGCTGTATATCACCGCTCCTGAACACCGTTTGGCAGATCGCCAACATATCGAAGGCAGTGACATCGTTGGTGAACCCTTTATTACCTATACCAAAATTCCCGAGCCCGACCGTGAATTTGCCCGCCTGTTTCGCCCTACTGGGTCTTACCCACAGTGGGCACCGACGGTGGAACTACCAGAAGCCATTGTCGAATTGGTGGCTGCTGATCTAGGCACCAGTGTGCTGTCCAGCTGGGCCATTCAAGCCCCTTTACAAGAAGGCCGCTTAGCTTCTGCCCAGGTGACCGAAGAAGGCATTAACATCCCTTGGTGCGCCGTGCTGCGCAGCGAAGACATGGATGAGCATGATCCCATTCGCCAAGTGGCCGATCTACTGGCCCAATGGTGCCAACTACCCAACCAGGGCTTCCATATTGGTTAACAGCCTAGCCTCGCATACGTCCATGGCTGGGGTCATAGAAGGCTTGCAGGCTAACCTTGGCAGGCACTAGCCTGCCTTCCACCATGACAGCATAGTCAGCCCCTAGCAACGCCTCGCTAGTGCAGCCTTCACTAGGTACATAACCCATGCCCATGGCACAACCTAAATGCCAAGCGTAGGTGGCAGAGGTTAAGCGGCCAACGATTTCACCATTGCGCACAATAGGTTCTTTGCCAAACAACAAGGGATCTGCATCCACAAGGCGCAGCTGTAGCAGTCGGCTTGCATGCCCTAGCTGTTGCTTGGCTAGCAGGCTCTGTTTACCCATAAAGTCAGTGGCAAGGTCACAACAAAAGCCTAGGCCAGCGGCCAAAGGATCATCAAAGGGCCCCATATCATGACCCCAGTGACGAAAGCCCTTTTCCTGGCGGCAGCTGTCCACGGCCATGGCCCCACACAGGCGCGGTGTCTGCTCGGTGGCCATGATGGTTTCCCATAACTGCTGGGCGTATTCGCTAGCCACATGCAGCTCCCAACCAAGTTCGCCCACATAGGTGATGCGCTGGGCTCGTACGGGTAGATAACCAATGTCCAACCGCTGAAAACGACCAAAGGCAAAATCTTCATTGGCAAGACTGCTTGGCGTAAGCGACTGCAACCACTCCCGGCTGCGCGGCCCCATTACAGCCAAGGTCACTTCACTTGAGGTCATATTAACCAGACTGACATTGAAGTCATCTAATTGGCTAGCAAGCCAGTTATAGGTTTGTGATTCGGCCCCTGCTGATGCCATTACTAGGTATTCCTGCTCACCTAGACGCGCAACGGTCACATCGGCTTCAATACCTGCCTGTTCGTTCAGCATCTGGCAATACACCAGCCTACCAACCGCTACAGACATGTTGCCATTACACAACCACTGCATGGCTTGTTCAGCGTCCTTACCGGCTACAAGAAAACGCCCAAAGGTGAGGTCTAACAAGCCAACATCTTCACGTAAGGCCACATGCTCATCGCGCCAATCAACAAACCAATCTTGGCGGTTAAAACTGTCCGTCATGGGTCTGCCAAAATACAACGGCCGCTCCCAACCATTAGCACTGGTAAAGTTAGCCCCAGCAGCTTTCTGGGCGGCATAAAAGGGTGTCCGGCGCATACCTCTAGCGATGGTTTTGCGAGTGTAGGGCCAATGCATGGCA
>JAERSU010000141.1 GCA_016845445.1 Oceanospirillaceae bacterium | reverse complement strand
CCGACCGGATTGCTGAACTGATAAAAGAAAATACCGCGTTAAAGGCCAGCCAGTCGACAGAGACTACCGAAACAACCAAAGACAGCGAGGCTGAAAAATCATGAGCAAGGTAAAAATTGAATTAACGCACTCGATAGAAATCGATGGTGCGAAGGTCGGAGTTATTCAACTGCGCAGGCCAAAGGTTCGTGACATGCTCAGTGTTGAAAAAAGCGTGGATAACGATGCTGAAAAAGAAATTCAGCTCTTTGCCAATTTAAGCGAGTTATCGCCCGATAATTTGTTGGAGTTGGACATGGCCGATTACGCAAAACTGCAAAAGGCCTATCAGGATTTTTTGTCTTAAACCCTCGCGATGCTCGCAGAGCTGTGATCGCCTTGGCCAGCCATACCGGCTGGCAATTATCTGAACTGTTAGAGTTTGATGGCCATGAATTAATTGCCTGGCTCGACGTATTGCCAAAACGGCCCTAATCCCAGGTTCTATTGGTGTTAGTGCCAGTTTGTTTTTAAGGAGTGTCTCAATGGCTAACTCGTCATTTAAGTTGGCACTTCAAATAGGTGCCTCCATTGGCCAGAGTTTCCGGACATCTGTTCGTGGCTCGCAAGCGCAGTTAAACCAGTTAGGCACATCCATTAATCGTCTGAAAAATCAGCAGAGTGCGATTCGTAAAGTCGAGTTGGGCGAGGCCAATGTTGGTAAAGCGCGAGTTGCTTACGAAGCAGCTAGCCGAGAACTATCTCGTTTGCGTCGTGAGGTGGCCTCAACCGAGCAACCGTCAAAAAAACTGACGCAATCTTTTGAAGCAGCTAAGCAGAAAACACAACGCTTATCTGCAGAACTGGCCAAACAGCGTGACCGACTTCAGCGTAGTCGACGAGAGCTTCAACAAGCTGGTGTGAATACGCGAGAGCTATCGCGTGAAAACACTCGTCTTGGTGCATCACTTGATCGCTTAAGTCAGAAGTATCGCAGGTTGAATCAAGCCATGCAGGCTCAAGAAGCCAACAAATCTCGTCGAGCAGATTTGCGTGGACAGTTATTCGATGTGGTCGCCTTAGGTGCCAGTGTTGCAGCACCGGTGAGTATTGCAGTGAATTTTGAGCAATCCATAGCAAGACTGGGAGCCATTACACGATCTAGCGATGAGTCTCTAAAAAGCCTAGAGCAGACTGCACGAAGCCTGGGTGAGACAACTCAATTCTCTGCTTCTGAGGCAGCGTCGGCCATGACTTTCTTGGGGATGGCAGGCTTCAATACCAATCAGATTGTTGCAGCTACGCCTGGCATGTTGAACCTTGCTCAAGCCGCAGGCAGCGAATTGGCCGATACGGCGGATATTGCCTCCAATATATTGAGCGGTTTTTCGCTACAAGCCCAGGATATGAATCGTGTGGGTGATGTGCTGGCGGCGACTTTTACTACGTCGAACACTACTTTGCAGATGTTGGGTGACACCCTGAAGTATGCCGCACCGGTTGCCAGTAGCGCAGGTGCCAGCATCGAAGAAGTTGCCGCGATGGCAGGTTTGCTTGGCAATGTGGGCATCCAAGGTAGTATGGCGGGTACCGCATTAAGGGCTGCGTTCCTCAGGTTATCGGCACCACCTAAAAAGGCTGCCGATGCCTTGGCGACACTTGGTGTTGAGGTCAAAGACCTTGATGGTAATTTGCGCTCGGTTCCCGAGTTGTTGCAGCAATTAGCGCAAGCGACTGAGGGGTTGGGATCGGCAGAGCGAGCCGAAGCAATCAAACAAATATTCGGTGAAGAAGCTTCGGCCGGTATGACTGAGCTACTTAAGCAAGCCGGAACAGGCGCGCTGGATAGCTACATTCAACAACTACAAAAAGCCCAGGGTACGGCTGATGCCATGGCTCAGAAAATGAGTGCGACTACCTCTGGTAGCCTGAAACGACTGGGTAGTGCGCTAGAGAGCGTGGCCATTAGTGTCGGTAGTTTATTGCTGCCAACCATTGCTGCAGGCGCCGAACTCTTCGCGGGCATGGCCAGTTGGGTGTCTGGTGCTGCACAAGAATACCCCATGCTCACGAAAGTGATTGTGGGTGCAACCGTGGGCTTGGTCGCCATAAAGGTTTCTGCCATTGCAGGTGCTTACGCCTTTACCTTTCTCAAAGGCGGTGTGCTTTCGTTGATGACAGCCTACCGAACCTTAAGTGCTGGTTTAGCACTGGCGCAGCTGGGTATGGCTCGAATGAATGTGTTGTCGGCATTAAGTGCTGTGCGCATGGGGGTCGTCACGGCGGCTCAGTGGGCGCTCAATATTGCCATGACCGCCAATCCCATTGGTTTAATTGTCGCGGGTATTGCTGCACTTGCCGGTGCCGCTTATCTGTTGTTTCAACATTGGGAGCCTATTGGCGAGTTTTTCTCTGGCCTTTGGGATGGCGTAAAAGAAATCACGAGCGGCGCTGTGGATTGGCTCCTAGGTAAGTTGGACTTGCTTGCTAAACCCTTTCAGTTGCTCGGTGCTGCTTGGGATGCCGTGGCTGGTTGGTTTGATGATGACGAATCCCAGTCCCCAAGTTCAGGCAGTGGTCAGCGAAAACGTAATGTCGCGACTGCAGCGGTTGGTAGTGTTTTGGCCGCTCAGCCAGTGATGGCATTACCTGATGGCAGCAACGAAGTCACTCCCAGAATCGAAGCGGTTTCCCCTGCAAATTATCAGCAAAACAGTGTCGCTATTGATGCGCCTATCACAATTCATGCCGCACCTGGCATGGACGAACGGGCGATTGCCGGAGAGGTACAACGTGCCTTAGAACAGCGTGAAGCGAGAGCTGCCAGTGAGCGTCGAGGTGCGCTTTTTGACGGAGGGTGAATGATGAGTGAAACCATGATGGCATTGGGAGCCTTTCGCTTTTCTTTAAATACCGCCGCCTACCAAGACTTTAAGCGAAGCCAAACATATCGCTGGCAATCACAAGAGCGATTGCTACGTAGACCTGCTTTGCAATTTATTGGACTAGGGGAAGAAACCATCGAATTGAACGGGCTCATTTACCCGCATTTTCGCGGCGGCTTAACTCA
>JAERSU010000140.1 GCA_016845445.1 Oceanospirillaceae bacterium | reverse complement strand
GTTTCTGCCGATGTGAGTTGGTCCTTTAACCACCACATGAGATTCCAGTTTGCAGCCTGCTCCGATAACCACATCGGCGCCAATAACCGTGTAGGGACCGACTTCAACGTCGTCCGCAAGGCTTGCCTTGGCGTCAATCAGAGCAGTGGGATGGATACGCACGAATTATTACACTCTACGGTCGGCACATAAGATGGTAGCAGAAGCAACTAGGTCACCTTCTACCGTGGCACGGCAATCAAACTTCCAGATGCCGCGTTTTTCGGACACAATCGCGGCTTCCAGCAGCAATTGATCACCAGGCACAACAGGTCGCTTAAAGCGTAGCTTGTCTGAGCCGACAAAATAATAAATAGAACCGTCTTGTGGCGTCTTGTCCATGGTTTTAAAGCCTAGAATGCCTGCCGCTTGCGCCATGGCTTCGATAATCAATACGCCCGGCATCACCGGATGATCAGGAAAGTGACCATTAAAAAAGGGTTCATTCACAGTAACGTTTTTGTAACCCACGATGGATTCACCAAGATTAAGTTCAGTAACGCGATCTACCAGTAAAAACGGATAACGATGAGGTAGGTATTCGCGAATTTCCTTTACATCCATAATCATAAAATTTGTCACCTTTATTCTGTTACTGCAACCGGTAAGCGAATAAGTTCACCAGTTACAGTTTAGAAGTTAATTTGTTTGTTGCAGTTGTTGTTCTAATTGTTTTACGCGCTTGGCCATCTGATCAAGCTGCTTGAAACGCGCCGCATTACGGCGCCACTTATTATTGTCATCAAGACTGGTACCTGAAGAATAGGCACCTGCTTGTTTGATAGAGTGGGTCACCAAAGACATGGCTGTCACATGCACGCCATCGGCAATTTGCAAATGCCCGGTAATACCGCAAGCACCCGCAATAGTACAATGCTTGCCCAAGGTAGTACTACCAGCAATGGCTGTACAACCGGCAATGGCTGTGTAATCACCGAGCACCACATTATGGGCAATTTGCACCTGATTATCCAGCTTCACACCATTACCAATCACGGTATCATCAAGGGCACCTCGATCAATGGTCGTGCCGGCGCCGATCTCGACATCATCACCGATGGTAACACCACCTAGTTGATGAATTTTTATCCAGTCAGCCCCATCTTTAGCAAAGCCAAAGCCGTCCGATCCCAACACAGCACCACTATGCACAAGGTTACGCTGGCCCATGGTAACCCCATGATAGAGGGTCACATTGGCTGCCAAACGGCTATGAGCGCCAATAACACTATGGTCCCCCACGCTGCAGTTAGGACCAATTTGCACCCCTTCGTCCAGGCGTACGTGTTCACCAATTACCACCCCCGGCCCCAGCACCACATCGGCGGCCAATTGCGCAGACTGAGCCACCACTGCGGTTGGGTGGACACCAGCAAAAGAAGTGCGTGGGGCAAACAAGGCGGATAGCTTAGCGTAGCCCAGATAAGGGTTGGCCATAAGCAATTTATTACCGCCAAACTTGGCAGCCTGGTCTGGGTGTAAAATAACCGCCCCTGCTTGGCAAGTATCCAGTTGCGAAGCGTATTTCATATTGGCTAAAAAGCTCACCTGGTAGGGCTGTGCTGTGCCCAGGGTCGCCAAACCATTCACCGGAAAATCAGCATTGCCAATCAGTTCAGCATCCAATATCTCAGCCAACTGAGCCAAGGTAAAGTGCATCATTAATGTTACTCCTGATCAAGCAAGGTGGCGATTTCGCTGGTGATATCAACGCCCTGCCCAGCATAGACAACCGCACTACTATTAAGTATCAAACCAATGTTATTCGTTTCAATGTAACCCCGCAGTACCGCATCCAAACGCGGCTTCATGGAAGCTAAAAACTGCTGCTCGGTTTGCCGTTTGGCATTGTTAATATACTGTTGTAACTTGCGGTACTCTTGGGATTGCAATTGGATCTGTTGTTCCAATTCCTGCATTTCTTCGGCACTCATCAAAGCCTGATCTTGCTGATGACGCTGTTGCATAGCCTGAATCTCGGTACCTAGGTCTTGCAAGCGTTTCGTTTGCGGTGCCAGCTGTTGATTTAATTGTTGCCCCAATTGCTGGGCTGCTTGGGTGGCAAACATGGCTTTTTCCGGGCTTAGGGTCACCACGCTTTGCGCCACGGCTAGGCCACTCATAAGCAAGCTTGCAGTGAGTAGCCCTACCTTCATCATCAACTTCATATCTACATCCTTATAAATTAGTAGGAACGGCCCAGCGTAATATGCGTGCGCGTTACATTATCGCTAGACTCAGACTTCAAGGGTGTTGCCATCACCATGGTCAAGGGGCCAACGGGTGTCAACCAGGCCAGACTAAAGCCTGCCGAGGCACGCAAATCACCGGCCGAAAAAGCGCCTGATTTATAGACATTACCCACATCCATAAATAGGGAAGTACGTACCGACGGCATATCATCAACAAACGGGAAGATAAATTCACCAGAGGCAGACGTTAACACCTGCCCACCCATGGGTGTGCCATCACTGGCAAGGGGCCCAAGGGAATTAAATTCAAAGCCTCGTACAGAACCATAACCACCCGCATAGTAGTTAGCAAAGGGTGGCGTCAGGGTCGTGTTGCCATAGGCATCGGCATAACCAATTTGCGCGCCAAAGGTCATAACATAATCTTCCCGCACATTGAGGGGTTCAAAGTAGCGGTAGTCGTACTTGGCCTGATAATAACTCAAGTCACTGTTGGGCAATGACAGAGACAGGTTCAAAGAATGGGAACGGCCATCTGTTGGGTACCAGAAATCATTTAAGGTATTGTCAATCCAATTGGCGCTCGTGGTCCATTGATCGTAGGACTTGCCTTCGGTATCAACAAAGTTCTGCAGCTCGGTGGTTACCGACGAGCCTAGTTCCAAGTCTATCTGTTCATAACCAACACGGAAGTTTATGCGTGATGTATTGGATAGCGGATAACCAAACTTTAGACCCACACCAATTTCATCGGTGCCATAGCTACTAACATCGATTTTCGAGTAATCGCGCTTCACATAGGTCAAATCAATACCACGACTGACACCATCCACCGTGTAATAAGGATTCAAATAGCTAAAGCGGTATTCGTCGGTACTGGCACTGGAAGAGAAGGCAGCTTCGAGTTCATTACCCGTGCCCATAAAGTTATCCTGGGCGATGGAACCACCCCAAAACGGGCCTTCACCATCGGTGTAACCAACCATTACGGACCAGTTGGCGGTCAGACCTTCGGTAACATCAAATTCCACATCCAGCAAATCATCGGTGCCAGCAACGGGCTTGGTATTGACGCTTACTTCATTAAAGAAGCCTAAGCGCTGTAAACGCAGCTTGGAATCGTTAATATCGGCAAAGGAGGCAACACCACCTTCCATCTGCCGCATTTCACGGCGCAGCACCTCATCAGAGGTACGGGTATTACCATTAAAATTAATGCGTCGAACATAGGTACGTTTACCTGGGCGCATGACAAATTGCAGGTCCACGGTTTGCGTTTCTGCGTTCACCAGTGGTAACGGTTGCACATTGGCAAAGGCATAACCACCGTCACCCAACATCTGCTGGATCTCCTTGGCGGTATTGACCAACTTGAAGCGTGAAAAGGTACTGTCTTCTAGACCGGCTACCAGATCACGTACCTGCTGTTCGGCAACGGGCAATTGCCCCGCGATGCTCACATCGCCGACGGTGAAGGCTGGACCTTCCGAGACATTAATGGTGATAAATACTTGCGTCTTATCAGGCGAAATCGCCACCTGAGTGGATTCGATATTGAATAGCACATGGCCATTATTCAAATAATGAGAGCGGATAGCCTCTAGATCAGCCATCAACTTTTCCCGCGAATACTGGCTGGAACTGGTAAATAGCGACCAGAAATTATCGGTTTTCAGGTTCATTAAATTGGTCAGCTGGCTGTCCGAGTATTGCTCATTGCCAACAATGTTGATGTGGCTAATGACAGAGTTAACCCCTTCGCTTATTTCCACTTCTAGGCCAACACGGTTTTCTTCTAGGTCTTGCACACGGGTCTCAACCATCACCGCATAACGGCCCATGGCGTTGTATTGACGCTCCAACTCCAATTCAATCATGGCCAAGGTAGAGCGTTGAAAAATCTCGCCTTCCACCAACTTGGCATTTTTCAGGGCGGCCTGCAGCTGTTCGGTGGTGACCAGTTTATTACCGGACAATTGGATGCTGGCTATTGCGGGACGCTCTTGTAACTGCAGCACCAATACATCCCCATCACGCTGCAAAACGATATCTTCAAAGTAGCCACTTTTAAACAGACTGCGAGTAGCGGTGGCCAAGGATCGATTATCTACCTCATCGCCAACCTGCAGTGGCAAATGCGAAAAAGCCACGGCAGCATCGACGCGCTGCAAGCCTTCAATACGGATATCAGAAATAACAAAGCCGGCTGCTTGAGCGAGTTGCCCAAATAAAACTGTTATAGCCAACAGCGTAGTTACTAAATAGCGTTTCATTAGATCTATACCCATGTTAAGTGGTTATTCTAAACTTGTGTTAGAGTCTCGCCAGGTCATTAAAAATAGCAATAAACATGATACTCAATACCACAGCCATGCCAATGCGCAAGCCCACTTGCTGAACTCTATCGGGCACCGGTTTACCAGTGACCATTTCAATCAAATAATACATCAAATGCCCGCCATCCAACATAGGCACTGGCAGCAAATTCAGAACCCCTAGACTGACACTTAGGTAAGCCATAAAGGTTACAAAAGAAACCCAGCCCATAGCAGCAGAGCTAGAAGCCACCTGGGCAATACTAATGGGCCCACTCAGATGTTCGACAGACAGTTTACCAAACAACATACTGCGCAGGGTATTTAGCGTTAAGCCAATCATATCCCTGACCTGCTCAGTACCCGCAAGCAAGGCTTCAAGCAAGGATAGCTCTGGGGTATACAGCAAGCTATCGGGCCAATACAGATTCATGACACCGACACCAATGCGACCAATCAGCCGCCCATCGTCAAGTTCTTTGCTGTGCAAACGCAAACCTTGCTCAAACACCAGGCCATCACGCTCTACACGCAGCTCAATATAGCCGCCGGGCGAGTTTTGCACCGTCTTAACAAAGACCACATAATCGGGCATGGGTTCATTATTAATGTGGGTAATTAAGTCTCCCACTTGCAAGCCCGCCTGCTGTGCCGCACCACCGTCTAGGATACGATCTAAGCGTACTGGCACCTGCGGCCGCCATACCTGCCACCCCAGCTGCTGCACAGGGGTGGCATCCAGGTTATCGGCCAGCCAGTTTTCAATGGGCAGCTCATAAGTACGAGACGCCCCATTAATCACCAACTGCTGCACCTCGCGCTGCGCCACTGGGGTAGCGGCTTGTTGCTGCAACACGGCTCCATCTAAGGGTTGCACCTGCACTGCAACTAGGCCGCTATCACCGAGGCGCTGTAACAACTGCACATGCACCTGCTGCCAGGATTGTGTGGCCACACCGTCAACGGCAATAATCTGCTGCGCCGGCTGCATACCCTGCTGGGCGGCCACGGATTGGCTTTTCACCTCACCAAGCACAGGCAATAACTGGGATACTCCAGCAAGGTGCACCAGGCCATAAAGCAAGGCGGCAAACAGCAGATTTATAAGCGGCCCAGCAGCGACAATGGCAATGCGCTTATACACACCCTGCTGATCAAAGGCATAGGGTAATTGCGCGGCACTGACGTCATCATTGCGACTGTCCAGCATGCGTACATAGCCACCAAGGGGCAAGCTGGCAATAACGTATTCGGTGCCATCTTTACCCAGACGTCGCCAGATGGGTTTACCAAAACCAACGGAGAAGCGCAGCACCTTGACCTTACACCAGCGCGCCACAAAGAAATGTCCAGCCTCATGCACGGCCACCAGAATGCCAATGCTAACGAGGGTAACGAGGATGGTAAAAAAAACGGAATCAGTGATGGCTTGCATAGCTGGGCCTTAACTCCAGTAACAACTGGTTAAGCTCCTAAGCCAATCAAACACAGCGCAAATACAGGCGCCGCAGCCGTAAGACTATCAATGCGATCCATAACACCGCCATGACCGGGCAGTATGTTACCACTGTCCTTGATACCACAGTGACGCTTAAACATACTTTCCAACAGGTCACCCACTACGGAAGCGAACAACACCAACAAGGCGAGCAAATAAATACCCAGCGCCGTATGACTGGCGAAATCAAAATAAGGGCGGGCAAAGAAGGACACCAATAACACGGTCACCACTGCACCACCCACACCGGCCCAGGATTTCGCTGGGCTGACGCGCGGCATCAACTTGCGCTTACCATAACGCTTACCGGCAAAATAGGCGCCGGTATCCGCCCCCCAAACCAGCAAGAACAGATACATAATTAACCAAGGACCGGCATCCATTTCTCTAACCTGCACCATAGCCAGCCAGGTGGGAATAAGGACCAGTACACCTACCGCGCCCTTACTGACACGATTGCGCCAAGAACGGGTAAACCTTGGGTAGCGAATAACAAGAATGGTGGCGACCAGCCACCAGAGTGCAGCGACAGAGAAGATGTAGGTTTGGTGTGCAATGAGGTATTTACCTGTCACCAACATCATCAACAGAATAAATAATACATAGGCCAGGCGCTGACTGGTACGCATTAAGCGCATCATACAGGTCCATTCCCAGGCCCCCATCAGTACTACCAGGCCCATAAATGCCGCAAACCAAGGCCCCGGTAAAAAGAATACTGCCCCTAATGTCACCGGAGCCAATATCAGTGCGGTTATTACACGCGATTTAAGCATATTGTTATTTTATTACAGCAGGCCCGGAAACTACCTAGGCACCGATTTCCTGTTCCTTTAACTGCTCTGCAGTCTGGCCAAATCTCCGTTGGCGCGAACTAAACTCCACTAGTGTATCGACAAATTGCTGATGTTTAAACTCTGGCCACAAAGTTTCTGCAAAAACAAATTCAGCATAGGCTAACTGCCACAGCAAAAAGTTGCTAATACGCTGCTCACCACTGGTACGCACACACAAATCCACAGCCGGTAAATCACCTAGGCAAACCCAACTAGCAAAGGACTCTTCGGTGATTTCCTCGGCTTGTATTTGCCCACCTTGCACAGCTTCTGCCATTTTACGGGCGGCATTGGCAATATCCCATTGGCCACCATAGTTGGCAGCAATATTGAGCTGCAAACCGGTATTAGCGCGGGTCAGGTCTTCAGCCTTAGCAATAAGGCGCTGCAATTCAGGCTGCAAGGCCTTGGTATCGCCAATGATACGTAAGCGAATATTGTGCTCATGCAGTTTATTTACCTCGCGCTTGAGCACATAGATAAACAAATCCATTAAGGCCTTTACTTCCATGGCAGGGCGACGCCAATTTTCACTGCTAAAAGCAAATAAAGTAAGGGCCTCCATTTGATAGTGTACCGCGGTCTCAATAACCGCTCGCACAGCATCAACACCCGCCTTATGGCCGGCCACACCGGAAAGATTTTGTTGTTTTGCCCAGCGGTTGTTGCCATCCATAATAATGGCAACGTGGCGGGGCAAGTTGGCGATGGGGGTCGCCAATATCTTTGCACGAGGATCAGTCATATGTCTTCCTTTGCTGACTGAACGACTTATACTTCCATTAAGTCTTTTTCTTTCGCCGCCAGGGCCTGATCAACACTTTCGATGTGCTGATCGGTCACCTTTTGGATGGTATCTTCACCGCGACGTGCATCGTCTTCAGAAATCTCTTTTTCTTTCATCAATTCCTTGATATCACCATTGGCGTCACGACGGATGTTGCGAATAGAAATACGCGATTTTTCGGCTTCTTCACGAGCCTGGCGAATATAGCCTTTGCGGGTTTCTTCTGTCAGGGCTGGCATTGGCACGCGAATAACTTCACCAGATGTAGCCGGGTTAAGGCCTAGGTCAGCCTTCATAATGGCTTTTTCGATTTCTGGAATCAGTGGCTTTTCCCAGGGCACTACTGCCAGAGTACGACCATCTTCAACGTTGATGTTTGCCAACTGATTAAGCGGCGTATCAGCACCATAGTAAGACACCATGACGGAATCCAAAATGCTTGGGTGCGCACGACCAGTACGAATTTTTTTGAAAGCCACTTCAAGGGCTTCCAAGGATTTGTTCATGCGATCATCGGCATCATCACGAATTTCATTAATCATTGCTTTCTCCAGCTACTGGTATAGTCACGTTAACCAAAGTACCTTCGTGGCCACCGACCACTAGGTTAATTAACGCACCAGGCTTGTTCATATTAAATACACGTACCGGCATGCCCTGGTCACGACACAAACACATGGCGGTTAAATCCATTACTCCCAACTGACGCTCAATGGCCTCATCGAAAGTCACATAATCATATTTTTCAGCAGTTGGATCTTTAACTGGGTCAGCAGTATAGACGCCATCCACCTTGGTGGCTTTAAGTACCACATCAGCTTCTACTTCAATGCCGCGCAAACTGGCAGCCGAATCCGTAGTAAAGAATGGGTTACCCGTACCCGCAGAAAAGATCACCACATTACCTTGCGACAAATAACGCATGGCGTTACGACGGTCATAGTGATCCACCACACCGCTCATGGGGATGGCTGACATCACCCGTGTAGTAATATTAGACCGCTCTAAGGCATCGCGCATGGCCAAAGCGTTCATCACCGTGGCCAACATGCCCATGTGATCGCCGGTAACACGATCCATACCGGCTTCACTAAGAGCCGCACCACGGAACAGGTTACCGCCACCGATAACCAGGCCCACCTGCACACCAATACCGACAAGCTGACCTATTTCTAGCGCCATACGGTCCAGCACCTTTGGATCAATACCAAAGTCCTCGTCACCCATGAGGGCCTCACCACTTAGCTTTAACAAAATACGCTTGTAACGTGGCTGACGCTTATCGAACGCTGGCATAAATTATCCTCCAGATAAAATCGGTGACCTATTCTACAAAACTTTTTGGCAAAACGCCTTAGCTTCAACTAACAATTTACGCCAGTTGATGCCTCAAATCACATGTAGGTCGGACTTTAGTCCGACATGTCGGGTTAAAACCCGACCTACAAACAAAAAAAAGGCGCCGTTTTCACGACGCCTTTTTCTCAATGGCGATTAACCATTCAACTGAGCAGCTACTTCAGCAGCAAAATCAGTTTCTTCAACCTCGATACCTTCACCTACTTCCAAACGTACGAAAGAGGCTACTTCAGCACCCGCAGCCTTGGCTAGTTCACCAACCTTCTGGTCTGGGTTCTTAACGAAAGGCTGTTCAACTAGGCTATTTTCAGCCAGGAACTTGTTGATACGACCAACCATCATCTTTTCAACGATGTTGTCAGGCTTACCAGCCATGTCTGGCTGAGCCTTGATGATTTCTTCTTCCTTGGCTAACTCTTCAGCAGGCATGTCGTCACGGTTGCAAACACGTGGGTTTACCGCAGTAACGTGCATGGCAATGTCTTTAGCTAGCTCAGCGTCGCCAGCAGTCATGGATACCAGGGCACCAATCTTGTTGTTGCTGTGCACGTAAGCGCCAACGTTGGCACCTTCAACCAAAACAGAACGACGAGGCGTGATGTTTTCACCGATCTTTTGCACCAGTGCTTCACGATCAGCGTCCAACTCGGCGGCAATAGGTGCCATGTCAGTTGCCTTGGCAGCAAAGGCAGCATCAGCCACCTTATCAACGAAGGCCAGGAAGCCTGCGTCACGTGCAGCAAAGTCAGTTTCAGAGTTAACTTCAACCATAACAGCGTAAGAGTTGTCGTCAGCTACACGTACAGCTACAACACCTTCAGCGGCAGTACGGCCGGCTTTCTTAGCCGCCTTCATACCACTGCTTTTACGCAGATCTTCGATTGCAACTTCGATGTCACCACCGGCAGCAGCCAAAGCTTTTTTACAATCCATCATGCCCAAACCAGTACGGTCGCGCAGTTCTTTTACCATAGATGCAGAAATAGCAGCCATTGTTAGATCCTCAATAATCTAAAGTTATGCTTAGGTACTTGGCCACCGCCCAATACCTGAAATTTTTGGTGTATCTACCCAATGTAGGTTGGCCTTCAGGCCAACTAGTCGGACTGATGTCCGACCTACAGGTCAAATTACCATTTAAAAAAAGGGAGCAAATGGCTCCCTTTTTTCATGCCTTACTTAACGCAAGGCGGAGCAATTAAGCTTCAGCTTCGTCAGCAGCTTCTTCAGCTACTTCAACGAATTCACCAGCAGCAGCGCCAGCAGCAGTCTGACCTGCAGCACAAGCATCAGCCATGGCAGAAACGTAAATCTGGATAGCACGCAAAGCGTCGTCGTTACCAGGAATTACGTAGTCGATACCGTCAGGGTTGCTGTTAGTATCAACGATACCGATTACTGGGATACCCAGCTTGTTGGCTTCGTTTACAGCAATGCGCTCGTGATCAACGTCTACAACGAACAGAGCGTCAGGTAGACCACCCATGTCCTTGATACCACCGATAGAACGTTCCAGCTTTTCCATTTCGCGCTGACGCATCAGAGCTTCTTTCTTGGTTAGCTGTTCGAAAGTACCATCGTTAGACTGAGTTTCCAGATCGCGGAAGCGACGGATAGACTGACGGATAGTCTTGTAGTTGGTCAGCATACCACCCAACCAGCGGTGGTTTACGTAAGGCATACCAACACGGTCAGCTTGTTCCTTGATTACTTTAGCGGCAGCGCGCTTAGTACCAACAAACAGAACCTTGTTCTTGTTAGCAGCCATGTTCTGTACGATAGACAGAGCTTCATTCAACGCTGGAACAGTTTGATCCAGGTTGATGATATGAATCTTGTTACGAGCACCAAAGATGTACTGACCCATTTTTGGGTTCCAGTAGCGAGTTTGGTGACCAAAGTGAGCACCTGCCTTGAGCAGGTCACGCATAGCGACTTGAGTCATGATATTTCCTTTAATATGGGTTAGGCCTCCACAAACCCTTTGTCCTACTTACCATAGGTAAGCCTGAACCATGTTCCAATCAGCGTCTTTCGCAAGACTCCAACACCCAAGAACATGTGCCGGTTTGTGTGTGACGTTCATAATTTATGCCTGACAAAAAATCAGGCGCGCAATTTATACCACATTAGCCCTTGTCTTTCAAACAAAATCAACATTTGCTTTAATACAATCAACCATACGCAGCACATGCTCTTCATCCAAACAACCTTGCCCATGGTTTTTAACCTGCACTCTAACATCTTGTTTCTGCTATACTAGCGGCCAAATTTAGTATCTAGCTTTGAAGCCTTATGTCCATCGTTATCAAAACCCCTGCACAAATCGAAAAAATGCGCGTGGCCGGTCGCCTTGCTGCAGAAGTACTGGAAATGATTGAACCCCACGTCAAGCCCGGGGTGACCACCAACGAAATCAACCAAATTTGTCACGACTACATCGTTGATGTACAGAAGGCCATTCCCGCGCCACTAAACTACCACGGCTTTCCAAAATCCATCTGCACCTCTGTCAACCACGTTGTGTGCCATGGCATCCCTAACGACAAGCCGTTAAAAAACGGCGACTGTATCAACATTGACATCACCGTTATAAAAGACGGTTACCATGGTGATACCAGCAAGATGTTTGCCATCGGCAAGATTCCTGCCCATGCCCAGCGCTTGATTGATGTAACCTATGAATGCATGAACCTAGGCATTGAGCAGGTTAAACCTGGTGCTCGCCTAGGTGATATCGGTGCCGTTATCCAAAAACATGCTGAAAGCAACCACTACTCAGTAGTTCGAGAATACTGTGGTCATGGTATCGGTGAAGGCTTCCACGAAGAGCCGCAGGTATTACACTATGGCCAAGCAGGTACTGGCGTAGAGCTAAAACCTGGCATGATTTTTACCATTGAGCCCATGATCAACGCTGGCAAACGCCACGTTAAACTCCTCAAGCGCGATGGCTGGACAGTGGAAACCACCGACAAACGCTTGTCCGCTCAATTTGAACACACCATCCTGGTCACCCCAACAGGTTATGAAAACCTGACTATACGCAGCGAAGAGCAGTAGGCCGGCTTGCAAGCTGAGCATATAGTTCGCAGACTAAGCGAGACGTAGAACGGAGACAGCTGACCATGAACCCCAAGCACAACGTTAGCCTGGAGTTGCGTCAGGCCATCTTTAATCAGGCCCAAATAGAAGCCGATATTGCCAATACCACGGGCCCAGTAACCATGGTATTGAAACAGGCTCTGCAAACCGGGCATGAATACCTAGATGACATCTTTCGCGCCTCACGTCACCAACGTGTCATCGAACTGGTTAACGCTCGCGCCTGGTTAAGCGATCGTATATTAGCCATACTGTGGCAACAATTCACCTGGCCAGCCAATGCCACCTTATTGGCTGTTGGCGGCTATGGCCGGGGCGAACTACACCCGCACTCGGACATTGATTTATTAATTCTCATTGGCGATGATGCCGAACCTGCAAGCTGGGAATCCAGCGCCCAAGGCTTTGTGACAGCACTATGGGATCTGGGCGCCATCATTGGTAGCAGTGTGCGCACCATGAGCGAGTGCAAAGAGCAAGCTCGGGGTGATATCACCATTGCCACCAACCTAATCGAATCACGTGCTATTACCGGCCAGGCATTTATGCGCAAGCACCTGTTCCGCTGGCTTATGACCGATGATGCTTGGACCGACGAAGCCTTCTACAAAGCCCGTGTACAAGCCCAACAAGAGCGCTACAAACGCACTAACGAAACGGAATACAATTTAGAGCCTAACCTCAAGACTTCCCCCGGTGGTTTGCGTGACATTCAAACCATCACTTGGATTGGTAAGCGTCACTTTGGTCTGCGCTATATGCGTGATCTATACAAGCATGACTTTGTCACCGATAAAGAACTGAGTTTTTTCTATCGTGCCATTGAATACCTCTGGACCATTCGTTACGCCCTACACCTGCAAAACAAGCGCCCAGAAGATCGACTACTGTTTGATCAGCAACGCAAACTGGCCGAGTTTTTTGCTTACCAGGACAATGACAAGGCCCTTGCGGTTGAGCAGTTTATGCGCAAATACTACCGTGTAGCCATGCGCCTGGCAGAGTTAAACCAGACCCTCTTGCAACTTTTTGACCAGGCCATTTTGCATGCCGATCAAGCGGATGTGGTGGTCAAGGTAAATCGCCGTTTTGAAATACGCAACGGCCTACTAGAAGCCAAACATGACAAGGTGTTCTTGGCACAACCCTTTGCCTTAATGGAAGCCTATGTCATTCTGGCGCAACATGAAGGCTGCACGGCCATTGGAGCTGAAACCCAACGCTTAATCCGCAGCCATCGCCCTCTTATGGACGACAAGTTGCGTCGTGACATTCGTGTTAACAGCTTGTTTATGGAGCTATTACGCTCCCCCAAACGGGTATCCCACACCTTGCAAGATATGCAGCGTATCGGCCTGCTATCTGACTACTTGCCTGCCTTTAACCACATTACTGGTCAAATGCAGCATGACCTGTTCCACATCTACACGGTCGACGCCCACACCCTGAAGGTGGTTAAACGCATGCGCGAAATGCTCCTGCCAAGAGAGCGCGAGCGCTTCCCTATTGCCACTCGCATCATTCATGAAATCCCCAAGATCGAGCTGCTATACATCGCTGGCTTATATCACGATATTGCCAAAGGCAAGGGCGGCGATCATTCCAAACTAGGCGCAGAAGAAGTGCGGGATTTCTGCCAGCAACATCACCTAGGTAAATGGGATACAGACCTCATCAGCTGGTTGATTCGCAATCATCTTCTCATGTCCATGACGGCCCAAAAACGCGACATAGCCAACCCCGAAGTGATTCATGAATTTGCTAGTCATGTGGGTGATGAGCTGCATTTAGATTATCTATATTTGCTCACCGTGTGTGACATCTGGGGCACCAACCCAGAGCTGTGGAACAACTGGCGTGCCTCTCTCATACGCCAGCTTTACACAGAAACCAACCGGGTGTTACGTCTGGGACTGGATCAGCCTTTGGATAACGAGACGCTCATAGAACAAACCCAACAGGATGCCCGTAAACTATTACTGGAAAAACGCATCAATCCGGCTTCTGTGCAGGACCTATGGAACAAATTAGGGGATGACTACTTTATCCGCGAACGCGCCGCAACCGTCGCCTGGCACACCCAGCAAATCGTTAACCACCAAAGCCAAGGGCCACTCGTGGCCATCAGTGAATTTAGCTTTAACGATTTTGAAGGCGGCAGCCAGATCTTTGTGTACACCAAAGACCAACCTAATTTGTTTGCTGCCATGTGCGCCATCATTGGCCAATTGAACCTCAACATCTTTGATGCCCGCATTATCACTACCGATGATGGTTACTCCATGGACACCTTTATCGTCTTGGATCAAGAGGGTGAAACCCTTGATGAAACAGCGGAAATCCGCCTGCGCTTACAGGAAAAGCTCACCCACGCCCTGCAGAACCCAAAGGACTTCCCTTATCTGGTGCAACAGCGTACACCGCGTTTGCACAAGCTGTTTGCCCTACCCACACAGGTCGACATCACCAACCCCGAAGGCTATAGCTGGACCCGTGTTGAGCTTACCTGTGCTGACCGCCCGGGTCTATTGGCCCAAGTTGGCTTGGTGTTTATGCGCATGGGTATCAGCATTCAAAAAGCCAAAATTCAATCCATGGGCGAACGCGTGGAAGACGTATTTTTCATCACCGACGTGGATGGCTATCGCATCATGGACGACGAAGTACTGATGACCCTAAAAGAGCAGATATGTTTAGAACTAGATAGCCATATTAGTCAGGCTCAGTAACATATCTATGGTGGTGTTTTTTTGCTACCATATGCGCCTTAATTTTTACCTCAGTGGAAAACGCCCATGAGCCAGATCACCATGCATGGCATTGCTAACTGCGACACCATCAAAAAGGCCAAAAAATGGCTGACTGATGCCGGCATTGAATTTGCTTTTCGTGATTACAAAAAACAACCACCAAGCGCGGTAGAAATCCAAGCTTGGTGTACCCAGGTAGGTTGGCAAACCCTGCTCAACAAGCGCGGGACCACCTGGCGCAAACTGGACCCGGCCCTGCAGGCCGACGTTGACGAAGCCAAGGCAGTTCAACTGCTGGCTGACAACCCCAGCATGATTAAACGCCCGCTGCTTATTAAGGATCAGCAGGCACTGGTTGGTTTTAAAGCCGCCGACTATGAAGAATTTACCGCTTAACAGCCCTATTTAGTTTTAGGAGACAATTTATGAGTCACTTTAGTTTTGGTTTTGGTGTTGGTACCCAGTCCAGCCAAGGTGAATGGTTAGAAGTATTCTACCCACAGCCCGTATTGAACCCATGCGATAGCCTGGTGAAAGCCCTAGCTGGCGTACTGGGCAACGATATTGCTACTGGCAACCACGCCGTACAAATCGATGCCAAGCAAGCTAGCCAACTGTGTGAAGCGCTACATGCTATCGATCACGAACCACAAGCCAAATGGTTGCGCCAGTCAGCCGACGCCGGCCAACCTATGGTTATTACCGTGTTAGAAAATGATTCAGCACCTGGCAGCACGCCAGAGGTATACCTAAAACTACAGTTGCTATCTGCCGGCAAGATTCAGCCACACGGCCAAGACCTGACGGGTATCTTTGGCCTACTGCCAAACGTGGCCTGGACCAACGAAGGCCCAGTGGCCATTGACGACCTAACACAGCGTCAAATGGATGCCCGCCTACGTGGCGAGTGGCTACACGTTAACGCTGTTGATAAATTCCCGCGTATGGTGGACTACAAGGTACCTGCTGGCGTGCGTATTGGTGATGCTTCTCGCGTACGCTTGGGTGCTCACCTGTCCGAAGGCACTACCGTTATGCACGAAGGCTTTGTGAACTTCAACGCTGGCACCTTAGGCCACGGCATGATCGAAGGCCGTATCTCTGCTGGCGTAGTAGTGGGCAACAACTCCGACCTAGGTGGCGGTTGTTCCACCATGGGTACCCTATCTGGTGGCGGTAAAGAAATCATCGCCGTCGGTGAAGAATGCCTCATTGGCGCCAACGCAGGTATCGGTATCGCCCTAGGTGATCGTTGCATCGTGGAAGCCGGCCTGTATGTTACTGGCGGCACCAAGATCACGGTACTAGACAGCGACAACAATGAGTTAGGCACCACCAAGGGTGTGGCCCTCTCTGGCAAGAGCGACCTGCTTTTCCGTCGCAATTCCGTTTCTGGCCGCGTAGAAGTGAAGCCAAATGGTACGGCTGTGGAACTGAACGACGCCTTGCACAGCAATAACTAAAGCATCTGTTACGATGTAGGTCGGCCTTCAGGCCGACTAATTGAGTCGGGCTGAAGCCCGACCTACAGGACTGCCAATGACCGACACAGCCACCATCGCCCTAACCAAACAACTACTAGCCATTCCTTCTGTCACCCCAGATGATTTGGGTTGCATGGAGGTCATGGGTGCCCACTTGGAAAAACTGGGCTTCACCATAGAAATCATGCAGTTTGAAGAGGTGACTAACCTGTGGGCACGCCGCGGTAGCGAAGGACCATTGTTGTGCTTTGCCGGTCATACGGATGTGGTGCCCACAGGGCCTGAAGAGCGCTGGCAATTTCCGCCGTTTGCACCTACTGAGCATGAAGGTATGCTCTATGGCCGAGGTGCTGCTGATATGAAAGGCAGCATCGCTTGCTGGATCGTGGCCTTAGAAGAATTCATTGCAAAACACCCTGATCATCAAGGCAGCATTGCTCTATTAATCACCAGCGATGAAGAAGGCCCGGCGAAAAACGGCACCGTTAAGGTCATTGAAGCCCTTGAAGCCCGTGGTGAAAAAATCGACTGGTGCATTGTTGGTGAACCTTCTTCTACCAACCAGGTAGGCGATATCATCAAGAATGGCCGCCGCGGTTCTCTCAACGCCAAGCTCACCATTAATGGCAAACAGGGCCACGTTGCCTACCCACATCTGGTGATTAACCCTATTCATATGCTGGCACCAGCTTTGGCAGAACTCACTGCCACCGAATGGGATCAAGGCAACGACTTCTTCCCTCCAACCAGCTTCCAGGTGTCCAATATCAACGCTGGCACCGGTGCCACCAATGTGGTTCCCGGTACGGTCGAGTTGCTTATCAACTTCCGTTTCTCCACTGAAGTAACCGATCGACAGCTAATGACGTGGACCGAGGAAATCCTCGCCCGCCATCAAGTGCAGTATGATGTCGAATGGAACACCAGTGGCCAACCTTTCTTAACCGAACCAGGTGCTTTAGTAGGCGCTTGCCAAGAGGCCATTTTGGCCAACACTGGTTATGCCACAGAGCTATCCACCTCTGGTGGCACCTCCGATGGACGCTTTATTGCACCAACGGGTGCTCAAGTAGTTGAACTTGGACCTCTTAATGCCACTATTCACCAGGTCAACGAACATGTCAGCATGGCTGATTTGAATACCCTCACGGGTATCTACGAAGATGTCCTCATTCATTTATTGAGCGCCTAACATGTGCCAACCTGATATCGAAATCTATACCAAGGGCCCCACGCCAGAGCAAATCAAAGATTGGTTAAGCAGCCAATTGGATACCTTGTCTGCACACAGCCAAAGCCCTAAGCGCCAGGTGTATCTGGCCACCTGGCAAGGTGAGAAATTCGAAGTCATGGTACTGCCCAAGGTACAAAGTGGCTATACCAGCATCTGGTTTGACCATGCCAACCTACCTTGGGCCAACGACAAGGCTTGTGCCCAAAATGCCCTACACAACCTACCACAAGAAGGCTTAAGTGTTCGCTGCATTGCCTCTGGCTGGCAGGAAGGCGATGCTCCTGATCAGTGGTTACAGCTCACCCCTAGCAGCGAAGAAGTCATTAACTGGCCTGGTTAATCCACTACGGATTGATACCATTGCCCCCCAACAGGGCCAGCAAGTTAGTGATTTCTTCGCAAGCTCGAGCGCGATGTTCACGATTGGCCTTCAGAGCAACATTGGCGTTGCCATTGCGCAAGGAAGTGATGATTAAAGAATGGTCTTCCAAAGATTGCTGCGATAGCTCGCGGATGCGCAAGGCCATGCTACGCACTCGATCGGTCTTATCAGAATAGGAATTCATCAGCTTAATCAGCTCAGAGTTTTGCGACAGCTCAGCCACTATCTGATGGAAACGATTGTCATAATGAGACCACTTATCTAGATCTCTACTCGTTAGGGCCTCTTGCATACGACTGTGGGACAGCTCAAGCTCCGCCATGATTTCCGACGGTACGGGGCGTTTGCAAGCCAGAGTAATGGCAGCCGACTCCAACCAGGACAACACCTCGTAGATTTCTCGCATTTCATCGGGCGAGATAGGTTTAATAAATACCCCTCGACGAGGAATGATATTCACCAAACCATCCTGTTCAAGGCGAATTACCGCCTCGCGCACAGGGGTACGGGAGATACCCAACAGCTCTGCTAACTCCTGCTCCAGGTAATAAGCTCCCACGCGCAACTGATTATCCAAAATCAGATCTCGCAAGCGATCAAAGGCATTTTCCGTTAGGGTAGGTTTACGACTGGCAGAAGCACTTGGCATATTGCTATTAGGCTTATAAAGGTTGTTTATTAGGCTGGCTGCCATTGTAGCAAATATTAGAGTTAAGCCAATAGCATAGGCCGTTCTCGCAGGTAAATTTGCTGTAACCCATCGTCTGGCTGAAGGATTTTTCTCGCCATAGTATGACCTGCCAAGACCGCAGCCTGAATGATATTTGGCGCCTGAGCATCACCAATACAATGCAGGTTGTTAATGCCCATTGCTTGTAATGCTAGCCACAAGTCATTATTGGGCAATCTAGCCGTGACACTAATCAGGTGATTGGCCTGTATGGCTACTAGTTGTTGCCCCGTATCGGCTCGTTGAATTTGCAGCTGGCCATCCTGCCAGCCAAGTGCTTTAGTATTAGGGTGCATGTGCACACCCAATTCAAGCAACTGCTCAACTACCCGGGGCTGTTCTAAGGTGTAGCCCATCCACTCAGCAATACTAGGCAGCGGACAGACTAGATGTACCTGTAAACCTTGTTTAGCTAAATGGGCTGCTAACACATTGCCATGGTAATAATGGTCGTCATCATAGATCACCACTGTACCACTCAGCTTAACCCCCCTATAAATATCATCAGCTGTCAGGGCCACTTTGGCAAAACCATCAATGGGCTGCAAATGACTACTTCCTAAGCCATCTGCGCGCCACCTTGCACCAGTAGCCAAGATCACTTCATCAGCCTCAAATTCTTCAACTTGCTGGGCATGAAGCTGACTATTGGCAAACAGATTCACATTGGCCATCTGCTGCAGTTGGTACAATCGATAGTCTTTTACGCGCCCCCAAGCCGACAAGCCCATTAATTGACTTTCTTGTGCCACACGACCACCAAATTCTGCTCTTGCCTCAGCAATGGTGACCTCGTGGCCAGCTTTAGCTAAGGTTAAACCCGCTTCCAAGCCTGCTGGGCCAGAGCCAACAATTAAGATATTTTTACTTTGCTCTGCCTTAGGCAAATACTCAGGATGCCAGCCACGGCGCCACTCTTCAGAAATAGTAGGATTTTGTGTGCAACGTAGGGGCACCGAATAGGCATCAGAGGCCACGCAAATGTTGCAACCAATGCATTCGCGAATGTCCTCGATGCGATTTTCACGAATCTTATTAGGCAAATAGGGGTCGGCAATAGACGGTCGGGAACCACCAATTAAATCCAAAACACCACGCTTAATCTGACTCACCATGGCATCGGCCGAGGTAAAGCGCCCTACCCCCACCACTGGCTTGTTGGTTATTCGTTTCACCTGTTTGGTATAGGCCTCCTGAAAGCCTTCCAAATCAAAGCGGGAGGTGCCTGAATCACGGGGCCAACCGGCCACGTTTACATCCCATAAATCGGGCAAATCGGCCAAATACTCAACACAGGCTCGGCCATCATTGTCAAACGCCAAGGCTTCGTGCTTAAAATCATGCACCGCCATACGAATAGCCACGGCCACCTCGCCATTGGCTTCTTCTAAGCTATCTTCTAACACTTCACGCAGCAGGCGCACGCGATTCTCAAAGCTACCACCGTATTCATCGGTGCGCTGGTTATAGGTAGGGTTCAGAAAGTGGCTAAGCAATGAGGCATCGTGTGCAGCATAAACGTAAACCATGTCATAACCGGCTTGCTTAGCCCGCTTTACTGCTTGTCTGTGACTTGCTCGAAAGGCTCTAATATCGGCCTTATCCATTGCTTTAGCCTGGCCGGGGATGCCAGGCTTTAGATTTGGCAAACTACTGGGCCCTAAAATAGGGCGGCCAGTGGTGATATTGCGCGAGCGCAGGCCCGTATGAGCAAGCTCTATGGCCGTAATGGCACCATGGGCCTTCACCTTTTCTACCATGCGCGCGTGACTAGCTATATCCTGCTCATCCCAGAAGGTTTCCATGGGCAGGTTACTGATATTAGAGCTGGGATCAATTTCCGCCACCTGCATACATACGGTGCCCCAGCCACCCATGGCCTTGGTTTCGCGCATCACCATAGACCCATTAGGCATTAGCGGGCTATGCCCCGTAGCATGTGGCACCGCATAAAAGCGATTAGGTAAAGTAATAGGCCCTACCTGCACTGGCTCAAACAAGATGTCATAAGGGTTCTGGCTCATGCAACTACCTCCTTGTTAACCACGCCTGTGGCAACCCATTGATCAAATACTGCTAATACCTGTTCGCTAAATTCAGCATCGTTAATATGCGTAGCTATGTCGCTAAAACCCATACTGGCTGGTATTTGCAGGCGCAGCTCCTGACAAAAGGCATGCAAGCCGTCAGGATCATGGGCTGGGGCACCTTCACGGTCCCATTCTTCTACACCCTGATTAGGTAAAATCACATGCACAGGTGCTTTGGCTTTGCTCAACCGAGTTATCATTTCCCGCGCTGTTGCGCGGCGTTCTTCCGCATTTAAACCCGATGATTTAATCAAACGATTATGCGCATGGAAGGGTCGATCCTGA
Source organism: Oceanospirillaceae bacterium (assembly GCA_016845445.1). Classification (GTDB taxonomy): domain Bacteria; phylum Pseudomonadota; class Gammaproteobacteria; order Pseudomonadales; family Balneatricaceae; genus Njordibacter. Next base: position 9,012 of record JAERSU010000140.1, on the reverse strand, counting down.
TATTTTTCCGGAATCCGTTGCCAACCGGCAAAATCAATCAGATCTAAACAGCCTGGGGCCACCAACTGAGGAATGCCAGACGCACCCGCATTGCACATGCGGTCTTTGCCACCATTGATCACTGAGCCGGCCAGCAAATTGCCCAACTCTGGTAAGGCAAAGTCCATGACACAGGCAAAACCACCTTGGCGAGCGATGGATTCAAAGGCCATGCCACCCATGCCTGTAGCATGGAAGATAGCCACTTCAAAGCCCCGTTCTTCCAAGGCAGGCTTGAGGGTCTTCATATAGGACAAACAAGAACTACCCAAAGAAGTCATACCCACTACAGGCTTATCGTTAGCCGGTGGTTTCACCGCAGCGGCGGCGCCCAAAACGGCACCTGCTGCCTGGCTTAAGGAGGATTTGCAGAGACTGTTCAAACCATAGAGACCGCCGGCCCACAGTATCATTTGAATATCAGCAGATAGGCGCTCTGGTGGAATCAAAGGCGAAAAGGACACCGTGGATACCACATACTTAGGCACCCCTACTGGCAAGGCCTGACAAACATCCAACGCCAAGTCCGTGCCCATGGTACCACCAAGAATCACCACTCCATGAAAGTCACCGGTTTGAAATGCATTCAGTGCTAGTCGACTCGCTCCCAAGGCCATGATTTGCATAGCATGGTTTTCATCGCCACTATCGATGGCAGCTTGAATACTACTACCAGCCGCTTCTGCCACCTGATGCTTACTAATGTGGGTAGGTTTAATTGGCTCACCCAAGACACTGACATCCATGGTTAGGGCCTTGCCACCTAAATCGCTAATACACTGGACCATGAAATCCAGCTCGTCATTTTTAGTATCATAAGTACCGATGATGAGAATGGTTTTGTTAAACATCATGTCTCCCCCCTTCTAAGCGCGCATGCGAGCGCCAGTGGCATCGTATAGTGGTTTTAGTTGCAGTTGCGCAGGATACTGCTGACCGGCAATTTGCACACTAAAGCCTCCCCGCTTTAGCCAATCTTTATCCGTTACATCAATTTCTATACTGGCCAAACCAATGACCTTATCTAAACGAAAACCATAGCCACCGGAGGTAATGTGGCCGATGCATTTGCCATCTTGCCACACGGGTTCGTTATGCATTAAGTAAGGGCCTTGTTCGGCTGTCAGGCCGTCAATTTGCACACTGGCTAAACGATAGGCCCCGCCTTGACTTTGCTCTAGTTGTTTGGCTATGGCCTGCTTACCGATAAAGTCGGGTTTGGTCATGTCCACCGCAAACATCAGACCGGCATCTTTAGGGGTGTCCATCTCATCCATATCATGGCCTAGATGACGGAAGCCTTTTTCTAATCGACAAGCCCCCATGGCAAACATGCCCATATGACGCAGGCCATAATCATCACCAATGGCAGTAATAGCATCATAAACAGAAGCGGTAAATTCTGTGGGCATGAGCAGCTCAAAACCAGACTCACCAAGAAATGAACGACGGATCAAAGTGACTCGTGCATAATGCAAATCCACCTCTTTGGCCGCAGCAAACGGTAGAGCCTCAGCGCTTAAATCAGCATTACTAAGTTGTTGCAGCAAAGGGCGAGCATTGGGACCGTGCAAGGTCAATAGACTGTAAGCTGAGGTCGCATCAAACACCTGTACCTGCAAACCAGTTGTTATCTTGTTGCGTAGCCAATGCAGATCACGTCGCTGACTAGGATGACCAGAGATCATGATGAACTCATCAAGAGCCAGGCGAATCACCGTCACATCCGCTTCGATGCCACCCTTCTCATTGAGCATCTGGGCATACACAGACTGCCCTACAGGCACATCCATTTGCGCACCACATACATGATTTAAAGCCGTTGTCGCATCGGGCCCTTGGATCATGTATTTGGCATACATAGATTGATCCAGTAACACCACGGCATCACGGGCAGCGAGACTTTCCTCGCGCACTTTTGCCGACCAGTCCTGCCAGCCAATGGACGCTCGTTGTGGCCAGCTATGGCTTGTTTGATCGTAGTACATGGGCATTTCCCAACCCGCTCGTTCTATAAATTTGGCACCTGCTGCCAGGAGTCGATCATGCATGGGGACACGACGCACACTGCGGGCCGAAGTCACCTGTCGACCGGGCCACTGCAAGCCATAGTGAAAGCCCACGGACTCTGCCGCCCTTTCTTGGTTATACCGAGTGTTCTGCTGAAAATGCTGAATGCGATCAGCAGATAAGGCCGACATGCTGCGGTTTGGACTGCCATCAATTAGCCACTGGGCCATGGTTAGCCCAACCCCGCCGGAATTGAGAATACCATTGGAGTTCATGCCTGTTGCCATATACAAACCAGGTAGTTCTAGACAGGGGCCTAAATAGGGACGACCGTCAGGTGTGAAACTCTCTGGACCATTAAAGTAGGTTTGAATACCCATATCCGCCAAGCAGGGCATACGCTCAAACATGGCCATTAATTCAGGCTCTACGTGCTCAAGATCAAAAGGCAGCTGGTCAAATTCAAAACTTTCGGGAATGCCCCCTTGGGCCCAAGCTTTACCTTGATTTTCAAAACCACCTATTAACAACTTGCCGGCATCCTCTTTCCAGTAGGTACGTTCTTCGGCAATGTTCAAAATAGGTTGATCACTAGGCAAATCAGCCATGGGCTCAGTAACGATGTAAAAATGCTCGCAGGCATGCAAAGGCACACTAACACCGTAGCGCTTGGCAAAGGTATGGCTCCACATGCCCGCCGCCAAGACCACCTTGCCGGTGGCAATATACCCTTTATCTGTATGCACACCGCGCACTACGCCCTGCTCCACATGCAGGTCTGTGACTAGGGTGTTTTCAAAAATCATGGCACCGTTAGCCTTGGCCCCTTTCGCCATTGCCACGGTCACATCCAGTGGATTCACCTGGCCGTTATAAGGCACATGAAACCCTGACAACACATCATCCACCTGTATCCAAGGCCACCTTTCCAGTACTTCAGCCGCACTCATCATGGCACTGCCAATACCCACCCGCGAGGCGTGATCATGGCTGCGCAGCAACTGTTCATGGCGCATATCTGACAAAGCTAGATTAATGGTGCCATTTTGCTTATAACCGGTACCCTGACCAGTTTCTACTTCCAATTCCTGAAACAACTTGGCCGTGTATTTGCCCAATTCTGTTTGCGCCGCCGAATCACGCAGCTGGCCAACGATACCAGCGGCATGCCAGGTTGTCCCTGAGGCTAGTTGCTTTCTTTCAATCAATACAGCAGCCACACCACGTTTAGCTAAATGATAGAGGGTGGAGACACCACAGATACCACCACCTATGATGACAACGGGAGATTGAGAGGGTAATTGTTGGGACATAGCACTTGACTCAAATAGATTCAGGGTTTATTATTTAAACCTTATGGTTTAATATTTAACATGCTAATTTGTTTTCACCTCGCCTGTCAATAGGTTTGAGGTGTTTAAGGCTATTCCTTTTTATGAGCACCGTCGCCAAAACCCTCGCCCTACTTAATCTGCTGTCACCACTAAAACCCAAGCTAGGCCTAACGGAATTTGTACAGCTAACGGGCAATGACAAGGCCACCACCTTCCGCCGCCTGACAGAATTGGTAAAAGCAGGCTTTTTGGAACAGGATCCAGTCGACAAGACCTATCACCTAGGCAGTGGCCTCACCCGCTTAGCACTTGTTCGAGAAGAGACCTTCCCGGTGCAAGAGTTGGCCATGCAGGTACTACAGGAACTAAATAAAGAAGTGCATGAGACCGTGCACATGACCCTATTACAGGGAGATAACGGGTTAAACACCATCGCTCACGTGGATGACAAGATCCACGGCAATCGGGTATGGATAGATCCCGCGGCCATCCTACCTTTGCACGCCACCGCCTCTGGCATGGTGGTATTGGCATTTGCCGATCAGGCCTTACGTAACAAGGTGCTCAACAGTAAGCTTGAGAAGATCACCCAACACACCAGCAACACAGCGGAACAGCTGCAAAAGAATCTAGAAACATTCAAGCAACAAGGCTATAGCAAGGTAGTAGGCACTTACGAACTGGATGTTTGCGGCTTGGCCGCACCCATCTACAACAAGCAACAAGCCGTTATTGGTGCCATCGCCATTGCTCTGCCTGTATCACGATTAACGGACGAAGCAACACTGGTTCAAGCACTGCAAACCAAAGCACAACAGCTAACTAGAAAGTTAGGTGGTTAATTCGCCATTAAACTCATCCACAGCCAAGCGACATTGCTTAAAGAAACGCTGCTGCCTCTCTTGTGAACCCGGCTCATTAATGCGTGGCACTATCCAGCCCACGTAGGTGAAAGCCCGCAGCATATTGAGTAGTGGCAGGTATTGCCACTGCTGCTGACGTACCGTTTCATAGCCTTCAATAAAAGCCAGTTGCAAAGTCTCTTTATCTGGCTCGAGCCAGTTTTTGCCTAAGGTGGTGGCCACATCAAACAATCGATAGCCAAAGCCACTATCGTCAAAATCAATCAACTGTAGGCCAGATTCATCAATAAGTATGTTTTGTCGCACTAAATCAGCATGAATAAGGCCGTAGTCGAGTTTTTCTCGACTGAGAATGTCATTGGCTTGTGCACGGGCAGCGATCAAATCCAAACCTAAGTCTTTGGGTAATTCTGGATTCTCCCAAAAACGTCCCCACAGAGGATTCTCTCCTAATAACCCTTCGCGATCCCATGCCATGCGCTCAAAATGGGCAGGGCGTTGCCAGTGATCAGCCTGCTCATGGAGCTGCGCCATCAGTTGGCCAATGGCGAAGAAGGTACCGTTACGATCAGCCACTTGCAAAGGCTCGGATTCGCGGGCCATGGGTGTACCATACAGCCAGGTCAGCAAGTCTATATGATAGCCACCAAAGGCAATGAGAAACTCGCCTTGTTGGCTGGCAATGGGCGCTGGTACTTGCACACCGGCAGCCTTTAGACTGTCCATCCAAGCAAGCTCTGATGCCATGGCTTGGGCGGTTTGATAGCCTGGACGGTGCAAGCGCAAGGCGTAGCAGTTTTCACCTTGCTGCACGCGAAATACGGCGTTTTCTCGTTGCGCAATCAGATCTAATTGCGCCCCTGTTAAGCCCCAGAATGCCAGTGCCTCTGTGGCTACCTCATACAGTCGTTTGGTTTCCATGCTCATGGCTTTCTCCCCATGCTCATGGCTGTAATACCACCTTGCTTAACACCTTATCTAGGGTCTGCAACATGACATCAGCATGCTGCTTTTGGAACTGCAGATTGGGGCGAATCTTTAGGGCGTTGTAGTTAATGCCGAGGAAATTTAATATCACACCCTCTTCGCGCATGGCATTGGCTACCCGCTTGGTGAACGCCGTGGCTGGCTCTTTGGTATTTCTATCCAACACCATCTCGGCACCAAAGAACATGCCAGAGCCACGCACATCACCGATGCAGACATGCTTGTCCGCCAAGGCCTGCAAACCAGCCCGAGCATAGTCACCCACTTCCATAGCCTGCTCCATAAGGCCTTCGGCTGCCATGACATCCAACACAGCCTCTGCCGCGGCACAGGATACGGGGTTACCACCAAAGGTATTGAAATAGCGAAAGGCTTCGCGGAACTGGGTCATTAATGCCATGCTGGTTACCACCCCGCCAACAGGGTGACCATTACCCATGGGTTTTCCTAGAGTCACTACATCAGGCACAATACCAACCCGCTGATGGCCCCACATATGAGTGCCAATACGACCAAAACCTGGTTGCACCTCATCAGCAATAACAATACCACCAGCCGCTTTGACCGCAGCTACGGTTTCATCAAGGAAACCAGCTTCTAAGGTTGGGAAGCCCTCATTGGCAAAAAATGGGCAGATAATCATGCCAGCAAAGCCATGTTCACTAGCCTGCAACTCTTTGATCTTCAGTTTTACCTGTTCGGCAAAGGCCTGAGCGTGAGTCATGCCTTCTGGTAAGCCACCATCCAGCCAATAAGCAGGACGATAACTATCAGGAGCCGGCACAAATCGCACGTGACTTTCGCCACCAAAGTCCGATTTATTGGAATTAGATAGCTTGGCCACCATGGTGGTGTTGCCGTGATAAGTATGGTCCGTGGCAATAATGCCGCGCTGGCCAGTAGCGGCCTCAGCCATACGTAAGGCAATATCATTGGCTTCCGAACCCGTGCAGGTCATGATGGCCGTAGACAGTGGCTCAGCAAATGTAGCCGTTAGTTTGTCCACATAGCGCACAATGCCTTCGTGAAGATAGCGGGTGTGGGTATTGAGGGTGCTAGCCTGCTGACAAATGGCTTCCACCACCTTAGCATGGCAATGCCCCACATGGGGTACATTGTTATAACAATCTAAATACTTACGCCCTTGGGCATCCCACACCCACACACCTTCACCCTTGATCATATGGATCGGGTTATCATAGAAGGTGGATACATTTGGCCCTAATAAACGGGCGCGATCGTCAATCAGTTGTTGATTGGTTTTCAATATTTATCTCCGTTGGCGCTCTAGTCTGTCCCATTGGGGTCTGACGCGGGCGGCGAGTCCCTACTGGGACAGACTATGGGATTAAAAAAGGTGCATCTTGTGCACCTTTTATTTGTTTTTACTTAGTTTGCTTTTGGCACTATGCCTTGTTCAACCCAGTTATCGAACACTTCAAGTGCGCGAGTAACAAAGGCTTCATCGTTGATGTGAGCATCTAGGGCACTTAGCTCAATCTTGTCATTGGGTAACAGGCCTTTTACTTCTTCTACAAAAGCGCCCAAGCCTTCGGGGTCGTGCATGTCACAACCTTCGCGGTCCCATTCTTCGATACCACCTTCAGGTAGAATAAAGTGCACAGGGGCGGTCGCTTGGCTCAAACGCTCGATAAACTCGCGTGCCTGAGCACGGCGCTCTTCGGGGCTGCTGAAAATACAGTGAATCAGGCGGTTATGCTCGTGTACGTGGCGCTCAGGGTACATGCTAGCGACATCTTGCCAACCAGGGAAATCCAATAGGTCAACACTGCCAGGGGCTACTAGCTGCGGAATACCCGCAGCACCAGCACTAGTTAGGCGCTGAGAACCTGAATTAATGGCAGAACCCGCCATGTGGTTACACACTTCCTGCAAACAGAAATCCATGACGCAGACAAACTGCTTTTGCGAAGCCAGGCTCTCATAGGCCATGCCACCCATACCCGTGGAGTGGAACACCACCAGATCATAACCACGCGCTTCTAAAGCTGGCTTAAGGGCCTTCATGTATTTCAAGCAAGAACTACCCAAGCTTGTCATGCCTACCATAGGGCGATCATTTGCCGGTGGTTCCACCGCGCGAGCAGCTACCAAGACAGCGCCAGCTGCTTGGCTTAAAGAAGACTTGCAGATGGAGTTAAGACCATACAGACCACCGGCCCAAAGAATCATCTGAATATCTGCCGACAAACGCTCGCCAGGGATCATATGCGAGAAAGACACGGTAGACACAATATACTTGGGTACGCCCATAGGCAAAGACTGACACACATCCAGAGCCAAATCCGTGCCCATGCTACCACCGAGAATCACCACACCATCAAAGTCACCCGCAGCATAACCTTGGGTCACTACGGCTACGGCACCTTCGGCCATGATTTGCATGGCGACATTCTCATCACCACTATCAATTGCAGCCTGAATACTACTACCGCCGGCTTCTGCCACCTGGTGCTTGCTGATATCCGTTGGCTTGTCTGGGTCTCCCAGGACACTAACATCCATGGTCAGCACGCCACCACCTTGACTGGTGATACGCTCGGCCATGTATTCAAGTTCGTCGTTTTTGGTGTCGTAGGTACCGATGATGAGGATGGTTTTGTCTGTCATGCTTTTAGCTCTTGTTTGATTTGTGGACCCACTAGGTGGGGTCAGACTAGGTTCTGATCTAGTCAGTGGTCCCAATAGCTGGGGTCAGACTAGGTTCTAATCTAGTCAGTGGTCCCAATAGCTGGGGTCAGACCCTCGCTGCGCTCAGATCAGACCCCATCCGTGCCTGCTGCAGGATTTTTATAGTTTGATCCAGGCGGTTTTTAAGTCGATGTACTTCTCGAAGGCGTGGAGGGATTTATCCACACCATTGCCCGACTGCTTTACCCCACCTAATGGCATGGTCACATCCGCACCGCCATAGGTGTTGACGAATAAACCGCCGGTTTTCACGGCTTTCACCATGCGATGGGCGCGACTTAGGTTGCTGGTCCAAATTCCGCCAGCCAAACCATAAACACTGTTATTAGCAATGGCAATAGCCTCGGCTTCATTTTTGAATGGCATGACACCCAATACCGGACCAAAGACTTCCGCTTGGGCCAAATGATGGTCTGGCTTTACGCCGGTTACCACCGTAGGCTGCATGTAGTAGCCGCCGGTTTCTTCCAGAATACGCTCACCACCTGTGACAATAGTAGCGCCTTCTTGCTTGGCCTTATCGACAAATTCCAGATTGCCATTTAATTGGCCTAGGTTATTCACCGCACCAACCTGATTGTTCAGTGATAGGGGGTCGCCCACTCGCAAGGCTTCAGCGTGCTTGGCCACCTTGGCAACAAATTCGTCATGGATGCTTTCTTCTACCAGCAAACGTGAACCTGATACACAAATTTGGCCAGAATTACGGAAGATGGCCATGGCAGCCCCCATGGCGGCTGCATCCAAGTCAGGTGCATCAGCAAAAACGATGTTGGCAGACTTGCCGCCCAATTCTAAATACACACGTTTCATATTGGACTTGGCCGAGTACTCCAGCAAACGACGGCCAGTTTGCCCGGAACCTGTGAATACCAGCACATCGACATCCATGGACATGGCTAGCTCTTCGCCAACCTCCGAGCCTTTACCGGTTACTACGTTAAATACGCCGTCAGGGATACCTGCCTGCTTGGCAAGTTCTGCCAAACGCAATGTTGTAAGGGAAGCCTCTTCGGCAGGCTTTACTACTACAGAGTTACCGGCAGCCAAGGCGGGTGCTAGCTTCC